>JBLNGH010000269.1:0-33340 GCA_050264575.1 Acidobacteriota bacterium | reverse complement strand
TGAGATTCGCGGCGAGCAGATTGACGTTGTCGGTCAGATCCTTCCACGTGCCGGCGACGTCCGGGACATCGGCCTGGCCCCCGAGCCGCCCGTCGGTGCCGACCTCGCGCGCAAAGCGAGTGACCTCGCCGGCGAACGCGTTCAGCTGATCGACCATCGTGTTGATGGTCTCTTTCAGAAGGAGGATCTCGCCGCTGACGTTGACCGTGATCTTTTTGGACAGGTCGCCCTTTGCAATGGCCGTCGCCACGTCGGCGATGTTGCGCACCTGACCCGTCAGGTTGCTCGCCATGAAGTTCACGTTGTCCGTCAGGTCCTTCCACGTGCCCGCGACCCCCGCCACGACCGCCTGGCCGCCGAGCTTGCCGTCGGTCCCGACCTCGCGCGCGACGCGCGTCACTTCGCCCGCGAACGCGTTCAGCTGATCGACCATCGTGTTGATGGTCTCTTTGAGGAGCAGGATCTCGCCGCTGACGTTGACGGTGATCTTCTTGGAGAGATCGCCCTTCGCGATGGCCGTCGCGACCTCGGCGATGTTCCGGACCTGGCCGGTCAGGTTGCTCGCCATGAAGTTCACGTTGTCGGTCAGGTCCTTCCACGTGCCGGCGACGCCCGACACCTGCGCCTGGCCGCCGAGCTTGCCGTCGGTGCCGACCTCGCGCGCGACGCGCGTCACCTCGCTCGCGAACGCGTTGAGCTGGTCGACCATCGTGTTGATCGTGTCTTTCAGCTCCAGAATCTCGCCCCGGACGTCGACCGTGATCTTGCGCGACAGGTCGCCGCGGGCGACCGCCGTCGTCACCTGCGCGATGTTGCGCACCTGACCCGTCAGGTTGCCGCACATCGCATTGACCGAGTCCGTCAGGTCCTTCCACGTCCCGGCGACGCCGGGCACGATCGCCTGCCCGCCGAGCTTGCCGTCGGTGCCGACCTCGCGCGCGACGCGCGTCACCTCCGACGCGAACGATCGCAGCTGATCGACCATCGTGTTGATCGCTTCTTTGAGCTGCAGGATCTCGCCGCGGACGTCGACGGTGATCTTCTTGGAAAGATCGCCGTCGGCGACCGCGATCGTCACCTCGGCGATATTCCGCACCTGCGCCGTGAGATGGCTCGCCATCTGGTTGACGCTGTCGGTCAGGTCCTTCCAGACGCCGCTCACCTCAGGCACCTGGGCCTGTCCGCCCAGCCGCCCATCCGTGCCCACTTCGCGCGCAACGCGCGTCACCTCCGACGTGAACACGCCGAGCTGCCGGATCATCGTGTTGACGATGGTGGCGAGGCGCAGGAATTCGCCCTCGAGCGGACGCCCGTCGACGTCGAGCCGGACGGTCTGGAGGAGATCGCCCTGCGCAACCGCGTTCAGCGCGCGCGCCATCTCCGTCGTCGGCCAGAGCAGGTCGTCAATCAACGCGTTGACCGACGCTTCCATGCCGCCCCACGCGCCGCGGTGCTGGTCGAAGTGGACGCGTTGACGCGTCAGCCCCTGTTTGCCGACCGTGTGTCCCACGCGGTCCAGCTCGTGCGCCATCCGTTCGTTGGCGGCGGCGATTTCGTTGAAGGTGTCGGCGATCTTGCCGTTGAGGCCCGTCCAGTCGCCCGGCAGGCGGGCGGAGAAGTCCCCGTCCCGGAGCGCCAGGAGCGCGCGCAAGAGCTCAGACGATTGAGGGGGCGGGACGTCCAGCGTCGATCCACCCTTCATCTCGGCGAGTCTGCGGTTCTGCCCCACTTCCATACACGCAACTCCAGTCCTGTTCGCGGCGGAGCGCTCCAGCGGCCCGGGAACGATTAGCAGATCCAGTGCCGGGCTGATATGACACTTTGGCGCGTTGGGACCGTGGAGCGGACGCCCAAGTGGGTATCCGGCTGGGCTGATTCGTCACGCCTGGGTGACGCGCGTTACCACAATGTGGCAAACGGAGGTCTTTACTCCGTCAGGATGAACGGCTGACCGGGTCCAGGCGGGATCAGATCCTCGGTGCACCCATGGGCGTATTCGGTGATAGCACCGAACCTCGCTTCGAGCAGGGCGATCGCTGAGTTGAGCGCGAGCGCTTCTGTCCCTCCGTGCACTTCGACGCGACGCCCATCCTTGAACATGACGGGCCGCATCGCCGTCCCGCCGGCGTCGATGACGTACATCAGCGCAGCGAAGAGGGGACCATTGAGCGCGTACGGGCGCGGTTCGACCTCGATACGACACGCCGCATTCGAGAAGACGACTTCCTGGCACACCATAGCCGGGCCTCAGGCCCGACCGACGCAGACCGAAAACAAGGCTGCAAGAAGCAATCCACGCACGCAGATCGTCGGCGCTTTCGACACCTCTTCGGGCGCCGCCGAACGTCGGCCGGAACCCGACGGTCTCCCGTAAAATAGCCGCACCTCACCCAATCCCAGGAGAACACGCCAATGAGGCGGGCCGCTTCGCTGCTGACCGTAGTTCTGCTCGCACACACCTCGACCGGCGCGCAGAGCGCGCGGTTCACGGCCGAGGACATGCTCAAGATCGTCACCGCGTCGGTGCAGGATCTGTCGGAGGACGGCCGTCTGGTCGTCGTCACCGAGCGCCGCACGTACGACAACGCCGAAACCGACAACTACCGCTACGGCGATCCGACGTATCTGGCGCCGCTCGCCGTCCGCCTCGTCGTCATCGACACGCAAACGGGCGAACGCAAGCTTCCGCTGGGCGACGTGCTGTCGAACGTGCGGCAAGCCGCGCTCTCCCGCGACGGAAAACGCCTGGCGATTCTCGTCGCCGCGCCGCCGTCGGCAGCTGAGCCGGTCATCGCGCTGCTCGTGTGGCCGACGTCGGGTGGTCCTGCGATGCCGGTTCCGATCACGAGCGCGAGCAGCATTCTTCCGACGTCGACGCTGGACTGGACGCCGGACGGCTCGCGCGTGATCGTGTCGATGCGGACGCCGGCGCGGGAGCGGCAGGCGGCGGAACGGTTTGCCGCGCTCACGCGCGGGCCGGTCATCGTTCACTCGTCGAAAGAGCCATTTCTCGAATGGGACGAGATGAACCGGGTGAATCGCTGGCGGAACGTCGCGGAGGTGGACATCGCGACCGGCGCGGTCACCGAGCGAGTCGCCGAACGCAAGATCACGAACTACCGCGTGTCGCGCGATGGCTCGCTGCTGGTCTTGCAGGAGGACGCGACCGAAAAAACCGACTACGACACCATTGGCGGGACGGAAAACCGGCTGCTCGTGTCGGCAACGGGCCAGGCCGACCTGAGGACGCTGATTGCGCCGAAGGATCTGAAGGGGCTGACGCCGCGCTGGTCGGACGACCTCAAATGGATGGCATACGCGAAACAGGGTGAAGTGTTCGTGCGGGCCATCGCCGGCGGCGAGCCGCGAAGTCTCACGCCGAAGCCGAAGCCCAAACCGGACGAGAAGCCCGGACAGCCGCCCGTGATCACGCCGGACGAAAAGAAGGAGACGGAAACGGCCGAATCCTTCTCGGTCGAATCCTTCAGCCGTGACGCGACGAAGCTCCTCATCACGAGCAAGAAGGGCTGGTACGTCGTCAACGTCGCCGACGGCGCTCGACGACAGATCCTGACGCTCGATCCCGACGAAGAGAAGAATCCCCGAATCGCGGCGATCGACTGGACGCCCGACGGCACCGGCATCTACGCGACGCATGGCGCCCGCGACAAGTGGGACCGCGGTGTCGTCCGCATCGACGCGGCGACGGGGCAGATGACGACGCTCGTCAGGACGACGCAGCTCTACAACGGAATCAGGCTGTCGCGCGACGGCAGCACGTTCGTGTTTTCCGGATCCGATGGCGACCGGCCGGCCGAGCTGCAGGTCGCCGACGCCGGGTTTCGCAACGTCCGCACCCTGACGAAGCTCAATCCGTGGCTCGACGGACGGCCGCTCCCGAAATCCGAGCTGATCAAGTACCGCGACGTCGACGGCAAGCAGCTCTACGGTGTGCTCCGGTATCCGATCAACTACGTTCCGGGCCAGAAGTACCCGACCGTGTTCGAGATCTACGAGACCTTCTTCGAGAACGGGTTCAACGCCCGGGCGGCGTTTCTGACCAGCCACGGCTACGCGGTCTTTCACCCGTCGGTCAATCTCGTCGTCGGGCGGCCGGGAGAAGCGTGGGTGAAGGGCGTGACGACCGCCGCCAACGAGCTGATCGATCGGGGCGTCGCCGATCCCGATCGGCTCGGCGTCCACGGCACGAGCTACGGCGGCTACGCCACGGTGCTGCTGCTGACCCAGACGGATCGCTTCAAGGCGGCGATCAACATTTCGGGGAAAGTCGACATGATCAGCTTCTACACCGACAGCCCGCGCCTCGGCGTGCGCAACACGCACGCGCCGGAAAAGAGCCAGGATCGCATCGGCGGCACGCTGTGGGAGTACCCGGAACGGTATCTCGAGCATTCGGCCGTGCTCAAAGCCGATCGGATCAAGACGCCGCTCCTGAACATCACGGGCGATCAGGATCCGAACGTTCCGGCCAGTCAGTCGCGCGAGATTTACTACGCGCTCAGACGACTGGGACGCGACGTCGAATGGGTCCGATACGTCAACGGCGCCCATCGTCCGCCGAACAGCGTCGCCGAGGCGATCGACTTCGAGTCCCGGATTCTCAGTTGGTATGACAAATATCTGAAGAGTGAAGAGAAGAAGAACGGGAAACTATGATCTGTTGATCTGAGGATCTGGGGAAGACCTCTGCGGCGGTGTCAAGCGAGCTCTTGAATCCCCAGGTCCTCAGATCCCAAGTTCCGAATTGCACGTCACTCTGCGAGGTTTTATGTCTCTTAACCGACGACAGTTTACCCGGCTGCTCGCGTTGGCGGGACCGGCCGCCGTGGCGCCTCGTCCCCTGGAGTGGTTGAAACAGACGTCGCTCTCGCAAGGAGACGGTGAGGCGTACTGGGCGCGCGTGCGCGCCGAGTTCGTCATGCCCGCGGACCTCGCGATGTTCAACGCCGCCAATCTGTGTCCGTCGTCGCGGCGCGTCATCGACACGCTCCAGAAACACACGGCCGATGTCGATCGCGATCCGTCGCCGCCGAATCGCGCGAAGCTGGGTCCCGCGCGCGAGGGAAGCCGCGCGTTGATCGCGGAACGGCTGCGGGTCACGCCGGAAGAGATCGTCATTACCCGGAATACGAGCGAGGCGAACAACCTCGTCTCGAGCGGCCTCGACTTCAAAGCCGGCGATGAAGTTCTCATCTTCGCCGACAACCATCCGAGCAATCACAATGCCTGGCGGGACAAGGCCGCGCGGGCCGGTTTCACGGTCAAGATTCTCGAGCAGCCCAGCCCTCACCCGGGCACCGAGTATTACGTCGACGCCGTGACCAAGGCGATCACGCCGCGGACGCGGCTGCTGTCGATGACCCACGTGACGAGTACGGTCGGCGACGTGCTGCCGGTCGCGGAGCTGTGCCGGCTCGCGCGTGAGCGCAGCGTGCTGACACTCGTCGACGGCGCGCAGTCGTTTGGCGTGCTCGACGTCGATCTCGGAAAGATCCAGCCGGACTTCTACAGCGGCAGCGCGCACAAATGGCCGTGCGGTCCGCGTGAAACGGGCGTGCTGTACGTGCGGCAGGCGGTGCAGGAACGGCTCTTCCCGACGGTCATCAGCCTCTACGGCGGCGCCGTCGGGGCATCCCGGCGCTTCGAGGCGAACGGTCAGCGGGATGAGGCGGCGATGATCGCCTTCGGCGAAGCGATGGCGCTGCAGAAGGAAATTGGCCCCGCGCGCATCGAGGCGCGCGTCCGGACGCTCGCGCGCGCGCTGGCCGACGGTCTGCGAAAACTCGACGGTGTGAAGGTGTGGACGAGCCCGGAACCCGATCGCGCCGCCGCCATCGTGAGCTTCCAGCCGGCCGCGCTCGACATCCGCCGCTTGAACACGGCGCTGTATGAGAAGGATCGAATCATCTGCGCTACGCGCGGCGGCGCCGACCGCGGCGGTCTCCGGTTCTCACCGCACTTCTACAACTCGATGGCTGAGATCGATCGCACGATCGACGCGATTGGGAAGTATGTGAAGAGCGGAGTATGAAGACAGAGGCCAGGAGGCGTGGAGGCTGGGAGTCCAGGAGCACGAGCAAACCTTCCCCGCTCAACACTGAAAAAAGCTGACAAGCATCAGGTTCCGCGGACCCGCCGTACCCGTCGTACCGACTGATGCTTCGCGCCTCGTCACTCCACCTTGCGCAGCGTCCGCACGACCCGGCCTTCAGGCTGTCCCTGCAGACTGACGAAGGCGCGGACGACGTAGTCGCCCGGTTTCAGATCGGCGATCGGAATTTCGCCGAGGAGCAGGAACTTGTCGGCTTCGGCGCTTGTCTGGCCGCCGGGCTGGATGGTTTTCAGCGCCGGCCCGTCGACGCTGGCGGCGACTTCCATGCGCGCGGACACCTGTCCCGTCAACTGACCATAGATCTCCACGTAACCGACCGCGGTGGCCTCGTCGCGGAATTGCATCGCCGGCGCCATGGACTTATCGCGGAGCGCGAAGATCACGAGCCCGCTCATCTTGAGCGGACCTGCCGTCGCCAGCTCGGCGTTCACGGTGTAATCGACCGCGCCGCTGCGTCCGCTTGAATCGGTGGCGGCAAACCGCACGCGGTAGGTCCCCGGCGAGCCGGCGAGCGACGTCATGATGGGCCGCGATGCGAGCTGCTTGTCTTCGAGCGTCGTCGTCGACGCCCGGCCTGCGCCGTCCACGATCGCCGCGGAGGCCGCAGTCAACTTCACGCCCGGATCGGTCGGCTCGGCCATGATCAACACGCCGATTTTGTCGCCGCTGCCGCGCGACGGATAGGCGGCAACCCGCAACGGCAGTTCGCGGTAGGCCGCCGTGTTCTTGACCATGTCACGAGGGTTGGCGCCGCTGGACTTGCCTCCGCGTGCGTCGCCTTTCGGGATCGTCAGGACCGTCCGCGATCGCAGATGCACGTCCGAGCGCGAGAGCCGCACTTCCAGACGATGGTCCTTGTCGTCGCGCTCTTTGGGATCCGGATCGAACGACGCGAGATAGTACGCGGAGGTTTCGCGCGCGGCGCGATCGATTGGGCTCTCGCCTGACACGGCGAGTCGCAGCACCTGCCCGCCGGTGACGCCTGCCAGCGATTCGAGCCCGTCGCTCTGCGTCGTCACCGTTTCTTCGGCTTGAATGACGTAAAGGTGCGCGCGGCCGGCGCTGCTCGCACGTCCGACGCTCAGAAAGTGTTCCGTGGTGAGATCGCAGGCGCCCGAACCCGTCTGGTTCGCCGATCGCGCCGAGCCGATCAGACCGCCTGAGAACACGAGCACGGTCGTCGGACTCTCGGCTCCCGCCAGTCCGCCGAGGACGTTGCGCAGCGCCTCGAGCGTATCGCGAGTCCGGCAGGTCTCTTCAGCCGTGGTCGACGACGCCGGCGCTCGCCCGGAGACCTTTTCCGCCGCATCGCGCACGGCCGCGTTCCCGGAGCCGAGCTCGGCTCGAACCGTCGGCTGCGGCAGCGTGACCAGCCCAATCCGGTCGGTGCTCTTCGCGCCTTTCATGAACTGCAGGATGGCGTCCTTGACGGCACGTCCGCTGTTGGTCTTGATCGACGCATCCTCGACGGCGAAGAGCAGCGAGCGGCTCGCGTCTGAGGCGGTGTTCATCGCAAACGGGGCGGGCGGCGGGTCTGCCGCCGGCTTGTCCGGGGCGCCCGACGTCTCGCCAACCTGCACGAGCTTGAGCGACTTCACCGTGCGTTGTCGTCCGTCCACGCGGAGCGAGAGGTCTTCGGCCTTGAGATCCGCCACCGGCCGGCCGTCGTTCGCCGTGGCAAGAAAATCGATGATGACGCCTTCTCCCGATGCGGCTGGCGGCTGTTGGGCTACCGCGACAGCCGCGCCCGTCGCCAATGAGAGGGAAAGCGTCAACCGCCAGAAGCCAGGTCGATGTGTCGGATTCATTTGCGAGAGCATAGCGTAGGGTCCCCCTACTGCACTTTCCGGAGCGTGCGCGTGACTTGCCCCGGCGTCTGGCCTTCGACGGCGACGACGGCGCGGACGACGAAGTCGCCGGCGGGAAGCGCGCCGATCGGCACGGCGCCGGTCGCCAGATAGCGGCCGTCTTCGCTCGTTCCTTCGATTGCGAGCGGGGTGGACACCAGCGCGGGCGAGTCGATAGTCTTCGCGACCTCGACGATGGCCGAGATGCGCGCACCCGGCGTCCCGCCGTAGAGCTCAAGATAGGCGAGCGCGACCGGCTCGTCCTTGAACTGGAGGCGCGGCTCGAACTTGCTGTTCCGCGACAGACCGAGCACCAGCGAGCTCAGCTTGAGCGGTCCGGACGTGCCGAGCTGGGCGATCACCTCGTAATCGGCCGTTCCGCTCCGTCCGGCGTCGTCGCGCGCGGCAACCCGTAGCCGATAAGTGCCCGGATCGGCGCCGCGGGGCAGCGCTGCGACGAAGGCGCTGCCGCCGAGATCCGGTTCCGCGGCATTCCAGATGTCGACGAGCCGATCCTGCGAATCGAAGATGCCCGCGGCTGCCGCCGTGAGTTTCGTCGCGGGATCGACCGCCTCTGCGACGACGATGATGTTGAGTTTGCCGTCCGGACCGCGGCGGGCCGGGAATCCGGCCGCGCGCAGGGGCAGGTCGCGCAGCACGCGACCCGTCCGCAGCATCTCGTACGGCGTCAGCCCCGCTGCGAGCGCCGGTACCGCACGCGGACGAGTCGTCGTGAACTCCGGTCTCGAGCGTACGGTCACGCCAGGACGTGTGACTTTCACGTCCAGTCCGTGACTCAAAGTGTCGCGTTCGGCGCCTTCGGGTTCGACCGACGCCAGGTAGTATCCGGACGTTTCACGCGCCACGCGAATCAGCGTCGTCTCGCCGGTCGCGGGAATCGACAACCGATGCCCGCCGGTCACGCCCGCGAGGTTCTCGAGTCCTTCGAGCGGATTGTCCGAGCCGGAGAATCCGCCGCCGGCGATCGTCTCTGTGAGCAAGGCGCCGGGCCGGATTGGACCCTCGTCCGGGCGAACGACGTAGAAGTGCGCGCGGGCCGCGGCTGCCGCCGTTCCAACCTTGACGAAATGCTGCGGCGTGAGCTCACACATGCCCGGAGCACGCGTGACGGGATTGTCCCGTCTCGGTCCCAGCATCCCCGTGGAGAAAAAGAGCACGACCGTCGGACCTTCGCCGCCGGAGAGGCTGTAGAGCAGACCTTCCAGCGATTCGAGGTCGTTGCGCGTGCGGCACGCGCCATCCTGGCCGCTCTCGTCCTGCGGCCCTTGTCCTGTGATCGCCGACACGGCTTGCGCGACCTTGTCGTGATCGGTCGTCAGATCGATCTTCATGCCGCCGTGAGGAATCGTGTGAACCGACACGCGATCGCGCGCCGACAGATTCGCGAGCAGCTGTGCGATCGCCGCCCGCATCGGGCGTTCCTTCCCCGGACGGAGCGACTCGTCGTCGATCACGATGAGGAACACCCGTCCGTGCCCGGACGTGGAGTTGCTGCCGAACGCCGGCGGCAGCGGACGCGCCGTCTGACCGGCGGCCGGACCGGACGCGAGGCTGGCGACTTCGACGAACTGCAGCGAGCGAATCGCCTTCGTCCGTCCGTTGATCCGGATTGTGACCTCTTCGGGCCGGAGGTCGGGGATGGGTTTGCCTTCCGCCGTGACCGCGTAGAAGTCGATCGCGATCATGTTGGCAGCCTGGGAGACGGCAAGCGGCGAAGCCGCGCGCCCCGAAGGCAGGGCGAAAGCTGCCGTCAGCGCCAATGCGACGGATAGACGCACGGCTCCCGCCATGCGGAGAGGATAGCACCGGGCCCGGATTACGATGAACTGACTGGGATGAGTCACATCACCTCGGGATCGGTACACGCGTTCTACCTGTTCGACGTCGCGCAGGCCATTGACCTCGCGGCGCTTCGGCGGCAGTTCGGCGACCGGGCGGGCGTGGCGCAGCTGCAGGACAAGTCGCCCGGTCCGCCGCGCGTCCGGTATTTCCAGCCGCCGGTCATCGTCGACGGGGGAGCGGTCGGCCTGGCCACGCTGGACGGGTTTCGCGTCCGGGTGAAGTTCTACGACTACGGCGTCATCTCGCTCATGCTGTCGCAGCCGTTCAGCGGCGGGTGGGCGGATCTCGTCCGGCTCGGCCAGGAGCTCATCGAGAGCGAGCCGCTCGAAGCCGAAGCCAGCGCCGCCTGCATGCGCCTCGTCGATTCGATCCGCGGCGCGCTGTCGGGAGTGAGACCGACCTTTCTCAGCGAGGACTACCTCGCCTTCATCGTCAGCGGTCTCGATCGGAAGCCGAACGCCGACGAGATCCTCGAGGAGCACGGCGGGGATATCGCGCAGCTGCTCCGGGGCGAGCGCCAGCGCCTGAGCCTGCAGGAGCGCGACGACGTCCTGCGACATCGTTTGTCATATCTGACCGAGGATCTCGTCGTTCCGGCCTACAACGCGGCGTTCATCCTCGACAGCGATCCGGGGGCCCTGGCGTCACTCGAGATCCTCGAATTCGTGAATTCGCAGCTGCTCGAGTTCCGGTATCACGACGAGCTGCTCGAATCGGAGCTCACGTCCATTTACACGACCTTGCAGCGTCCGCGCTGGATCGACCGCTGGTTCGGGCGACGGCACACGCTCGCGGCGCGCCGGCTGCATTCGCTCTTCATCGACGTCAACGAGCTCGCCGATCGGATGGAGAACGCGGTCAAGCTCGTAGGCGACGTCTACTCGGCCCGGCTGTTCAACCTCGCCGCGGCGCGCGTCGGCCTCGACGCCTGGAAGCGCAACGTCGAGGACAAGCTGAAGACCCTCGACGACATCTATCGCTTTGCGGTCGAGCAGACGGGGATGTCACAGGGAAACATCCTCGAGCTCGTCATCGTGCTCATTCTGGTGCTCGAGCTTTTCCTCCTGCTCGCGGGAATCATGAAGTAGAACCCTGACAAGGGCAAAGGGCTCTGCCCTTTGCCCTTGTCAAGGTTGCGGCACTATCGCAAGTGGAAGATGACCGAGACCGTCATGATGACCGGCACGGCCACTCCGTTCAATTGCGTCGGCGTGTAGCGCCAGCGGCTCACCGCCTCGATCGCCGCCCGGTCGAGCAGCGGAATCGATCGCAGGACGCGGATGTCTCGAACCGCACCTGTCTCATCGATGATCGCCTCGAGAATGACGACGCCTTCGACCTTCGCCGTCTGCGCGATGACGGGATAGACGGGCGGCACGTAGGTGATCCGACGGGGCTCGCGCACGTTGCCGCCGACGGGTACCGGCTTGATGACGGCAGGCGGCGGCGCGGTGAGCGTGGCGACCGGGGCGCCGAGGACGCCTTCCGGGGCTCGTCCGATCGGGATTTGCAGACCGGGGACCCGATCGGCGCCGGACAGGTCAGGTTTTTCTGGCGCGATGATCGTCCCCGGCGCCGGCGGCGCGGCATCCGGATTGACGGGAGGCGTGATTGTCCGTGGGCGCGCCGGCGGCTCCGCACGGAGGGGAGGCGGCGGACTCGGCGGAACGAAGGCGATCACCTCCCGCGCGACGATCGGATTGTCCATCGCGGCGGTCAGCGGCAGCACGACGAGCGCGACGAGCACGACGAGATGCGTGATGAGCGAGCCGAGAAGCGTCCACCGCGATCGCGGACGGACCGGACGCGAGCTCAGTGAGTCGACGAACAGGTCTCGAGGCATGGCGAGGCCTTTCCGCCAGCCTGTTGTGTGTATTCGACACCGATACTGTTACCTCGGTTCTTCGGGCTTACTTCGGCCGCAAATCCTTCACGCGATTGAGATCGGCGTAGTCCGGCACGTACGTCTTCAAACCGCCGCTCGGTGTGCTCTTGGAGTAACCCGCTACAAGCTGGTTCAGGTAACGCGACGGAAAGAAGTCGAACGGATCTTTCGGGTCGGCGTCGATGAGCTCGAGATCGGCGTCGGTCATCAGGAGCTTGCCGAAACGGATGTCCGAGCCGGAAAAGTAGACGTAGTTGTGGTTCGGCTCCGGCGGCGACAACTTTGCCGGCGAGACGCCCGCCGCCGGGACGAACGTCTGTTGCAGGCGGCCGTTCACAATCGCGACCCGCGAGAGATGCCCCTGAATTTCCGGGGGCGGCAGGATTTGACCGGCGGCGATGATGATGTCGTTCTCGTCGATCTCGACGCCGCGCCGCTCCTTCAGGTTCACGACGTCGCCGAGCTCGAGCCCGAACAGATCCATGAGCTTTTTCGCCGGCACGCTCAGCGCGCTCACTTTCGTCGTCTTCAACCGCATGCGGCCGTCCGGCGTCGCCTCGACGTCCGCTTTCATCGAGATCGGCACCGGCACCCCTTTGTGCAGCGTGGCCTTCATCTTCAGCTGCCCCTCATCGATCTCCGTGGTGATGTCGCTCAACGGCGCGTGCTCGTAGCCGAAGACATGACGGTTCATCAGGTTCGTGAGGCTCTGCATGTCCATGCTGACGTCGGCCGCGTGCACGCGAAGGATGAAGGAACGCTGGTTGTCGAAGACCGGCGGTTCGCCCGCGACCGTGCTGGCCATTTCGCCGCGCAGCTCGCGCACGTCCAGGACAATGCCGTCGTCCGCCCACAGGCGCACGTTCTTCATGGCGACCTGCACGGGCTTGCGGCTGACGCGTTGCGGCGCCGGCTGCGCAGCCGGCGGTGACGCGGCTCGCTGATCGGTCGAAGGTGGCGGGGCAGGCGAGCGATCCCTCGAGCACGCAGCCCCGGCCGCCAGGACGCCTGTGAGGGCAATGAGGAGCGGCCGCATCAAGTGAATACGGCTGCAATATCGGTGCCTCGGGAGAAAGCTGGAACGTTGTCCTAGATTTCGCCCCGTGCTGCCGCCGCGTTCAGCTTCGCGTCGCTCGCTTCCCTGAACTCGCCTTCCCATTTCGAGATGACGACCGCGGCCAGGCAGTTGCCGACGACGTTCGTCATCGTCCGTGCCATGTCCATCACGGCGTCGACGGCGAGGATGGTGGTGACGCCTTGGAGCGGCAGGCCGTAACTTGCGAGAGTCGCGGCGAGGATGACGAGAGAGGCCCGCGGCACGCCGGCCACGCCTTTGCTCGTGAGCATCAGCGTCAGCATCATCGTCACCTGCTGGCCGATGCTGAGGGTGACGCCAGCGGCCTGGGCGACGAAGATCGAGGCGAGCGAGAGGTACAGCGTGGTGCCGTCGAGGTTGAACGTGTAGCCGAGCGGCAGGATGAACGTCACGATCCGCCGCGGGCAGCCGAGCTGCTCCATCACTTCCATGGCCCGCGGCAGCGCCGCCTCGCTGGAGGTGGTCGAGAATGCGATCACCGCCGGCTCGCGTACGGCCTTGAAGAACTTGCGGACCGGTACTCTGAAGAGCAGGGCCACGGGCAGGAGCACGGCGAGGAAGAAGAACGCCAGCGCGATGTAGAGCGTGAGGATCAGCATCGCGAGGTTCTGCAGCTGCCGCACGCCGAAGGCGCTGACGGTATAGGCGATCGCCGCAAACACGCCGATCGGCGCGTAATGCATGATGATGTTCGTGAACTTGAACATCGTCTCGGCGATGCTTTCGCAGAGCGTGATCACCGGCCGGCCCTTCTCGCCGATCATGCCCAGCGCGATCGCGAAGATGATGCTGAAGACGACGATCTGGAGCACGTCGCCTTTCGCCATGGCGTCGATCACCGACGTCGGGATCGTGTGGACGAGGATTTGATCCCACGTCTGCGCGTTCGCTGCTATCGTCGACTTCTCGCCGGAGAGTGTCGCGCCGACCCCGGGCTTGATGATGTTGACGGCGAGAAGACCGATCAGGAGCGCGATCGTCGTCACCACCTCGAAGTAGATGATCGCGCGCAGGCCCATCCGGCCGACGGCCTTGAAGTGGCCCGCGCCGGCGATGCCCGCGACCAGCGTCGCGAAGATCAGCGGCGCGATGATCATCTTGATCAGGTTGAGGAAGATCGTGCTGAACGGCTGGAAGTACGTCGCGATTTGCAGGGCCTTCGCCGGGTCGTTCAGCGTCACCGCATAGTGGCGGTTGATGATCACGCCGACGAGGACGCCGAGCGCCAGGCCGATGAAAATCTGATGCGTGAGCGTCAGCCGCCGCTTCTTCGGGGTCGCTTCAGCCATATCCAAATCTCTGAATCTTGAAATCTCCAAATCTTCAGTGGGCCGCTGCGTCGCCGCTGAGCTGCTTGACGACGTCGCCGATGACGGCCTTCGCGTCGCCGAACAGCATCAGCGTGTTGGTCGCGTAGTAGAGATCGTTGTCGATCCCGGCAAAGCCGGGATTCATGCTGCGCTTGATGGCGAGCACCGTGTGCGCCTTGTCGGCGTCGATGATCGGCATCCCGTAAATCGGACTCTTCGTGTCGGTGCGCGCCGACGGGTTCACGACGTCGTTCGCGCCGATGACGAGCGCGACGTCCACCTGCGGCATCTCCGGATTGACGTCGTCCATCTCGACCAGCCGGTCGTACGGGATGTCCGCTTCGGCCAGGAGCACGTTCATGTGGCCGGGCATCCGGCCGGCGACCGGATGCACCGCGAACTTCACGTCCACGCCCCGTTTCGACAGCTGATCGAACAGATCGCGGACGCGGTGCTGCGCCTGGGCCACCGCCATGCCGTAGCCGGGAATGATGACGACGCTGTCTGCGTTGGTGAGGAGCTCAGCGGCATCGACCGCGGTCGCGCTCTTGACCGTGCGCTGTTCGGTGGCCCGTGCCGTGGTCTGCACGGCGCCGAATGCGCCGAAGAGCACGTTCGTCACCGATCGATTCATCGCCTTGCACATGATCACCGACAGCACGAAGCCCGAGGCGCCGTCGAGCGCTCCCGCGGTGATCAGGAGATAGTTCTCCAGCACGAATCCCATCGCGACCGCCGAGAGTCCGGCGTACGAGTTCAGGAAGGAGATGACCGTCGGCATGTCGGCGCCGCCAATCGGCAGAATCAGCAGCACGCCGAAGATGAGGGCGAGCGCGATGATGACCGGAAACGCCCACGACTGCGTCGGGTCCCAGACCAGCCACGCGCCGAGCACGGCCGCGGCGCCGAGCAGCGTGAAGCTGACGACGTTCTGTCCTTTGTAGGTGACGGGACGCGTCGTGATGACTTCGGCCAGCTTGCCGGCCGCCATGAGTCCGCCCGTGCACGTGAGACAACCGAGGATCACTTCGCCGGCGACGACCGCCATCCGGAACGACGTGAGCTCGCCCTGGTCCAGCCACAGGTAATACTTCGCCGTTCCCACGAGGCCGGCAGCCATGCCGCCGAATGCCTGAGAAAGTCCCGTCCGTTCCGGAACTGCGGTCAGCGGCACGCGGGACAGCGGGAAACCGACGATGAACCCCAGCGCTGCCGCGAGCCCGATCCATTTGTAGGTGACGATTTCCGGATGGAGGAGCGTGCCGCCGACCGCGAGCGCCATTCCGCCAACGGCCGACACCACGGCGCGCTTGGCCGTGTCCGGCTGGCTCATCCACCGAAGGGCGAGAATGAAGAGGGCTGCTGAAACGAGATACAGCAGGCCGGTCGCCTGGCTCACGATTTCTTGATCTCCCGGCGTTTGAACATGCGCAGCATCCGGTCGGTGATGAGGTATCCACTGACGAGATTGGTCGTGGAGGCGAACACCGCGGCAGCCCCGAGCCAGGTGCTCAGTGTGTCGTGAGCCTCACCGGCGATGATGATGGCGCCCACCACGGCGATCGACGAGATCGCGTTGGTCAGCGCCATGAGCGGCGTGTGGAGCAGCCTGGACACCCGGCGGATGATGTCGAGGCCCAGGAACGCCGCGAGCATGAACACGAAGAGAGCCGTAATCAGGAAATCCACAGCCGGCAGACTCTATCAAGGCAAAAGCCTGAGGGCAAAGGGGCCGCGTTTCCGCGGCCTGCTAAAGTGGTGTCAAACAGAGCATGCTTGGCCTATTGCGCGCGGTATCCCGTGTCGGACTGGGATTATCGCTGACGATCTGTTCAGCAGGCGTACAGAATCCGTCAACGACGCCTGCCGGCAGCGCGCCACAGACGCCAGCACCACCCCTTCGCGTGACGGCACGGCAAACTCCCGAGCAACGCGCGCTTCAAGACGCTCTCCGCATACAGGATCCGATCGCGAAGCTGGCGGCGCTGCGCAAACTCCGCTCGGACTTGACCGGACCGGTTGCCGCCTACCTCGGCCGGCAGGTGGACGAGGCGATTCTCTGGCATCTCGTCGACCAATTCCGCGATCGTCGGGACGAAATCGCCGAAGCGTTCGATCGCGTTCGTGGTCACCTGCCGCAGGGATCGACAGAAGTGCGGCTGGGGCAACTCGTGTCCACGGTCAGCAGGCTGCTCGACAACAAGATCTATCTCGACGCTGCCGAGCAGGCGGTCCGCGTCGACCTCACCGCGCTCGAGCAGCCGTCGTCAGACCAGTCCACCCAGAGTCCTCGAATCGTCGCGCCCGACGCGACGTCGCGCGTGAACGCTCTCCGCGGCCGCGCCCTCGAGGCGCTCGGCCGTCTACACCAGGGAAGTGGTGACGAAGAGCAAGCCGTCCGCGAGCTCAAGGAGGCTGTCGAGCTCAATCCCGGACTGTCGCGCGCGCCAATCGCGCTGGCGGAGATCGAAATCCAACGAGGGAACAAGACCGCCGCGCTCGAGTACTACATGGTCGAGGCGGTGTCCGGCCGGATCAAGCCGGACGACGAACGTGCATTCCGGGCGCTGTATTCCGAAGTTCGCGGCAGGAACGACGACCTGGAAGCCACGCTCGATCGGGTCTACGAGAAGCATTTTCCCAATCCCATTACGCCGCAGGCGTATGATGCCGGTCAGGCGAGCACGAACCGCGTCGTCCTTCTCGAGCTCTTCACCGGATCGGCGTGTACGCCATGCGTTTCGGCCGATCTCTCCTGGGATGCCGTGCTCCTGAGATATCCCGACGCGGTGATCGCGCCGCTCGCGTACCACGCGCACATCCCCGGCCCCGATCCCATGGTCGTTCCGGGCGGCGACTCCAGGCGGCTCTTCTACCAGGTTCGCGGGGTGCCGACGTTGCACATCGACGGCGCGCCCGGCAAGGTCGGCGGCGGCTCGCGTGAGATGGCCGCTCGAACCTACGGCGAGTACACCGCGGCGATCGACAAGGCGCTCGCGCAGCCACCCACCGCGACGATTCGAATTGACGCCACCAGGTCCGGCCCGCGCATCAGCGTGACGGCGACGGCAAGCCGGCTGCCGGCCGACGCGTCCAACCTGCGATTCCACATCGTGCTGGCCGAGCGTCATCTCGTGTACCTGGGCGAGAACGGCATCCGGCATCACGCGATGGTCGTGCGAGCCGTGGCCGGTAACAAAGAATCGGGCATCGCGATTCGCGGCACGTCGGACACGACGGTCGATTACACGTTTGATCTATCCGTGATCAAGGCCGACGTCGATCGGTCGGTGGCCGATGAAATCGCGCGCCGCCGCAAGACCGCCTCGTCGCGCGCCGCTACTCCAGTCGACTATCGCGCGGAAGCCCACGTCATGGCCGCAATCGATCCCGCCAATCTCGTCGTCGTCGCGTTCGTCCAGGATGCCGCGAAGCACGTGTTGCAGGCGGCCCGGGTGGATGTGAAATAGAATCTTCGGCATGCACGCGGCGTACATCGTTCTGCCGGCTCTTGCCGCCCTGTTGCTGGCCTATCGGTTTTACAGCGCGTTCCTCGCGACGCGCGTGCTGATGCTCGACGACCGGCGCGTGACGCCGGCGCACGCGCAGCGCGACGGCCACAACTTCCATCCGACGCATCGCTGGGTGCTCTTCGGCCATCACTTCGCCGCCATCGCCGGACCGGGACCGTTGCTTGGCCCGGTCCTCGCGGCGCAATTCGGGTTCGCGCCAGGTTTACTGTGGCTCGTGGCCGGCGTCTGTCTCGCCGGCGCGGTCCACGACATGATCGCGCTCTGGGCGTCGGTCCGCCGCAAGGGCGCGTCGCTCGCGGAAATTGCGCGGATGGAGATCGGGCCGGTCGCCGGGCTGACGGCCGCCATTGCGATTCTCTTCATCGTGATCATCGCGCTCGCCGGCGTCGGGCTCGCCTTCGTCAACGCGCTCACCGAGAGTCCGTGGGGCGTCTTCACCATCGCGACGACCATCCCGATTGCGCTGTTCATGGGCCTCTACATGAACAAGCTCCGGCCCGGGCGGATCGCAGAGGCCACCATCGTTGGCATCATCGGACTGCTTCTGGCCGTGGTCTTCGGCCGCACGATCGCAACGTCGTCGTACGCCGAGTGGTTCACACTGTCGCGCACCGAAGTCATCGTCTCGCTCGCGATCTACGGGTTCTTTGCGTCGGTACTCCCTGTCTGGCTGCTCCTCGCGCCGCGCGATTATTTGAGCGCGTTCATGAAAGTGGGAACGGTGATCTTGCTGGTCATTGGCGTAGCGATTGCCAATCCGCTGCTCCATATGCCGGCGCTCACGCAGTACATCAACGGCGGCGGACCCATCGTGCCGGGTCCGCTCTATCCGTTTGCGTTCATCACCATCGCGTGCGGCGCGATTTCAGGATTCCACTCGCTCGTCGGCACGGGCACGACGCCCAAGATGATCGACCGCGAGTCCGACATCCGACCGATCGGCTATGGCGCGATGCTCATGGAGGGACTCGTCGGCGTCATGGCGCTCGTTGCCGCCGCGTCGATGCACCCGGGAGATTACTTCGCAATCAACACGCCGCCGGCCGTCTATCAGAAGCTCGATCAGCAGGTCGTGATGCTGCCGGAGCTCGAGGCGGAAGTCGGCGAAAAAGTCGAGGGGCGGACGGGCGGCGCCGTCTCGCTCGCGGTCGGCATGGCGCAAATCTTCAGCGGCCTGCCGGGCATGCGCGGCCTGATGGACTACTGGTACCACTTCGCGATCATGTTCGAGGCGCTGTTCATCCTGACGGTCATCGATGCCGGGACGCGCGTCGGGAGGTTCCTGGTCGGGGAGTTTCTCGGACGGGCGTACAAACCGTTCGCCCGGCCGCACTGGCTGCCGGGATCGATCATCACGACACTTCTGGTGGTCGTGGGTTGGGCGTACTTCATTTCGACCGGGAACATCAGCACGATCTGGCCGATGTTCGGCATCGCCAATCAGCTGCTGGCTGCCGTCGCGCTCGCGGTCGGGACGACGATTCTCGTCAACCTGGGCCGCGCGCGCTACGCCTGGACGACGCTCACGCCGCTCGCGTTTCTGTCGGTGACGACGCTGACGGCCGGTTTCATGAGCGTCCGCGACAACTTCCTGCCGATGGCCACGGGTCCCAATGAGGCGCTCCACTTTCAGGGCATGGTGAACACCGTGCTCACCATCACGATGATGGTCCTCGTGGTCATCATCCTGGCCGCCGCGGTCAGAAAGTGGCTGCTCGTCGGTAAGACCGGGACCGATCCGGACCTGGTTGCGGATACCGTCGGGACGTAAACATTCAGGGAACAATCCGCGCTACGTTGGGCGTCTAACCGGCTGATGCTGTTCCAGGACGCTCGGTACGCCCTTCGCAGCCTCTGGCACAGCAAGGGATTTGCGACCGTCGCGATTCTGTGCCTGGGCTTCGGCATCGGCCTGAACACGACGATCTTCAGCATCGTCGACGGCGTGCTGTTGAAGCCGTTTCCCTACGACGATCCGGACCGCATCGTCAATCTCAGCTCGCTGAACGAGAAGGCTGGCGTCAACGAGGGCGGGATGTCCTTTCTCGACCTCGCTGATCTGCGGAGCAGCGCCAAGACGCTGGCGCGCATCGCCTCCTATCAAGGCCGGAGCCTCACGATTTCCGACGGCGGTGAACCGGAGCGGTACGCCGGCGGTGCGGTGTCGTGGGATCTGTTTCCGCTGCTCGGCGTGGCGCCGATTCTCGGCCAGGGGTTCGCGGCCGAGCACGATCGCCCGGGCGGCGGCGGCGTCGTGCTCATCAGCCACGCGATCTGGACTCTCCGATACCACTCCGATCGGGGCGTCATCGGGCGCCGCATTCTGCTCAACGGCGCGCCGGCCGTGATCATCGGCGTGATGCCTGAGCGATTCGAATTTCCGGAGTCCCAGAAACTCTGGATTCCACTGGGGCCCGCGGTCTTCAAAGATCCACGTGAGGCGCGCTCGCTGTTCACGTTCGCGCGCGTGGCCCCCGGAGCGACCCTCGAGCAGGTTCGCGCCGAGCTGAAAACGATCACCGCAACGCTCGCCGCGCAGTACCCGACGTCCAACGAAAACTGGAGCGCCTATCCGCAGACACTCCGGCAGGTCTTCATTCCGCCCGACGTGTCGCTCGTCATCTGGATGATGATGGCCGGCGTCACGCTGGTGCTGTTCATCGCGTGTTCCAACGTCGCCAACCTTCTGCTCGCCCGCGCGTCGGCGCGTCGCCGTGAGCTCTCGGTGCGGACGGCGCTCGGCGCGAGCCGCCGGCAAGTCATCCGTCAGTTGCTCACCGAAAGCGTCGTGCTCGCCCTGGTCAGCATCCCACTGGGCATTCTGCTCGCCGAGATCGGCACCCGCCTGATCTTCGACAGCATGCCGCCCGACCAGGTGCCGTACTACATCCAGTGGGAAGTCGACTGGCGATCGTTCGCCTACACGCTCGTGGTCGCCGTCGTGACCGCGATTGCGTTCGGGCTCTTCCCGGCGCTGCAGGCCTCGCGCGGCAACCTGCACGAGAGCCTCAAAGAAGGGACGCGCGGCAACAGCGCCCGCCGTTCGCTCCTTCGGAGCACGCTCGTCGTCGTGCAGGTGTCGCTCGCGCTGGTCGCGCTCGTCGGCGCGCTGCTCTTCGTCCGCACGTTCACGAATCTCAATACCTACAACGTCGGCTTCGACGTGAAGCCGCTGATGACGATGCGGTTCTACATGCCCGGCGAGGCGTACACGCCGGAAGACGCCAGACTGCGCCGCGTGCAGGACATCGTCGAACGCGTCGAGCGGCTCCCCGGCGTCGGCGCGGCGTTTGCCTCGAACCTGATTCCGCTCAGCGGCGGGGGCGGCGGCGGCCGGGTCGTCGTCGATGGCCGGCCCTCGGAGAAGGGTCGCGAACCCTCCATCGCCTTCGTTGGCGTCACGCCGCATTTCCACCGGACGCTCGGGGTGACGATCGTGAAGGGCCGCGACTTCACCGACGCCGAGGGGTGGGTGCGGACACCGTACGCGATCGTCAACGACACCATGGCCCGTCGCTTCTGGCCCGATCGCGAGGCCGTCGGCGGCCGGTTCCGGATGCTGAACGACTCGAGCCCGGATTGGTTCACCGTGATCGGCGTCGCGCCGGACGTCAAGCACGACGAAATCGATACCGAGGGTCAGCCGGAGTCAGCCGCGTACGTGCCGTACGCCTATCAGCAGACGCTCAGCACGGGACTCATCATTCGCGTCGCTGCCGGATCGCCGGCGGCAATCACCTCGCCCGTCCGCGAGCAAGTCCGCGCGTCCGATCCGAATATCCCAGTTGCCCTCACGCGAACGATGGAGGAAGTGCGCAATCTCGGGTACTGGCAGTACGGGCTCTTCGGCTGGATCTTCGGCACGATTGGGGTCGTGGGCCTGCTGCTCGCCTCGGTCGGCGTGTACGGCGTGCTGTCCTACGCCGTGTCACAGCGGACGCAGGAGATCGGCGTCCGCGTCGCGCTCGGCGCCGGCCGCCGCGATGTGTTGCGACTGATTGTCGGCCATGGCGTGCTGCTCGCCGGCATCGGCGTCGGCGTCGGACTCGTCCTGGCGCCGTTCTGCACCTGGGTTGGCCGCAGCCTCTTCTACAACGTGAGCCCGTTCGATCCTGCGACCTTCACGTCCGTCGCGGTGTTTCTGATCGTCGTCGCTTTTCTTGCCAGCTACCTGCCGGCGCGACGCGCCACGAAAGTCGATCCGGTCATCGCGCTCCGCGGGGAATAAGCGTCAGGCCCAAGGCCCAAGCAACCTCATTCAGCTTTCAGCACGACGAGCGGGTCAACTCTCGTGGCTCGCCAGGCAGGAATGACGCATGCCGCGACGGCGACGAGCACGATGACGCCGGCGACGCTGGCGAGCGTCAACGGATCGGTCGGCGTGACGTTGAAGAGGAGCGTTGCGATGACGCGGGTGAGCGCGACCGACGCCGCCAGGCCGATCACCAGGCCAACGCCCGACAGCAGCAGACCGCGGCCGAGGACGAGACCCAGCACCTTGCCCCGGTCGGCGCCGAGCGCCATGCGGATGCCGATCTCCTGTTTCCGTTCGGAGACGAGATACGCGAGGATCCCGTAGGTCCCGACGGCGGCGAGCATCAGCGCCAGCCCGGCAAAGATGCCGAGCAGCAGCGTCAGGAATCGCGGCCGCGCAATCGCGTCGCCAATCACGGTGTCCATCTCGCGCATCCGGATCAGCGGGAGCGTCGGGTCGATCTCGTGGACTGCGCGGCGGTACTCGCCTGACAGCGAGCCGAACGGCATCGACGATCGCACGACAAAGTTCATGTTGTTGGGACTGAAGGTCGGGTACTTCGGCATTTGCTCCACGAGCATGTACAGCTCGGTGCCGGTGGCCTCGGCCACGCCGCCCGACTTGACGTCTTTCAGCACGCCGACGACGGTAAACCACGGGATGTTCGGCGGCCCGCCGGGCTTGATGTGTCCGCCGATCGCGTCGCGGTCCGCGAAAAACTTCTTCGCAAGCGCCTCGTTGATCATGACGACGGGCGGTCCGCCGGCGTCCTGCTGCTCGAAGCTGCGCCCGCGCAAGACCGGAATCCCCATCGTCTCGGCGTAGCCCACCGTCACGTACTGGTAGAAGTCGACGTTTTTGATCGGCAGCGCACCCGCAGGACGGTTGTTCGGAATGTGCTCGAAGTCGGTGTCGTTCGCGTTGACGTTGCGAAGCGGCGGCAGGCCTGACATGGCGGACACGTTCTGGACGCCGGGCAGGCCGCGCAGCCGCGTCGACAGACGCTGGTAGAAGTCGATGCGCTGCTGACCGTTGTACGTCGCCGGTGGCAGCACCAGGCCGAACGTCGACAGGTGCGCCTGGTTGAACCCCAGGTCGACGCGTGTCAGGTTCAGGAAGCTGCGGATGAGCAACCCCGCGCCGACCACGAGCGTGACGGCCAGCGCGATCTCGCCGATGACGAGGGCCGATCGGAACCAGAGCCGCGCGCGGCCGGCCGTCGTCCGCGCGCTCGATTCCCGGAATGCTTGCGACGTCCGCACCGCGCCGAGGTGCAGCAGCGGCACGAGCGCGAAGATGAGTCCTGTCACGACCGCCACGCCGAGCGTGAACGCGAGCACTTTGACATCGAGACCGATTTCGGCGGTGCGCGGGATCGCGTCCGGATTGACGGTCAGCAGCGCTTGGACTCCGGCGTAGCCGAGCCCGACCCCGGCGGCGGCGGCGATGAACGTCAGCACGAAGCCTTCGGTGAGGAGTTGCCGGAAGATTCGCACTCGCGTCGCGCCGAGCGCCGTCCGGACCGCGTACTCGCGCATCCGGCTGTCGGCGCGCGCGACGAGCAGGTTCGCCAGGTTCGCGCAGGCGATGAGTAGCACGAATGCGACGGCGACCTGCAGCACGACCAGCGCCTGACGCACGCCGCCGACGATGTCGTCACGAAGCGGATCCATGCGCAGCCGATGTGGCTGCGGGTTGTCAGCAGTCGGGACAGTAGGGGCGTGCTGGCCGGGCGCGATCGTTTTCCGCCACTCCGCGTGCAACCGGTCGATGTCCGCGAGTGCCTGCGGGCGCGACGCGCCGTCCTTCCGCCGGCCGACGAGGTATAGGAAATGATTGCTGCGCAAGTTCGCGAACGTCGAGGGGTCGATCGTCAGCGGCTGCCACAGCTCGACCTTCTGGTCGTGCACGTCGTAGCCGCGCGGCATGATGCCGACGACCTCGTTCGACTGGTTGTTGATTTGTACCGTTTGGCCGATCAAATCCTCACGGCCCGCGTAGGCGCGCTGCCACAACTCCCACGAGAGGATGGCCACCGGCGGCGCATTCGGCAGGCAGTCGGCCGCCGTGAACCACCGGCCGCGCAGCGCGGGGACCGCCAGCGTGGGCATCAGCTCGGACGTGACGATCGCGCGCACCGGCCGGCTGGGCTGCGACGTGCCCAGGTTCGCCGCCCCGACGTTGTAGGCGCCGACCGACGAGAACGTCCGGTTGTGATCGCGGAACTCGACGAACTCCGGGAGCGACACCCAGAACTGATTGAAGCCCAGCCCCGGAAACTGACTGGTGATGTATTCGAGGTGTTCGGGGTTCGGATAGCCGAGGGGCCGGAGGAGCACACCGTTCACGACGCTGAAGACCGCCGTGTTCGCGCCGATGCCGAGCGCGAGCGTCAGGATGGTGACGAGCGTGAAGCCGGGCTGCCGAACCAGCGATCGCACGGCATACAGGAAGTCTTTTCGAAGGATGTCCATGGTCTGTGCGAAGTTAGACGGAATTCACACGCAGGCAGTTGAGCGCCGTGTCGTATCATCCGCCGAGCGGGGGACACTCGTGCGAGCTTTTTCTGTCGTCACAACCGTGATGTCGCTGTCCGTGCTCGTCCTTGGCCTGACCGCTTTCGGACAGGTTCCTGGACAAAACGCGCAAGCAGCGTTCGACATTCTCATTACCAACGCGCGCGTCATGGATGGATCCGGCAATCCCTGGCTGCGCGCTGACGTCGGGATCCGGGGCGATCGGATCGCCGCGGTTGGTCGTCTGGCCGGCGCCACGGCCGCGGTGACGATCGATGGGAAAGACCGTCTCGTCACTCCGGGATTCATCGACGTGCACTCGCACGCATCCGGCGGACTCACGAATCCGTCGCTGCGCGATGCGCGCGCGTTGCTGGCGCAAGGCGTCACGCTCGCGGTGCTCAACCCGGACGGCGGCGGTCCGACGGATCTCAAACAGCAGGGACTCGCGCTCGAGAAGGACGGCATCGGCGTCAACGCCGCGCTCGTCATCGGGCACGCGAGCGTGCGGAACGCGGTCATGCAGCCGCAAGCGCCGGTGGTGGCCGATCCGGATTCGGCCGCGGCCGCCGGCGGCGGCGGTCGATCCGCGCGACGCGATCCCACGCCCGACGAGATCAACGCGATGCGCGCGATCGTCCGGCAGGCCGTCGCCGACGGCGCCTACGGACTGTCAAGCGGCCTTTTTTACTCGCCGGGCCGATTTTCCAAGACCGAGGAAGTCATCGCGCTGGCCCGCGAAGCCGGCGGCGTCTACACGAGCCACATTCGCGATGAGGGGACCTATGACGTCGGCGTCGTGGCGTCGGTCGATGAGGTCATCCGCATCGCCGACGAAGCCAAAGTCCGCGGCGTCGTCTCGCACATGAAGTGTCTCGGTCCCGATAGTTGGGGGCTCAGCAAAACGCTCGTTGAACACATCGAGGCCGCCCGCGCGCGCGGACTCGAGATCTTCGCGGACCAGTACCCGTACGAAGCGTCTTCAACCGGTCTTTCCGCGGCGGTCATGCCGGATGACGGAGCCGCCGGCGCGAAAGAAGCGATGAGCGGCCCGGAGTCGCGCAAGCAGTTTCTGGCGGTGGTGAAGGAGAACATCCGCCGCAGAGGCGGCCCGCGCTCGATCGTCATCGCGTCCGGTCGCGGCGCGCCGCAGCTGGCGGGCAGGAATCTCGAGGAGATCGCCAAAGCCCGCGGCGTGGAGCCCGAACAGGCGGCAGTTGACATCGTGCTGGCCGGCGGCGCGTCGATCGTGTCGTTCAACATGTCCGAGGACGACATCGAGCGCATCATGCGGCAGCCGTGGACGATGGGATCGAGCGACGGCGGGTTGGTGGCGCCCGGCGCCAGCCAGCCGCATCCCCGCAACAACGGCGCGTTCGCGCGGCGTCTTGCGCGCTACGTGCGGGAGCGCCGTACGGTGCCGCTCGAGCACGCGATTCGCACGATGACCAGCCTTCCCGCGCAAGTCTTCGGATTCACCGGCCGCGGTGAGATCCGCGAGGGCGCATTCGCCGACATCGTGATCTTCGATCCCGCCAAGGTCGTCGACCGCGCGACCTATGAGAATCCACATCAGCTGGCCGAGGGAATTGACTGGGTGCTGGTGAACGGCAAGATCGCGCGGCGCGAGGGCGAGTTCACGGGTGTTCGCGCTGGGAGGGTGTTGCGTAAGAACTAGGTGTAGGCCGGGGCTTCAGCCCCGGCAGATCGATGTAGACCGGGGCTTTAGCCCCGGCGCAACCGGCCACGATCTTGCTTTCCAACTCGCGCATGTCGCGTCCGCCGCGGCTTGGAGGCGCCGACTACATCGGCCAGAAATTGTATTTCCTCACGATCTGTTGCCATCGGAGGCAATCCGTTTTCATCCATGCCGGTATCGTCGAGCTCGTTCTACGGCAAATCCTGCACGCTGCGATTGCTCGGCAGTTTGCGCTAACTGCGTACTGCTTCATGCCGGATCACTTTCACGCGCTTGCTGCAGGGTTGCGCGAGGACGCGGATCTCACCAGTTTTGTCTCGCTCGCCAAGCAACGCTCCGGGTACCACTTCAAGCGGGAGTATCGTCGGCCACTCTGGCAGGAGGGCTATTTCGATCGCGTCCTCCGAAGTGACGAGCCGGAGATAGCGGTCATTCGATACATCGTTTCGAATCCGATCCGTGCGCGGATTGTCGAGACTCCGCAGGAGTATCCGTTCTGGGGCTCACAGCTTTACGCGAGAGCGGAAATCCTCGACGCCATCAGCCGACCCTGAAGGGCCGGCCTACATTAAGATTTGCCTTCCGGAGGTTTCATGAATCGTCGGGCCCTGACGCTCGTTGTCCTCGTATTCGCCGCCGTCGTCGTCGCCCTGGTGATGGAGCCGGTCGGCGCGCAGGATCGCCTGAAAGCGATGCCGGGCTACGAGCAGTTCACGAAGATGAGCCAGCAGATGGTGGGCGGTGTCATCGTGTCGGGCTCGGTGACGCCGACCTGGGCGGCTGATGGCGCCAGCTTCACCTACACGAGCGCCGGCAAGTCGTACCGCTTCGACATCGCCTCGATGAAACCGATTGAAGCTGGTGAGGCGCCGGCACCCGCGAATCCTGGCCGCGGCGCAGCGCGTGGCGGCGGAGAAGGCGCGCCGCCGCCCGCAGCCGGGCGAGGTCGCAGCGGCGGTCTCGAGCAGGCGCAGACGGAGATGCCGTCAGGACCGACGTCGGGATGCCCGAACGCGGCGGCCGCGCGCGGCCGGCAGATCGACTGCGCGGTCTCGCCCGACGGGAAACTCAAGGCGTTCTACCGCGATCGCAATCTCTGGGTGGCCGCGTTCGACGGAACGAATGAAAAACAGGTGACGACGGACGGCAGCGTCGAAAAGCGGATCAAGAACGGAAGCGGCAGCTGGGTGTACGGCGAAGAGCTCAACCAGACCACGGCGATCTGGTGGTCACCGGACAGCAGGAGAGTCGGGTTCTACCGGTTCGACGAGAGTCCGGTGAAGGACTTCTATTTGCAGATGACGCAGACGTCCATTCAGAGCTCGCTCGACGTCGAGGCCTATCCGAAGGCCGGGGCGCCGAATCCCATCGCTGACGTGTTCGTGTACGATGTCGCGACGGCTCAGAAAACCAGGCTCGATGTGCGTGACGGCAAGCCGTTCACCGACATTCCGGCCAACGGCGCCCGCTTCACCAACGACAACGTCGGCCATTACGTCTACAACATCCGCTGGTCGCCGGATGGCAGCGAGCTGTTGATCAATCGCACGAACCGGCGGCAGAACATCCTCGAGTTCGCCGGCTGCAATCCGGCGTCGGGAAAGTGCCGCGTGATCATCCGCGAGGAATGGCCGACCGGATGGGTCGACAACTCGCCGGCGCTGAGCTACCTCGCCGATCGGAAGCGATTCATCTGGGAGTCGGAACGCAACGGGTTCACGAACTATTACCTCTACGATCTCAGCGGCAAGCTCATCAACCCGATCACGGCGCACGACAAGTTCGAGGCGGGCCCGATCATCAAACTCGACGAGGCGGCCGGCGTGATGTTCTACATGGCGCGCGACGGCGAGAACTTCATGAAGATGCAGCTGCACCGCGTTGGTCTCGACGGCAAGGGTAACGTGCGATTGACCGATCCGGCCTTCAGCCACTCGATCGCCGCGTGCGGCGGCGCGGGCGGCGGCGGACGCGGTGCTGATGGCGGAGGAGCCGGCGCCGGCGGGGCGGGCGCGTGCGGCATCTCGCCGGACAACAAGTTCTTCGTCGACGTGTATCAGACGCACGATCAGGCGCCGGCCTCGCAGCTCGTCGACGCGGCGTCCGGCAAAGTCCTCGGCCAGATCGCCACGAGCGACCTCACCAAGTTCAATCAGTTGGGATTGAAGAAGGCCGAGTTCTTCACCTACAAGGCGGCCGACGGTCAGACGGATCTCTACGGCTCGATCAGTTTTCCGTCGACGTTCGATCCGTCGAAGAAGTATCCGGTGCTGGCATCCGTGTACGGCGGGCCCGGGAGCGCCGTGACGGCCGAGAACTTCATGACGCCCAGCGCGAACCTCGAGTACGGGTTCTTGATGGTGCAGGTCAGCTCACGGTCGGCGCCGGGCCGCGGCAAGCGGATGCTCGATCAGGTCTATCAGAAGCTCGGCATCGTCGAGATGGACGACATGGCGGAGGGCATTCGCGCGCTGTGGTCACGGCCCTATGTCGACAAGGCACGCGTCGGCATCTACGGTACGTCGTACGGCGGGTACAGCGCGGCGCTGTCGATCCTCAAGCATCCGGACGTCTGGGCCGCCGCGTCCGCGTCATCGGCGGTGACCTCGTGGCACCACTACGATTCGATCTACACCGAGCGCTACATGTGGATCCCCCAGGAGAACGAGGAAGGCTACGGCGCGGGAAACGCGATGAACTTCGCGAAGAACCTCAAGGGCCGGCTGTTGATCTACTACGGGACCGCCGACAACAACGTCCACCCGAACAACTCGATGCAGCTCATCCGTGCGCTCCAGCAGGCGGGCAAGAGCTTCGAGGTTCAGGTGGGCCCCGACGCGGGGCACAGTGGCGTCAACCAACAACGCATGATGGAGTTCTTCATCGAGAACCTCATCATGCATCCAGAGCGGTTGATGGCGCCTGGTGGTGACTAAAGACTAGAAAAGGGCAGAGGGCAAAGGGCAAAGGAAAGGTCAAGACTTGAAGGTCAGAGACGACGGATGATTAGGCCGCTGAACCTGCCTTCTCACCTCTCACCTTTGACCTTCCCTCTGCCCTTTGCCCTTGTCACGCTTGTCCACCACAACGGCGCCGTCCTTCATCACCCAGCGCACGCCGCTGAAGAGAACGTCAATCTTCTCGAGCGGGTTGCCATCCACAGCCACGACGTCGGCCAGATAACCAGGCGCGATTCGGCCGAGCTTGTCCTTCATCCCCAACAACTCGGCGCCGACGGTTGTCGCTGACGCGAGCGCCTGTGCCGGCGTCATGCCCGCCTTGACGAACCAGCCAAGCTCCCGCGTGTTCTCGCCGAACATCGAATAGACCGCATCAGAGCCCATACCGACGCGCACGCCGGCTTTGAAGGCCCGACGGGTCGATTCGAGGTTCTTTTCGATGTATTCCCGCAGCGGCGGAATCGTCTCCGGCGCGAACCCGTAGTCGTCCTTCGCGTCGACGTAGTACCGGTTGTGATCGATGGTCGGCACCCAGACTGTGCCACGCTTCACCATTTCGGCCAGCGTCTCATCGTCCAGTTCGATGCCGTGCTCGACGGAATCGGCGCCGGCGCGAACGGCGTCCTTCACGCCCGACGGGCCATACGAATGAATGGCGACCTTCCGGCCTTTGGCGTGCGCGGTGTCGACGATTGCCTTCAGCGCGTCGAACCCGATCGTCTGTGTCGTGTCCACGCTCTGAAAGCTGCCGCGTGACGCATACACCTTCACCCAATCCGCAGTCGTACCCAGACGCGTCTCCGTCGCCTGGCGCATCGCGTCAACATCAGGCGCGGCGCCTCCACCGGCGGAAATCCCCTGACCGGCGACGAACATGCGCGGACCGATCATCGCCCCGGCGTTGACCTGATCGCGCATCGAGATGTCCGTCCCGCGCGACGCGCCGAGGTCGCGAACGGTGGTCACTCCGGTTTCAAGCGTGCGGCGTCCGTTGTCGGCCGCCGCGAGCTTGACCGTCTCTTCCGGCGTGCGCGATGTCTGTCCTCGCGGACGCGTGCCCGGCGCGCGGTCCCAGTAGTACGTCATGTGCGTGTGGAGATCGATGAGGCCGGGAACCGCGGTAAAGGCCGTGAGATCGATGCTCTCGGCTCCTGCCGGCACGGCACGATCGCCAGTACCGATGCTGACAATGCGCGTGCCGTCCACGACGATGACGGCATGCGGAATCAGACGTGTGCCGTCCCAGACCTGTCCGAACCGGAGCGCCTTCACGGCTGGAGGCGGAGCCCCGGTCACGGTGACGAGTCCGACCAGCGAGAGCGTCACGGAGACAAAGCCGGCAGTCCGCATCTTCGGGCTCCAGTGGTTTTGAGTGGATAGGTCTGGCGGCTCGATTCTACCGGAGTAGCATGACCATGATTCGCTATCACGTCGTGAGGGCGTTCATGGTCTGCAGCGCCGCGTGGACTGCGTACCACCCTCTGCCGATCTCTGTCGTGGCGTTCGCCGCTCAATCGGCGTTCCTGGATCAGCCGACGCCCGGCCTCGCGCCGGCGCGGTTCGCGCCCGGCGTCGTGAGCACCGACGGGGCGATCGAGCTCAAGCGGTTTCGGCCAGTCCGATTTGTATGTCTCCTTCCGCGGAGCAGATGGCCGCTGGCAGCCCGCGGCCAACCCTGGCAACACGATCAACACCGCCCGGACCGAGTACCGTCCGATGGTGACGCCCGACGGCAGGTTTCTGTTTTTCTCGCGCCGCCAGGGGGATGAGGCCGGCGACGTCTACTGGGTGGACCTGAAAGTCCTCGATCGGTTCCGGCACTGACGCTCGCCCGCGCAAAACGTTGAGAGAACCCCGGTTGACAGGTCGCCGCGGCCGTTATATCTTTACATCCGGATTTACGGATTGACTGTGCCAGAACCTTCGATTTTTGAGGCCTTTTCGGTGCTCTCGGACGGTACCCGGTGCCGGATGCTTTCGGTGCTCGACGAGCAGGAACTGACCGTGTCCGAGCTCTGCTCCGTGCTTCAGCTTCCACAGTCGACCGTCAGCCGCCACCTGAAAACGCTCGCGGATGCCGCCTGGGTGTCGTCGCGGCGTGACGGAACCAGCCGCTACTACGCGTTGGCGGTGAACGGCGACCATTCGGCCGGCGCAAATGGCGCGAGCGGCGCCGGGCTACCGGCGAATGCGAAGTCGCAGATCTGGGCGCTCACGCGGGCCGAGCTCGCGAACCGCTCCGGTGCCGGGCACGATCGCCGGCGGCTGGCGCGAGTCCTCGCGCGCCGCAGCGAGACGTCGCAGCAGTTTTTCGCGACGGCGGCAGGGCAGTGGGATCGGCTCAGGGCGGAGCTCTTCGGGCATGAGTTCGCGACGCGTGCGCTCATCGGATTGATGCCGGCGAACTGGACCGTTGCCGATCTCGGGTGCGGCACGGGAGCGATGCTGGCGGGCCTCGCGCCGCACGTGGATCGCGTGATCGGCGTCGACGCGTCTGAAGAGATGCTGGCCGCCGCGCGCGACCGGCTGAATGACGTGCCCAATGTCGAATTGCGGCACGGGTCGCTCGAGTCGTTGCCCGTCGATTCGTCGTCCGTGGATGCGGCCACCATGATGTTGGTCTTGCATCACCTCGCAGCCCCCGTCACCGCGATCAGCGAAGCCGCACGCATTCTGCGCCCGGGCGGCCGTCTGCTCGTCGTCGATATGGTGCCGCACGAGCATGAGGAGTATCGTCAGCAGATGGGGCATGTCTGGCTCGGTTTTTCGGAAGACCAGATGAAGCGCCTGCTGACACAGGCGGGGCTTGTCGCGCCGCGCGTTCTCGCGCTGCCGCCAGACGAGGACGCGAAAGGCCCGAGCCTGTTCGCCGCCAGCGCGCAGAAGATTTGAATCGCGTAAGGAGTCCGGCGAGGACGAAGTCCCCGGACGAATAAGAGGGAGCCAACAACATGCCGACCGTGACTACTGCTGCCACCGAACACGCTTTCGATCAGGCTCGCAAGGCCGGACGCCTGCCGTACAAAGTCGCCGATCTCGCGCTTGGCGAATGGGGACGCAAGGAAATCCGGCTGGCCGAGCAGGAGATGCCGGGCCTGATGGCGCTCCGCGAACGCTACGGCGCGTCGCGTCTGCTGGCCGGCGCCCGCGTCATGGGTTCGCTGCACATGACGATTCAGACCGCCGTGCTCATCGAGACGCTGGCCGAGCTCGGCGCGGACGTTCGCTGGGTCTCGTGCAACATCTTTTCGACGCAGGATCATGCGGCAGCCGCAGTCGTCGTCGGCCGTCCGGAGACCCACGGCACGGCCGAGTCGCCGCGCGGCATCCCGGTGTTCGCCTGGAAAGGTGAATCGCTGGAGGATTACTGGTGGTGCACCAAGGAAGCGCTCGTCTGGCCGGACGGCGCCGGCCCGACGCTCATCGTCGACGACGGCGGCGACGCGACGCTGTTCGTGCACCGAGCGTACGAATTCGAGAAGGCGGGTCAGGTGCCGAAGTTCGACGACAGCAGCGATCCGGAAGAGTGGGGCGTGATTCTCGAGACGCTTCGCGAAGAGCTGCGCACGCATCCGGGACGCTGGACGAAAGTCGCGACCGGCATCCGCGGCGTTTCCGAGGAGACGACGACCGGCGTGCACCGTCTCTACGAGATGATGAAGAACGGCACGCTGCTGTTTCCGGCGATCAACGTCAACGACTCGGTCACGAAGAGCAAGTTCGACAACATCTACGGCTGCCGGCACTCGCTGCCTGACGGGCTCGCGCGCGCCACGGACGTCATGCTCGGCGGCAAGCTCGCCGTGGTCTTCGGCTACGGAGAGGTGGGCAAAGGATGCGCGCAGGCGCTGCGCGGCCAGGGCTGCCGCGTCGTGATCACGGAGATCGATCCCATCTGCGCGCTGCAGGCGGCGATGGAAGGGTTCGAAGTCGCGACGATCAATGATGTCATCGAGAAAGCGGACATCTTCATTACCGCCACGGGCAACTTCAACATCATCACTGTGGAGCACATGGCGCGGATGAAGGACAAGGCGATCGTCGGGAACATCGGCCACTTCGACAACGAGATTGACATGGCCGGGCTCAAGAAGGTCCCGGGGATCCGCCGCGTGAACATCAAGCCGCAGTACGATGAGTGGGTGTTCCCCGATGGCCATAGCGTGATGATCCTGGCCGAGGGCCGTCTGATGAACCTCGGTTGCGCCACTGGTCACCCGAGCTTCGTGATGTCCTCATCGTT
>JBLNGH010000268.1:0-2783 GCA_050264575.1 Acidobacteriota bacterium | reverse complement strand
CCCTCAATCGACATGTTGCAGATGGTCATCCGCTCGTCCATCGACATCCGGTCGATGGTGTCGCCGGCGTATTCGTACGCGAATCCGGCGCCGCTCTTGACGCCGAGCCGGCCGATGATCGTGAGAATCACGTCCTTCGCGTACACGTGCGGCGCCAGGCGGCCGTTCACTTCGATTCGGCGCACCCTCGGCGGCGACATCGCCAGCGATTGCGACGCCAGGACGTCGCGCACCTGAGACGTTCCAATGCCGAACGCGAGTGCACCGAAGGCCCCGTGCGTGGACGTGTGACTGTCGCCGCAGGTAATCGTCAGGCCGGGTTGCGTGAGTCCCAGCTCCGGACCAATCACGTGCACGATTCCCTGCGCACCGCTCGCGAGATCGAACAGCTGAATGCCGTGCTCACGGCAATTCCGCTCGAGCGCCGAGGTCATCGTCTCGGCCATCCCGTCGGCGAACGGCCGTGCCTGCGAACGCGTCGGAACGATGTGATCGATGGTGGCAAAGGTGCGCTCGGGCGCGCGCACGCGCCATCCGCGCTCGCGAAGCTCGTCGAATGCCTGCGGGCTGGTCACTTCGTGGACGAGATGAAGTCCCACGTAAAGCTGGGTCTGTCCGTTCGGCAGCCGCCGAACCGCGTGGAGATCCCAGACTTTTTGAAAGAGCGTCGCTGCCATGCGATCGAGGAATCGTATCAGGCATGCGGGTTGCTACAGGCATGGTGGTCACAGCGCGGCGTCTTTGCGCAGGCCCAAGGCTAATGGCCCAAGGCCCAAGGGATTCGAACCCGATAGATTCAGCGCGTTGCAGATTGTGCAGAGGGCAGCAATGGCGAAGTACGCAACTTTTCGAGAGTTGGTCGTTTGGCAGAAGGGGATGGATCTCGCTGAGAGGGTTCACCGGGCAACGCGATCATTTCCGAGTGAAGACCTCTTCACGATTGGGACCCAGCTTCGGCGCGCAGCCAACTCGATTCCGGCAAACGTGTCCGAAGGATTCAGTCGGCGATCTCGAGGTGCCTACCGATCTCACGTGGCGATCGCGCTCGGATCGCAGGCGGAAGTTCAGACGTTGTTGGAGCTATGTCGGCGACTTACCTTGATCGGCCACAGCTCAATTCGCGAGCTGCAGTCACTTGCCGACGATATTGGGCGTCTTCTGTTCGGACTCTGGCGATCTCTTTTCGTCGGAGCCGTCTGTTATTCTTTGACTTTGCTCGCCGCGTGCGCGTTTCTACCGTGGGCCGCTTTCTACATTTTGCGTTTGTGACCCTGAGCGCTTACTTGGGCCATGGGCCCTTCGCCATGGGCCGTTCGCCTTCGGCCTTCGGCCTATGGCCATCGGCCTGACAGCATGGACTTCCTCTCGTCGCTGAATCCATCGCAGCAAGCCGCCGTTCTCCACACGGACGGACCGCTCCTGATCCTCGCCGGCGCCGGCTCGGGAAAGACGCGCGTCATCACGCATCGCATGGCATATCTCATCGCCAACGGACACGCGTGGCCGGGCCAGGTGCTTGCGGTGACGTTCACGAACAAGGCCGCCGAGGAGATGCGGTCGCGGGTCGAGCAGTTGCTCGGCGAGGACTGCCGGCAAATCTGGCTGTCGACGTTTCATTCGCTCTCGGCGCGGCTGCTGCGGCGTGAGGGACCGGCCATCGGGCTCGACCGGGGGTTCGTCATCTACGACTCCGCGGATCAGCTCGCCGTCGTGCGGCAGGCCATGAAGAGCCTCGCCATCGACGACAAGCTCCTGCCGGCTCGGGTCGCGCTCGCGCGCATCAGCCAGGCCAAGAACCGGATGGAATCGCCCGACGATCTGCAGCAGGACGCATCCGATTTTCGCGGCGAGCGCATCAGCCGGATTTACCGCACGTACCTCCGGACGCTTGCCGACGCCGGCGCGCTCGACTTCGACGACCTGCTGCTCAAGACGGTCGATCTCGTCGAGACCAGGCCGGACGTGCGCGAGATCTACGCGCGCAAGTTCAAGTACATCCTGGTCGACGAGTATCAGGACACGAACCGGCCGCAGTACCTGCTCATCCGGCGGCTCGCCGAAATCCACCGCAACCTGTGCGTCGTCGGCGATCCCGATCAGTCCATTTATCGCTGGCGCGGCGCCGACCTTCGCAACATTCTCGATTTCGAGCGCGATTTTCCGGACGTGTTCGTCGTCAAGCTCGAACAGAACTACCGGTCGACGCAGGTGATCCTCGATGCCGCGACCGCGGTCATCAGCCGCAACCGGCAGCGGAAAGACAAGCGGCTGTGGACCGATCAAGCCGGCGGCGACAAGATCCTCTACGTCCGCGGCGCCGACGAGCTCGAAGAAGCCGACTTCATCACGCGCACGATTCGCGAGGCGCAGCGCGCGGCGGCGGACGCCACGACCGCCGTGCTGTATCGCACGAACGCGCAGTCGCGCGCGATCGAAGACGCGCTGATGCGCGAGGGGGTGCCATACCGGATCATCGGCGGCGTCCGCTTCTACGAGCGGAAGGAAATCAAAGACGCGCTCGCGTTCATGCGGCTGATCATCAATCCGCACGACGACGTGAGCTTCCGCCGCGTCGTGAACGTGCCGGCCCGCGGGATTGGCCGCTCCGTCCTGGAGGGGCTCGAAGGGATCGCGCTGGACGCGGTCGATGCAGCCACGCCGCTGCTCGATGCCGGCGGAGGCGCGCGCGCGAAAGCGTCGCTGTGGGCGCGCTCGGCTGCGGCGATCCGGCAGCGTCTGCTGCCGCCGCGGGCAATCGCGTCACTCAAGACCTTTAACGATCT
>JBLNGH010000267.1:0-11725 GCA_050264575.1 Acidobacteriota bacterium | reverse complement strand
CATTTGTCCAACAATGTTGGTATAACGTCCGCAGATGTTGCGGACCCTGCTGCGGTGGCTGACGGACGCGCCGTTGGCCGACTCGATCGTCGGCGACCTCGAAGAGGGGCGTCGCCGGCGTTCATCTCGCGTCCGGTCACTGGCCTGGTTTTCCTGGACGGCCGTCTCCATCGTCATCGCCATTGTCGTTCGGAAGCTTCGCGACCGCCTGCGTGCGATGGCCGGATGGCGGGCCGGCGGATCGCGGACACCGGAAATGCGACAAGCGTTGCGAGCGCTGAGATCCGCGCCCTGGTACACCGCGACAGCCGTCGGCGTCATCGCGCTCAGCATGGTGCTGGCGACGACGGTGTTCGCGATCGTGGATGGGGTGCTGTTCAGGCCGTTGCCCTATGCGAACGCGGAGGAGCTATACGAGGTTACCGGCGCGTTCACCGCGCTGCCGGGATTCACGATGCAGACCGTGTCGCGGCTCGACGCTCAAAGGTGGGCTGCAGCCGTTCCGGAGGCCCGATTCACAGCAGCCAGCATCGGTTCATCGGTCAACATCGCAGACAACGACTACTGGCGCGCCGCACTCGTCGATCGCCACTTCTTCGACGTCATCGGCGTGCAGCCTCTCCTGGGCGGTTTTGCCGACGCCGACTTCGGCGTCGCGACCAAGGTGAAGCCCGTCATCGTGACGTACGACGTCTGGCAGCGTCGTCTTGGGGGCACCCCGGACGCGCTCGGCCGCCTGCTGGTCGACGCGAAAGGCGAGGGCGCGCGCGTCGTGGGGGTCATGCCGTCAGGCTTCGTTTACCCGCACCCCGCCGGGCGAGTCGCGCCGGAAGCGCTAAAGCCATTGCCGGCTGCGTCGCCAGCCGCCCTGACGGATCCGACGAGCCGATCGTTGCAGCTGATTGCGCGCATGCCTCGCGATGTGAATCCTGCTGCCGTCGAGGGGCGGCTTGCGCGTGCCGCCCGCGAGGTCGCGCTGCAGTTTCCGCCGCCTCCTCCCGATGCGTCCGTCAGCCCGACGCGTCGAATCACCCGGGGGCCTTTCGACATCGTCAAGGTGCGCCCATTGCGGTCGGTGCTCGTTGCGGCTATTCATCCGTTTGCGGCCGCGAGCTTCGCCGTCGCGGCGGCGCTGCTGCTGCTCGGCATGCTGAATCTCGCGGGTCTTGCCGCGGGGCGCGCCATCGATCGCCGGCGCGAGCTGGGCTTGCGGTTCGCCCTCGGCGGAAGCACCTGGGCGCTGGTGCGGCTGCTCGCGAAGGAGCACGCCGCAGTCGTGATTGCCGGCACGCTCGCGGGATTGCTCGCCGCGCCGTCGCTTCTCGCCGCAACCGTCGCGCGTCTTCCGCCCGGACTGATGCTCGTCGGCACACCTGCGATCAGCGTGCGGGTGGTCGTGTTCGGCGTCGTGTCCGCGGTGCTGGCAGTCGCGATTGTGACCGCGTGGTCGGTCCGAAGCGCAGTCACCGCGAGCGTGCGGCCAGTCCTTGCGGAGGCGGCCGGCGCGACACCGCGCGTCCGCTCCCGCGGCCGCGCACTTCTGATTGCCGGGCAGGTCGCGATGGCCCTCGTCATGACGCTCGGCGGCGCGCTCCTTGCCGCGAGCCTCGTCCGCGTGTGGCACGAGGATCCGGGGTTCGCGACCGACAGGAGAGCGAAAATTCGGGTCAATTCGCCGAGCGTGTTTCCACTGGACCGCATGAACGCGCTGCTCGAGGCCCTCGCTCATGTCCCAGGGGTGCAGGCGGTCGGCGGACTCGACGAGCCGTTCCTCGAGCGCGCGACGACTGGAAGCCTCCTCGAGAAGCCGCCGGGCGCGCTGCCGACCGGTGACGTCGAGCAGCTGAGCGTGACGTCCGGATTCTTTCGCGCGGCCGGCATCGCGGCGGTCGAAGGACGATTGCCGACTGCCGACGAATTCGATCTCGGCCGGCGGGTCATCGTGGTCAGCCGGAGCGTCGCGGCGGCGTACTGGCCGGGGCGATCGGCGATCGCGCAGACGCTCGTGGAGAACGGCGCGCCGTTCGAAGTCATCGGGGTCGTGCCGGACATTCGGCACGCGGCGCTTGACCGGGATTCAGAAGGCGAGATCTACTCGTCGAACGCGCGCCAAGGCCGGCCCGACCTGCTGAACATCCTGATCGCGTTCGATCGCGATCCGCGAGCGCCGCTGGCGCAGGTGCTGGCTGAGCTGGCAGCGCGCGCGCCCGACATCAAAGTCGTCCGCGTCGAGATGCTGACGGATACGCTCCGGACCTCCGTGCAGCTGCGCCGATTCCAGGCATGGCTCTTCGCGGCTTTCGGCGGCGCGGCCCTGGTCATCGTCGGCGTCGGTATTCTCGGCACGGTCGCCATGGTTGTCGCGCGCCGGACGCGTGAGATCGGCATCCGGATGGCGCTCGGCGCCAGATCGTCGAATGTCACGAGCCTCGTCGTCCGCGAGCAGTCGCGGTCGATTGTGGTGGGCGCGGTGTGTGGCGGGGTCGCCTCGCTCTGGCTGGTGCGGTACCTCGGCGACTATCTCTACAAGATGACCGCGTACGACTGGACGGCGTGGACGGCCGCGGCCGGTGCGCTGCTGTGCGTGACGGTCGCCGGGGCGATCGTCCCTGCCCTGCGTGCCAGTCGCGTCGATCCCGTCAACGCGTTGAGGATGACGACATGAGCCTCGAGCCCATTGCGCTCGGCGAATTCGAGCAACTCGTGCTGCTGGCGGTGCTCTGCGCCGGGCAGGACACCGACGCGTACGGCGTAAACGTCCATGCGGAGCTGCAGAAGCGGACGAGACGGCGGGTCGCCCGAGGTGCCGTCTACATGACGCTGGATCGGCTCGAGAAAAAGGGATTGCTGTCGTCGTACCTCACGGATCCGACGCCTGAACGAGGCGGCCGCGCCAAGCGGTGCTACCGCGTGACCAGACCCGCGCTGGCGGCGCTCAGAGCCTCACGGCGCGCGTTGCTGAGCCTGTGGGAAGGCGTAAGGACGGAAATCTGATCAATTGTGATGTGGTGATGTGGTGATTTGTGATTTGTGATTGAAAAGCTGCTGGCCGTTCTCATCGCGCACGTGACCGATCGCGCGCTCGCGGAGTCAATTGTCGGCGATCTCGTGCAAGAGCGGCGCACCCGAGCGCTCCGATCGCCGTTCCAGGCCCGGGTCTGGTTCCTCTCAACCGGTATCGCGCTGGTGTCCCGCGCGGGATGGACAAGAGTTCGCGACGGATTGCTTGATGTGACCGCGCATCGCTTCGGCGCGAACGGGGGAGCGGGGGAGATTCGACAGACCATCCGCGCGCTCGCACGGACACCCGTCGCGAGCGGCGTGATCGTCGCGACGATCGCCCTCGGCATCGCGGTGAACGCGGCGGTATTCAGCGTGGTGTACGGCGTGTTGTTCCAGCCGCTGCCGTTCGCGAAGCCCGGCGAAATCGTCATGATCGAAGGCGCCGCCGGCGATCGGCCGCCGTCGATCTTCGGGACGTCGCTGGAGGATTTTCGCGATATTGCGCGCACGTCGCGGAGCTTCGCCGGACTTGCGGCCGCCGGGTACTGGACCTTCAACCTGACCGACCTGGACGTGCCGCAGCGGATCGTCGGTGCCGCCGTGAGCGGGACGTTTTTCGAAACGCTCGGCACGCGTCCGGTGCTCGGCAGGTGGATCGAGCCAGCCGAGGATCGCGCCGGCGCTCCGACGACGTTCGTCATCAGTCACGGTCTGTGGCAGCGGCAATTCGGCGGCCGCGCCGACGCGATCGGCCGCGTGATCCGCGTGAACGGCAGCGCGTCGACCATCGTCGGGGTCATGCCGGCGTCGTTTCGTTTCCCGGGCGAGGACGTCGAGGTGTGGACGGCCATCCGCGACGAAATGGACGGGACGCCGCGCAACGTCCGGTTCTGGTCGATCTTCGGCCGGCTCGCGCCGAAGGTGACAGTCGATCAGGCAACGGCAGACGCGCGCGCTATCGCGGGCCAGCTGGAAGCCGCCTATCCGAACACGAATCGAAACTGGCGCGTGACGCTGGTCCCCGCGCTCGACGCGGTGACCACCCGTGCGCGGGACGGGCTCATGCTCCTCTTTGCGGCAGTCGGCATGGTTCTCGCTGTTGCGGCGATCAACGTGGCCGGCCTGATGACGTCGCGTCGAGCCGTTCGCGGCCGTGAGTTCGCGCTCCGCATCGCTATTGGAGCGACGACTCCACGGCTCGTCCGTGTCGCGCTCGTCGAAAGCGCGCTGCTCGGCGCAGCCGGGCTTGCCATCGGACTCCTTCTCGCGATCCCGGCCGTGTCCATTCTGCGAGCCTGGGCGCCCGCCACGCTGCCACGCGCGGCCGACGTCGGCCTGCACTGGCCGGTGCTCGCAATGGCGATATCGGCGGTGGCGTTGTTCGTTCTCGCCGGCGGGTGTGCGCCTCTCGCACGAGGATTCCGGCGCCGAATGACGGTTGCTCTTCGCGCCGGTGGCGCTGCGCCCGCGCCGACCGAACGCACCGCCGGCGGAACGGGGCTCGTCGTCGTGCAAATCGCGCTCGCGTTCGTCCTTCTGGCGGGCGCGGCCCTGCTGGTGCGCAGTTTCATCCGCGTGACCAGCGTCGATCCGGGCTTCCGGACCGATCACTTGCTGACCCTGAAGGTGTTTCTGGGCCCGCCGGCGTACCGCACGATCGAGAGCCAGCGCCTCTTCGCGGAGCGCGCGCTCGAGACCCTTCGATCGACGACAGGCATCGAGCACGCCGGCGCCGTCAGTCAACCGCCGTTCGACACCGAAGGCGCCGGCACGTCACAACGATTTACGGTCGAGGGACGCCAGTACGAATCCGGCGCTCAGCCCAGTCTGTTCTATCGCACCGCCGACGCCGGCTATCTCGACACGGTCGGCCTTCGATTGGTCCGCGGACGATGGATCACGCGCGACGATCGTCCGGATTCGCCGAACGTCATCGTCATCAATCAAACGATGGCACGGCAGTTCTTTCCTGACCGGGATCCGATCGGCACCCGCATCACGTGGGCGGACACGACCGCGCAGCCGCCGCTCACGATCGTCGGAATCGTCGGCGACGTCGCGACGAATGGCCTGGAGCGGGCAGAGCCGCCCGTGGCGTATGGACCGTACACCCAGCGGGTCCTGCCGTTTCTCCGATGGCTGACGTTCGTCGTCCGAACGGACGCGGATCCGGCCGCCGCGACGTCAGTGGTTCGCGTTGCGCTCCAGTCGGTCGACGCGCGTCAGCCTGTGTATGCGGTGCGGACGATGGACGAGATTGTCGCGCGGTCGCTGGCCGAGCGGCGCTTCTCGTTGTTGCTCATGACGTCGTTCGCCGCGTTGACCGTCGTTCTGGCCACGCTCGGCCTGTACGGCACGCTCGCGCAGCGGGTCGAACGGCGCAGACGCGAGATTGGCGTCCGGCTGTCACTCGGCGCGACGTCGGGTCAGGTCTTCGGGCTCGTCGTCCGTCAGGGGCTCATGATGATCGCCGTGGGCCTGACGCTCGGCGTGATCGCGAGCTATGTGCTTGGTGAGCTGATCGCATCGCTCCTGTTCGGCATTACATCGCACGACACACTCGCGCGTCTCGTCGTCTCACTCGTCATCGTGATCATCGGTATTGCGGCATGCCTGATACCGGCCCGCAGAGCCGCGCGCGTCGATCCAATCCTGGCGCTCAAGGAGAACTGAGCACCGTCGGGCCGATGGCCAAAGAAAGCTGGAGGCCCCAAGCCTCAAGCCCCCTCCGTCACGATCGCGAAAGCCCGCGTCGAGGATGTGATCCCTAATGCTCGCCGCAGCTTTGCAAGCGCCGGGTCACGCGTCAAGGCGATCAGCGCCGCGACGCCGGCTGCACCTGACGCGCCCGCAGCGATCGGCGGATCTCCCGCGGCGGGATGCCGGAGCCGCGTGATGGCGTCATCCGCGTCCGTGTCACCGATCGCGATTGCGGCATCGACGACGTTGTCGAGCGCGCGCCAGGCGAGTGGACTCACTTCCGCGCATCGGAGACCGACCATCTCCGTCGGTCCGCACGATGCGAGGGTGGTCGGCTGACCGGCCCGCAGCGAGGCGAGCACGCACGCCGACCCAGAAGGCTCGACGGTGAGGAGACGCGGGCGATCGCCGCCGAACCGCGCGGCGATCCAGCCGGCGGCGGCCCCGGCGAGACTGCCGACACCCGCCTGGACAATCACGACGTCGGGCGGCCGCGGACCCCAGTCCGCAGCAGCCTCCTCGAGAATGCGCGTGTATCCGGCCATGATCCATCGCGGGATCGTTTCGTATCCCGTCCACGCCGTGTCGGACACGATGGTCCACCCGAATTCGCTCGCGTCTTCCGCCATGAGCCGTACCGTCTCGTCGTAGCCGACGCTCGTCACGACGACGTGCGCGCCTTCCGACCGGAGCGCATCGACGCGCGGTCGAGTGGTCCCGACCGGCACGTAGATATGAGACTCGAGCCCGACGTCGGCCGCCGCGCGCGCGACGGCGCGTCCATGATTGCCAGCGGTGGCGCAGGCGAGATGTCGCAACGGCATGGTGCGCCCATCGAGGAGCCTGGCGATCGCGTATTTCGCGCCCACGATCTTGAAGGCCGGCAGCCCGAACCTGGCCGTCTCGTCCTTCACGAGCACGTCGTCGATGCCCAGTGACGCGGCGAGCGCCGGGAGCCGGCGCAACGGTGTGGGCCTGGCATCGTGCGCGTGTGAGTAGAATCGACGTACGTCTTCGAGCTCGGCGTCGCTGAAAAAGGGCGCCGGCGTCTGACGCGTTCCCGGTCTCGACCACCACTCCATCGTTATTCGCGCTACGTTATCTGATTGTCATATGCGAGGGGAGCTTCGCTCCATGCTGAAGCTGGCGCTGCCGGTAATTGCCGCCGAGCTCGGCTGGATCAGCATGGGGATCGTCGACACGATCATCGTCGCGCCGCTGGGCCCGGCGGCGATTGGCGCCGTCGGATCGGGCTCGACGATGTTTTTTGCCGTGATGGTGCTCGGCATGGGCACGCTCCTGGCGCTGGATACGTTCGTCGCGCAGAACTATGGCGCCGGACGCCTCGACGAGTGCCACCGCTGGCTGCATGCCGGGCTGCAGCTCGCGGTCGTGATGTCGGCCGTGCTCGTGGTCATCGGGGTCGTCGGTGTCGCCGAACTGCCGCGCGCGGGCCTTCACCCGGAAGTGGGCGCGCGGCTGCAACCGTACTTGGCCGCGCTGCTCTGGTCCGCGCCGCCGCTCATGATCTACACGGTGTTCCGCCGCTACCTCCAGGCGATGAACGTCGTGAAGCCGACCAGCGTGGCGCTCGTGACGGCCAACGTGATCAACGGCGTTGCAAACTGGGTCTTGATCTACGGGCACTGGGGCATGCCGGCGCTCGGGGTCCGCGGATCGGCGTACGCGACGCTCGCCGCGCGGATCTACATGATGCTGTTCCTGCTCGTGGTCATCCTGCTTCGCGAACGGCAATGGCCGTCCGGCCTGCGTGACGTGGGTTTCGCGATCGATTCGACCCGCATCTTGGCGCTGCTCCGCCTCGGTCTGCCCGCCGCCCTGCAGGTGACGCTCGAGGTCGGCGTGTTCGCGGCGGCCTCGGCGCTGGCGGCGCAGATCACGCCGCTTGCCGTGGCCGCCAACCAGATCGTGCTCAACATCGCCGGATTCTTTTTCATGATTCCATACGGTCTGAGCTCGGCGGCAGCCGTCCGTGTGGGTCATGCGGTGGGCCGCCGCGACGCGTCGGGCGCTCGCATGTCCGGCGCCGCCGCGCTCGGCCTCGCTGTCGTCGTCGCCGTCGTCGTGTCCTGCGCCTTTGCGGTAGCGCCGCTGGCATTCCTCCGCCCGTTCACGGAGGACGCCTCGGTGCTCCAGGCCGGGTCGACGGTGCTGTTCATCTATGCCGTCTGTCAGCCGTTCGACGGCCTGCAGACGGTCGCGACCGGCGCGCTGCGCGGCCTCGGCGAGACGCGCCTGCCGATGATCGTCAATCTCGGCGGCCACTGGTTCGTCGGCCTGCCCGTGGCGTACGTGTTGTGTTTCAATCGCGGATGGGGCGTCGAGGGACTCTGGGTGGGACTCACCTTCGGCCTCATCCTCGTGGGTTCCGTCCTGTTCCTCGTGTGGCGACGGAGGAGCGGGCAGTTGTCACTCGATACATGAAGGACCGAAGCGCGTGAACGGCATCAAGGAGGACTCGGCGCTATGCGAATGGATCTGGGAGTGGTCTTCATGTCGATGATTTTCATGTCGGCGTCATGCGGTGGCGCCTCATCCTCTGCAACTCCGGACGAGGCGAAGCGGTTCATCGATGACGTGAATGCGACGATGCTGAAGCTGGGCGTCGAGCAGGGGCAGGCCGGATGGGTGGCCGAGACGTACATCACGCCGGACACCGAAGCGCTCAACGCGAGGGCGACGCAGGCGTACATCGATGCGGTCGCGCGATACGCGAAAGCAGCGACGAAGTTCGATCGTGTGACGGTCGCGCCAGAGCTTCGCCGGCAGCTGGACCTGCTCAAGCTGTCGCTGGTGCTCGCGACCCCGTCGGATCCAAAAGCGGCCGAGGAACTGACCAAGCTTGGCGCGTCGCTCAGCGCCGCCTACGGCAAAGGCAAGTGGTGCCCGCCAGGGGCGAAGCCCGAAGGCTGCCTGGACGTCGAGAAGATCACCGACATCTTTGCCACCTCACGGGATCCGAAGTACCTGGCCGAGGTCTGGGACGGCTGGCATTCGATCGGGCCGCCGATGAAGCGCGATTACCAGCGGTTCGTCGAGCTCTCCAACGTCGGCGCGAAGGAGCTGGGATTTGCCGACACCGGGGCGATGTGGCGAAGCAAGTACGACATGCCCGCCGACGACTTCACGAAGGAAGTGGATCGCCTCTGGGCGCAGGTGCGGCCGCTGTATCTGTCGCTGCACGCCTACGTGCGCCTGAAGCTCCACGAGAAGTACGGCGATGTGGTGCCGTCGTCAGGCCCGATCCCCGCGCATCTGCTGGGCAATATCTGGGCGCAGGACTGGACCAACGTGTACGACCTGGTCGCGCCGATGGCGGCGGATCCCGGATATTCGCTGACGAAGATCCTGCAGGCCCAGCACTTCGATCCGCTGCGGATGGTCAAGACGGGCGAGCGGTTCTACACGTCGCTCGGGTTCGCGCCGCTCCCGCCGACGTTCTGGGAGCGGTCGCTGCTCTCGAAACCGCGCGATCGCGACGTGGTCTGCCATGCGAGCGCCTGGGATGTGGATCTCGCCGACGATCTGCGCATCAAGATGTGCATCGATCCGACCGAGGAGGACTTCAACACGATCCACCATGAGCTCGGCCACAATTTCTATCAACGCGCGTACAAGGATCTCCCGGTCATCTTCCGCGACAGCGCCAATGACGGATTCCACGAAGCCGTCGGCGACACGATCGCGCTCTCCGTCACGCCGGAGTACCTCGTCAAGATCGGCCTCCTCGACAAGGCGCCGGACGCGTCGCGCGACATCGGCCTGCTGCTCTCGCGCGCGCTCGAGAAGGTCTCGTTCCTGCCGTTCGGCGTCGTGATCGATCAGTGGCGCTGGAAGGTGTTTTCAGGGGAGGTGCCGCCTGCGAAATACAACGCCGCCTGGTGGGATCTGAGATTGAAGTATCAGGGCGTCGCCCCGCCCACGCCGCGCGGCGAGGACAAGTTCGATCCGGGCGCGAAATATCATGTGCCGGCGAATTATCCGTACACGCGGTACTTCCTCGCGCACATCCTGCAGTTCCAGTTTCACCGCGCGCTCGCGAAGATGGCCGGCTGCACGACGCCGCTGCACCGCTGCTCGATCTACGAGAGCAAGGAGGCGGGCGCGCGTCTGAACGCGATGTTGACGATGGGGATGTCGCGGCCGTGGCCGGACGCGCTCGAGGCGCTCACGGGATCGAAGCAGATGGACGCGACGGCGATTATCGATTATTTTGCGCCGCTGAAGGCGTATCTGGACCAGCAGCTTGCCGGGAAGCCAGTCGGCTGGTGAGCGACTCAGCGATCTGCGTTTGCTTGTCGGGCGGACCGACGCCTTCCCACGTCTCCACGACCGTGCCCTGACGGTCCACGAGCACGAGCGTCGGCGTCACGCGCACTTTCAGGCCGCGGGTGGCGGTGCGGATCGCCTGCGACGCGAGCCCCAGATCGCGGGCGTATTCCGCGTCCTGGTCGGCTTCGCCGGCGCTCGTCACGAGCACGACGCGCATCGTGCTCCCGATGTCGTGAATCAGCCGCTTGAAGAAGGGTCCCGCCGACTGGCACGCGGTGCAGCTCGCGCGCGCGAAGACCAGCAGCGTGTACGGCGCACCCTGGTACCACTCGGGCGGCGTGTCAATCGCCGTCCCTGTTTCGTACGCGACCTGCGGTTTCGGCTGGATGCCGACGACGCCGCTGACGCGCGGCCAGATCAGCGTGCCCAACGTGCCGGCAAAGAGCGCGAGCAGAACGATGCTGGCCCCGATGGCCGCCCGATCGATCAATCGATCCGTGCGTTCGTTCATCGCTCGGGAGCACCACCATCCGGCCAGCGGATGACCTTGCACCAGCCCGTGCACGCCCAGGCCCAGAGCGGACCGCACATCGGCCAGTCCAGATCGAATGCACAGGAGTACTGCTCCGAGCACTCGAGCCATGGGTCGGGGCCGATGTCGCAGGTGTCGATATCGGGGTTGCAGTTGCAGCTGGGTGTGCTGGCCGAGACGACGCGCCAGGATCGGACGCGATCGGCGATCCGCTGCGTCAGCGGCAGCGCGTTTTTCGGCAGGTCGTCCTTCGGCCCGGCCGTGACGAACAACTCCTGCGCGGCCTTCGGTCCGAGAACCGCGAGCGCGCGGTTGAACGTCCGCTGAATCTGATTCTTGAGCTCCGGACTGATCGGCGGTTGAAAGGCGTCCGACGTGGCAATCTCGACCGCTTCTTCGATGACCGCCGCCTGCTCCGGCGTCAGGTCCGGGTGCGACGAGCGGTACTTCAAAAAGTGCACGCGGAACGCGGCGGATCGATCCGCCGGACCGAGCGCGCCGAGAATCGCACGGCGGTACGCCCCGGGATACTCGTCGATCTGAAAGCTCGCCTGCTGCAGCTCGGTGGGCGACAGGCCCTCGGTCCAGTTCATCGCGGCTTCCTGCGGATCCGGCGTGCGGGCGACCGGGAGCAGCACGATCTCGGCTGGGAGAATCAACAGACTGAGCACAGCGCAGAGCGTCACGCGTCGGCGCGTCCGGGGCGTCATTGGCGTCTCCATGCGCCCTTGCTGAAGGTGGAGCTGGGGCAAAGGCGCCGCACGAATTGCAAGAGCTGCGCCTGCGGCGGCGTCAGCGACAGGAGAGCGATTCGAGAGGGATTGCAGAAATGTGACGGCTTTCTCGGACGAAACCGTCGGCGCGTGAACGGTACTGTCGCTGGCGCGGGAAGTACGGGGAACAAGAAACGACAAGTAGCTGGAGAAGAACCTCGAAGTACGGCTGAGAAGAACTTGAAGTACGGTGCCAAGAACCGCGAAGTACAACTACTTCGGCGTCACGCCGTGCTTCAGCGAGAGCGCCCGTACTTGAGCGGAAGTGCCTGTAATTGCTTCAGCGACAGCGCCTGTACTGCCAGCGACAGTACCGTACTTCAGCGATAGCGCCCTACCTGAGCGAAGCGCCAGTACTTCAGCGACGGTCAGCGCCGCTCGAGATACGGCAGCCCATTCGTAATCCAGGCAGCCGCCTGATCAC
>JBLNGH010000266.1:0-6388 GCA_050264575.1 Acidobacteriota bacterium | reverse complement strand
GGCGTCGACAACATCATCTTCATTTCGATTCTCTCGGGAAAACTCCCGAAGGATCAGCAAAAGCGCGCGCGGCGGTGGGGGCTCATCGCCGCCATGCTGATGCGCATCGTCCTGCTCCTGGCGATCGCCTGGATCGTGCGGCTGACGGCGCCGCTCTTTACGGTGGTCGAGCACCCCTTTTCCGGGCGCGATCTGATTCTGATCGGCGGCGGTCTCTTTCTGATGGCGAAAGCCACGTACGAAATTCACGACAAGCTCGAGGGCGCGGGTGAGCACGGCGGCGCCCGGCCGGTCGCCAAGTTCAGCAGCGTCATCTTCCAGGTGATGCTCCTCGACATCGTCTTCTCGCTCGACTCGGTCATCACGGCGGTGGGCATGGCCGACGACGTCCGGGTGATGATCGCCGCCGTCGTGCTGGCGGTGCTGGTGATGATGTTCGCCGCCGAGCCGATCAGCCGGTTCGTCGAAGAACACCCGACCATCAAGATTCTCGCGTTGTCATTTCTGCTGCTGATCGGCATCTCGCTCGTCGCCGACGGATTCGGCCGGCACATCGAAAAGGGATACATTTACTTCGCGATGGGCTTCTCGGTGTTCGTCGAGATGGTCAACATCCGGATCCGAAGGAAGGGACAGCCGGTACACTTGCATCAGTCGTACGAGGAAAAGCAGGCCAAAAGCCGGAAAGCGTGAAGCCGGAAAGCTCGAAAGCCTGAAGCCCGAAAGGCGATGCCGTTGCGCAGTTGCGTGTTCTTCTTGGTGGGCAGTCTCTTCCCGGCGGTTCTCATCGCCCAGTCGAGCTATGTGCCGCAGCGCGTCTACGACGCCGATCACAAGCGCTTTTCAGATTTCGAGGCGATGCTGCAGGAGCTGGCGAAAGCCGACGTCCTGTTCGTCGGCGAGCAGCACGACGATCCCAACACCCATCGTCTCGAGCTGGCGATCCTTGAAGGGCTGGCGCGGCGGCGAAGCGGCGTGATCGTCTCGCTCGAGATGTTCGAGCGTGACGTTCAGGAGCCGCTCGGGCACTTCCTCATGGACCACCTGACCGAGGACGAGTTCTTGAAGGTCTCACGGCCGTGGCCGCGGTATGCGACCGACTACAAGCCGCTCGTCGACTTCGCGATTGCGAAGCAGTGGCCGGTCATCGCGGCGAACGTGCCGCGGCCGATCGCCTCAGAAGTCTCGAAGGCGGGATTCGCGGCGCTCGACTCCAAGTCCGAGGACGAGCGGAAGTGGTTTGCGCGGGACCGGCAGTGTCCGACCGGTGACGAATACTTCAAGCGATTCGTCGAGGCGATGGGCGATCATCCGGCGGCGCCGGGCACCGCGGCGAAACCCGTCGCCGCACAGCGCGAGATGTCCGAACGGTTCTATTTCGCCCAGTGTCTGAAAGACGAGACGATGGCGGAGTCGATCGCCGAGGCATATGCCACCGGCGCGACGGGAGGCAAGAAGCCGCTGGTCGTGCATTTCAACGGCGCCTTCCACAGCGATTTCGCTCAGGGGACCGCCGCGCGGGCGAAGCGACGTCTACCCGGCAAGGAAATCGTGGTGCTGTCCGTGCTGCCGGTCAAAGATCTCGATGCGATCGCGCCCGATGGCAACGAGCGCAAGCGAGCGGATTATCTGGTGTTCACACTGGCGAAGTGAGAAGACCTCGGGTTTCGTTTTCACCCGAATCATGAGAAAACGAAACCCGAGGTCATTTTTCCGACCCCAGCTTCCACGGCAAATCCGCGACGACGTAACTCATGACCGCGATGGCGGCGGCATTGCCGGCGATCTGCTTCGGCGTGATCCGCGCGATCGTGTCGGCAGGCGTGTGATGGATCAGGAAATAATCGCCGTTCACGACGTGCGCCATCATCGGGATATTCGCGACCTGCCCGGACGGCTCGATATCGGCGCCGCCGCCTGAGGCCAGGATCGGATCGGCGCCGAGCGGCTTGAGCAGGTTCGCAATCGTCGTGACCGTGCGCCGCGCCGGATCCGGGCCGCTGAACCCGAACCCCGCCGGGTCGAAGACGCCGCCGTCGGATTCGAGCAGCAGCACGTGATTGGCCAGTTCGGCTTTGTGCGCGTCACGATAGCCGGTTCCGCCACGGCTGCCGTTCTCCTCGTTCGTGAACAGCACGACCCGGACCGTCCGGCGCGGCCGCAGACCCAGCTTTTTCATCAGCCGGAGGGCGTCCCACGTCGCCACGCAGCCGCCGCCGTCGTCGCTCGCTCCGGCCCCGACGTCCCACGAATCGAGATGGCCGCCGACCAGCACCACTTCCTGCGGCGACTCCCGGCCCGGAAGCTCGCCGACGACGTTGTACGACTGGCTGTCGGCTTCGAAGTGCGCTTCCATGGCGAGCTTCACGCGAATCCGGAGGCCGCGCGCCGTCAGCCGCTGGAACCGGTCGGCGTCTTCCGCCGTGAGCGCCGCCGCCGGAATCTGCGGGATGCCGGCCTCGTAGCGCGTGGCGCCGGTGTGCGGCGTCCGCAGGCCGGTGGGTCCGACCGATCGGACGAGGACGGCGATTGCGCCGAGCGCGGCCGCGCGCGAGGGACCGTTCGCGCGATACGCGACCGTCGTGCCGTAGTTCGTGAACGGCACGTTGAACAGCACGATCTTGCCTTTGACCGCGGCGCCGCGCGCCGCCAGTTCGTCGAAATCCCGCACGACGACGACGTCGCCCTCGATTCCGGCCGGCGGAGTGCCGACCGAATTGCCCAGTCCGAGCATCGGCAAGGACTGGCGGGTCGGTTCCAGCAGCTCGAGGCTTTCGCGCCCCCGCACCCATTTGGGCACCATCACCGGTTCCTTGCGCACGTTTTCGAGTCCGTCGGTTTTCATCGCCGCGACGGCCCAGTCAATCGCGCGCTCGAGCGGCTCCGAGCCGGAGAGCCGGTGCCCGAACGTGTCCGTCAGCTCCGCCAGGCGCTGCCACGCGAAGTCATTCGATTGAGATTCGGTGATGATCCGCTGCGCGATCGAGCGGTACGGCTCGATCCACGAATCAGCTGACTGCGGCTGCGCGCTGACGCCAAACGCGCTGAGCACGACGACGAATACAACCGGCCGCACCGTCCGCATCACGGTCTCCGTTTCCCGTTCCCAATTACCCATTACCAATTATCAATTACCAATGCTCTTACAACGCGACCCGGTGACGTCCCGAGTGCAGGTAGTTCATCGTCTGGACCGTCAGCAGGATCGTGAAGTCCTGCTTGCTGCGATCTTCAGGGTACTTCAACCGCAGGTTCAGCTCGTCGCAGCGGGTGACCATGTCCTCGATGACGCGATCGATCGTGTACTGATAGGACCCGGTCCATTCGGCGACGAGGCGGCGCACGTCGCGGCGGATGCGATGGATGAACCGCGACGCGCGGGGGTTCGCCGCGTAGTCGGGCGCGGCTGAGAAGAGCCGCGGCAGATCGCGATCGTATAAGTTAGGATACTCGATGCCGTAGTGCTCGCGCTTTTTCGCGTAGTGCCTGCCGAGCGTCATCCGCAGACGCTCGAGCGGCTCGACGCGGCGTCGCGTCGCGTTGACCGGCGGCTGGCCCGCGATTTCGCGCATCACCTCGTCGACGTACTTCAGTTTGCGCAGCGCCGGCCAGCCCGTGTAGCGGGTGCGCCAGTCGCTCTCCGGCGTCAGCCACACCGCGAACGTCTCGGCGAAGTCCTCGTCCGGGTGACTCTGCGCGTACCACGAGTCGAGGTGCAGGACGAAGCTCTTCGAGTACGGCCGCGGCAAGTAGAAGTCCGGATACGGCGTCGACGGGCGCCCGAACAGGTGAAGACGACGGCGGCGGCGCCGCAAGTCGTAGGCGTTGTCGAATACGTGGCCGGCTTCGTGACGAAGAATCTGGAGGCACCATTCCGGGGTGCCGCCTTCGACTTCGAGCATCTGCGCTTTCTCGAGCCGCATCAGGCGTGGATGCGCCAGGTAGAAGGGAATCGCGATGCCCGGCACGCCGTCAGGCGTGAACCACTCCGCGGACAGCCAGAAGTGCGGCTTGAAGCTGAGGCCGCGCACGGTCAGCTCGTCGTAGAGCGCGTTGATCCGCGCTTCCAGCCAGCTGCCTTCGATGGCCAACCCGAGATCGCACAACCGCACCTTCATGAGTTCGGCGTCGGGGAGCTCCGCCCAATTGGTGCGCGTGGCCGGTCGTGATGGGGTGCTCGCGTCAGTCTGAGCCGGCGTGCTCATGGGGGTCTGAGTGAATCGCTTATCATAGGCCGGAAAAATCAGCCACCAGGAGGGTCCATGGCCATTCGTCCGATGGCGCTGGGGTTCGTCGTCGTACTGACGCTTGCGACGAGAGTTGTCGCGCAGACCGCCGCGCCGCCGCCGCAGCAACCGCCTCCGCCCCAGACGCCGCCGCCGCCCGCCCAGGACGTGACCTACAAGGAGACGGTCGTCGTCTCGGCGTCGAAGACGGAGCAGCAGCTCGTGGACGCCCCGGCGACGATGACCGTCATCGGACCACGGGCGCTGTCGGTGGCGCCGTCGAACAACTACGCGGACCTGCTGCGCAACGTGCCGGGCGTGAACGTCACGCAGATTTCCGCCCGGGACGTGAACATCACGAGCCGCAGCGCGACGAGCTCGCTCGCCACGTCCCAGCTCGCGGTCGTCGACGGCCGCAGCATCTATCAGGACTTCTTCGGGTTCACGATGTGGGATTTCATGCCGAACGATCTCGACGAGATCAAGCGGGTCGAGGTGATTCGCGGGCCGGCGTCCGCGGTCTGGGGCGCGAACGCGCTCACCGGCGTCGTCAACGTCATCACGAAATCCCCGCGCGAGAACCCCGGCACGACGGTCACGCTCGGCGGCGGCACGCTCGATCGGGAGGTTGCCGACAACGCCGCGTCGAATGGCGGGCTCTACTACATCCGCGGCGTGCACTCGCAGGTCGTGAACGATCGATGGGCGTACAAGATCTCGGCGGGCACCTACAACTCCGACCCGTTCGCGAGACCGGTCGGGCTCGTGCCCAACGGCGGGACGACGCCGTTCCCGACCTACGCGAATCAGGGAACGACTCAGCCGAAATTCGACGGGCGGGCCGATTACGACTTTCCGGACGGCGAGCGCAAGATGCAGTTCTCCGGCGGCTACGCCGGCACCGACGGGATCATGCACTCGGGCATCGGGCCGTTCGACGTCCATTCCGGATCGGCGATGGGCTACGGGAAGTTCAACTTCACGCGGAAGGCTTTCAAGCTCCAGGCGTTCATGAACGTGCTCGACGGCACGGCGAACAACCTCGTCAGCGTCAACGAGCAGGGCGTGCCGATCGACCTCACCTTCAATACGAAGACGTTCGACGTCGAGGTGGGGAACACGAGCATCCTCGCGGCGAAGCACGTGCTGACGTACGGCGGCAACCTGCGCTTCAACCGCTTCGACCTGACGATCGCTCCCGATGAGGACTCGCGGAACGAAGGCGGCGGGTATATTCAGGATGAGATCCTGCTGAGCGACCAGTTTCGCGTCGTCGCCGGCGCGCGCCTCGACAAGTTCAGCTCGATCGATAACGCGGTCTTCTCGCCGCGCATCGCCGCGGTGATCAAGCCGACTCCGGATCAGTCGGTGCGCGTCAGCTACAACCGGGCGTTTCGCGCGCCATCGATGGTGAACAACTTCCTCGATGTCACCCTGGGCACGCCGCTTCCGCTTGGATTGATCAATCCGGCGTTTGGGTCCCAGATCTTCCTGGTCCCGACGCATGCGGTCGGCAACCCCGACCTCGTCGAAGAGTCGGTCGACGCCTACGAGGTCGCCTACACGGGCAACATCCGCAACCGCGCCAGCGTGTCGGCAGCGTGGTACTACACGAACGGCCAGGATCAGATCTTCTTCACGACGACCGGCACGTGGCAGACGCCGCCGCCTGGATTTCCGGGTCTCGGACCGTTTCCGCCGTCCGCGATCTGGGCCGGGCTCATCAACCAGGGGATCATCTTTCCGTCGGACTACAGCTATCGCAATCTTGGGCAGGTCAAGAGCCAGGGCATCGAGCTTGGAGTCGACGGATCGCTGACGAACTCGGTCAGCGCGTTCGTGAACTACTCGTTCCAGGCCGAGCCCGACCCGGAGTTCCCGAATTTCACCCATGAGGAGGCGCTCCAGGAAATCAACATCCCGGCGCGGCACCTCTTCAACATCGGCGTGTCGTGCGTGACGCCGCGGACCTTTGGCCTCGTGTCGGTCAACCATTCGTCGGAGGCGTTCTGGCAGGACGTGCTCGACGCGCGTTTTCACGGCACGACGAAGCCATATACGATGCTCAACGTGACGGCGGGTGTGAAGTTCAACGGCGGGAAGTACTCGGCGGCGCTGAAGATCGTCAACCTGACCAACGAGGAAGTGCAGCAGCACGTCTT
>JBLNGH010000265.1:0-11884 GCA_050264575.1 Acidobacteriota bacterium | reverse complement strand
GCCGCGCGGCGCGGCGTGCCGGCGCCCGACTGGGTCGAGTGAGGAATCGATGCGCGCCATCCTGACCTACCACTCGATCGACGACAGCGGATCGCCGATCTCCGTGCCGCCGGCCGTGTTCGCCGAGCACGTGCAGTGGATGGCCGGCGGCCGCGTCCGCGTGCTGCCGCTCGTCGATCTGCTCGCGCACGATCCGGACGATCCGGCGGATTCGATCGCGATCACCTTCGACGATGGGTTCAGGAATTTCAGGGACGCGGCGGCGGCGCTGCTCGCAGCCCGTCTGCCGGTGACGCTCTTCGTCGTCAGCGGACATGTCGGTGGATCGAATACGTGGGGCGGGCGCGCCGAACCGGACATTCCGACGCTGCCGCTGCTCACCTGGGCCGAGCTCGAGCGCCTGGCTGCGGACGGCGTGACCATCGGCGCGCACACACGCACGCATCCGAGACTGACGACGCTCTCCCCGGAATCGATCGCGGAAGAAATGGACGGCTGCGTGCGTGAGCTTGGCACGCGGCTCGGCGTGCGCATCGATCACTTTGCCTATCCGTACGGCGCGGCGAACGAAGACGTCGCCGCCCTGGCCGGCCGGCGATTCAAGGCGGCGGTCACGACGCGGTTCGCGCCGCTCGCGCGCGGCGACGCCCCGATGTTGATGCCGCGTCTCGACATGTACTACCTGAGGCAACCGGACGCGATTGGCGCCTGGGGCACGCCGGGGTTCCGGCGGAAGCTGTGGTCGGTCCGGTTCCGGCGCCAGGTTCGCGAGGTGCTCTCATGACGGTCATCCGGAACTCCGTGCTAAGCTCAGCCAAGCCGAGCTCACCACCGCAGTCACGGCTGAGGATGGTCGCGCCTTCCGACTCTGATTCGGTGAATCGCGTCCTCGAGCGCGCGTTCGCGCCGTTGCACAAGCGTGCGCTGGGCGTCGCGGTCGGCGCGACGGTGGCAATGGTCGTCTTCGCCGTCACGGTGTTCCACATCATCGCGCGGCCCATCGACATTCCGATCGATCTGGCGTCGCAGTATTTCTACGGGTACGACACGACGTGGCGCGGGGCGTTCATCGGCGTCTGGTGGGGCTTCGTCTCCGGGTTCGTGGCGGGATGGTTCCTGGCGTTTCTCCGCAACTTCATGGTTGCGACCTGGATCTTCGTTGTCCGCACCAAAGCGTCGCTGGCGCAGACGCAGGACTTTCTGGATCACATCTGAGACGATGACCATGGCAAATCAACTGACGGTCGAGGAGGAACAGGCACTTCGCCGGACGATTCTGCGCGCGAGCGAGCAGGGCTGGGGCATCGCGATGGGCCTGCTGCTCGGCGTGGGGCTGTTCCTCGCCACCATCATTCTCGTGATCAAAGGCGGGCCGAACCCGGGACCGCATCTGGGGCTGGTGCGGATCTACTTCCCCGGCTACAGCGTGACGTGGATCGGCAGCATCATCGGATTCATCTACGCGTTCGTCGTCGGCTACGCCATCGGCCGAACCATCGCGACCATCTACAACCGGCTGATTCAAAGGCGCTAGCGCGGTGTGCGGAGAATAGTCACCTGTCCAGCGGTCTTTTGGGTGGCGCGGCCCTGACTTCCGAGGGCGCCGCCGGAACTGCCTGACGATCAAGGCCGGTTTCGACGGCCCATCCGGGCCGATCCGGCCGCGAGGTTTGGCGCTTTTCTTGCGACTCTCCGGAACCGGTCCGTATGATGACTTTTTGCCCCTATTCGGGCGGCCTCGAGCGATGAACGTCCTCACCCGTGTAGCCCGCCATGCGCGCATCATGCGCAAGAATCACGGCGACCTCCAGAGTCCGCCGTTCCTGGTGCTGTTCATCAACTCGATCTGCAACATGAAGTGCGAGCACTGCTTTTACTGGACGCACCTCAACAAGCGGGACGACCTGACGAAGGACGAGATCTTCGCGCTCTCCCGCTCGCTCGGACCGATCGAGAACCTGAATCTCTCGGGGGGCGAGCCGTTCCTGCGGCGCGAGTTCAGCGAGATCTGCCGGCAGTTCGTCGACACGAACGGCGTTCGACAGATCTACGTGCCGACCAACGGCTGGTACACGGACAAGATTGTCGCCGCGGTCAAGGAAACGCTCGAAGCAAAAACGCTCGACCTGTTTGCGGTCGAGCTGTCGCTCGACGGCATGGCCGAGTTCCACGACACGTTCCGCGTCGCGGCGGGATCGTTCGCGCGCGCGATGCTCACGTACGACGCGCTGGCCGAGATTCAACACCGCGACCCGCGGCTCCGCATTCATTCGATTTCGACGGCGACCGACGTCAACGTCGAGGAAATCCGCCAGCTGACCACGTACCTCTACGATCGCTGCCCGCAGATGGATCACCACAATCTGGCGATCATCCGCGGCGATCGGAAGAACCCGGCGCTGAAGACGCCGGACCTCAAGGAGTACACGGCGCTCTACGACTACATCCGCCGGCTGTGGGCGCCGCGCGAAGCCGGCCGCTACGGCGGGATCGTCGAGCCGATGCTGCAGTGGGCGAAGGTCGAGACGCTGACGCGCCAGACGCAGGTGGCGCGATGCAGCGCGGGCGTCCTGAGCGCGGTGGTCGCGGCCAACGGCGACGTCAGCGTCTGCGAGCTGCACGAACCGCTCGGCAATCTGCGCAAGCAGACGTTCTGGGAAATCTGGCGGTCCGATCGGGCGCGCGCGCTGCGCGCGTCGATCGCGCGGAAGGAGTGCCACTGCACGACCGAAGTGTTCCTCTGGCCAAGCATCGTCTATCAGCCGACGCACCTGATCCAGGCGATGGCCGGCGCTCGCGTCTGGAAACGCGTCCGGCCGCTTGCCGAAGGCGAAAAGATCGTCCTGCCGGTCGTCTGAGTCGTGCTGGAGCCAACCACCACCACAGCGAGTGCGCCCGCGCGAGCGGAGCGGAGCGAGGCGGCGGCGTCCCGACTGCACCTCGTCATCAGCGGCCACGTCGATCACGGCAAGAGCACGCTGGTCGGCCGGCTGCTCGCCGACACCGGATCGCTCCCTGACGGCAAGCTCGAGCAGGTGCGCGCGCTGTGCGAGCGCACGTCCAAACCCTTCGAGTACGCCTTCCTGCTCGACGCGCTGAAGGACGAGCGCGCGCAGGGAATCACGATCGACGCGGCGCGCGTGTTCTTCAAGACCGCAACGCGGCACTACATCATCATCGACGCGCCCGGGCACATCGAGTTCCTGAAGAACATGATCACCGGCGCCGCGCGCGCGGAAGCGGCGCTGCTCGTCATCGACGCGCACGAAGGGATTCAGGAAAACTCGCGCCGGCACGCGACGATGCTGTCGATGCTCGGCATCCGGCAGATCGCCGTCGTCGTGAACAAGATGGACCTGACAGGCTTCCGGCGCGAGACGTTCGACGGCGTCGTGGCCGAGTTCGGTGCGTTCCTCATGCAGCTCGGCGTGTCGGCAGAGACCTGGATTCCGGTCTCGGCCAGGTGCGGCGCGAACATCGCCCGACGGGCGAGCGAAATGGCGTGGTACACCGGCCCCACCGTGCTCGAGGCGCTCGAGCGCTTCCGGCCGGAGCCGCCGGCCCAGGACCGGCCATTCCGGCTGCCCGTCCAGGACGTCTACAAGTTCACCAATTTCGCCGACGATCGGCGCATCGTCGCCGGCACCGTCGAATCCGGCCGCGCGAGGGTTGGCGACGAGCTGGTGTTCTATCCGTCCGGAAAGCGGGCTCGAATCCACTCGGTCGAAGCGTTCAGCCGCCCCGACCGCAGCGACGTCGCGGCCGGCGAGGCCGTGGGCATCACGCTCGCGCCGCAGATCTACACGAGCCGCGGCGAGCTCGCCGCCCGCAGCGACGAGCCGCCGCCGGACGTGACGACGCGCGTCCGCGCGAACGTGTTCTGGCTGGGCCGGGCCCCGCTCGCGTTGCGGAAGGACTACGTGTTCAAGCTCGGCTCGGCCCGCGTCCCCATGCGCGTCGAAGCCATTCACCGCGTCATCGACGCCGCCGATCTGGGCGATACGGGTGCGCGAACCGCCGTGGAGCGGCATCAGGTCGCCGAGTGCACCTTCAAGCTTCACCGGGCGGTTGCCTTCGACGTCTCCGCCGATCTCGCCGCGACCGGACGATTCGTCATCGTCGACGACTACGACATTCGCGGCGGCGGGATCGTCGCCGAGGCGCTGCCGGATCGCGACGAGGCGCTTCGAAGCAAGGTCCTGCTCCGCAATGCGAAATGGATCAGCAGCCACGTCTCGCCCGAGCGCCGCGCCGAGCGCTACAGTCAGCGCCCGACGCTGCTGATTGTCACGGGCGAGGCGGAGACCGATCGAAAGGAGCTGGCGCGTCAACTCGAGGTGAAGCTCTTCGAGGAAGGCCGGTTCGTGTACTTTCTCGGCATGGGGAGCGTGCTCTACGGCGTCGATGCCGACATCGAGCGGGGACGCGAGCAGCGGCGCGAGCACCTGCGCCGGCTGGCGGAGATCGCGAACATCCTCCTCGACGCCGGGGTCATCCTGATCGTGAGCGCGGCCGAGCTGACGCAGAGCGACCTGGACGTCCTCAAGACGAGCCTGCCACCCGAGCTCGTGTGCACGGTCTGGGTCGGCGATCGCGTGACGACCGACATCACCTGCGACTACCTGCTCACCGACGCGGAGCGGGAGCGGCGCGGCGCCGACGCGCTCAAGACGGTCCTCGAGGATCAACGGGTGATTTTCAAGCCATGGTGAGGAGCCACCTGACGCTCATCGCGGGAACCGAACGGATCGAGCAGGTCATCGATCTGGCGCGGCGCGCCGGTGACATCATCGGCGAGGGCCTCGAGCCGCAGACGGACTGGAAGGCGGATGGATCGCCGGTCACCGTCTACGATCGCAAGGCGCATCAGCTCATCGTCGCCGGACTCAAGGAGATCGACCCGTCGATCCCGATCGTCTCGGAGGAATCGGGCGTGCCGCCGATGTCGGAGCGGGCCGCCTGGACCCGCTTCTGGCTCGTCGATCCGCTGGACGGCACGCGCGAATTCGTCGAGAAGCTGCCCGACTACACGGTCAACATCGCGCTCATCGACCACGGCGTGCCCGCGCTCGGCGTCGTGTACGCGCCGGCGCGCGAGGTGATGTACTACGCGACCAGGCTGGGCGGGGCGTTTCGGATTGCCAACACGTCCGCACCCGTCAAGCTGTCCTCGCGGGCGCCGGCGCCGGGCACGCCGCTCAGAATTCTCGAGAGCCGCGCGCACCGGTCGCCGGAGCTCGACGCGTTCGCGCAACGTCTGCCCGTTGCGGAGCGCATCGCCGTCGGCAGCTCGCTGAAGTTCTGCTGGATCGCGGAGGGGCGCGCGGACGTCTACCCCCGCTTCACGCCGATCATGGAATGGGATGTGGCCGCCGGCGACGCGGTGTTCCGCTGGTCGTCAGGGACGAGCACCCCGCACTATTCGCCGCTCACCTACAACAACGCCGACATGCGGATTCCCGGCTTCGTGCTCGGATTCATGCCGCCGGCGCCGGCGGTCGTCTGGTTCACGGGGCTTCCCGGCGCGGGCAAGACGACGATCGCCAGGGTGGTCGGCGAGCGCCTGACGCGGCTCGGCTCCCAGATCGAGCTGCTCGACGGCGACGAAATCCGGGCGATCTTTCCGAACACAGGGTTCTCGCGCGAGGAGCGCGACGCGCACATCCGCCGCGTCGGCGACACGGCGAGCCGCCTCGAGCGGCATGGCGTCACCAGCCTCGTGTCGCTCGTGTCGCCGTACCGCGAGTCGCGCGACTTCGCGCGCCGCCTCTGCCGGCAGTTCATCGAAGTGTACGTCTCGACGCCGCTCGACGAATGCGAACGGCGCGATCCGAAGGGGCTGTACGGCCGGGCGCGCACCGGACAGGTCGGACAGCTGACCGGCGTGGCCGACCCCTACGAGCCGCCGGCTTCGCCGGAGCTCACGATCGACACCCGGACGATGACGGCCGAGGCCGCGGCCGATCTCGTCATCGAGTACCTGACGCGCGGACAGGCCGCGCCCGCGACCGCACGATGACCACCGATCAGCTCGATCAGCTCGAAGCCCGCAGCGTGCACATCCTGCGCGAGGCGTACGCCACGTTCAAGCATCTCTGCATGCTCTGGTCGATCGGCAAGGACAGCACCGTGCTGCTGTGGCTCACGCGCAAGGCGTTTTTCGGCCACGTCCCGATCCCCCTCGTCCACATCGACACGTCGTACAAGATCCGCGAGATGATCGAGTACCGCGATCGGCTCGCCGAAGAATGGAACCTGCAGCTGATTTACGGCCAGAACGAGGAGGCGCTCGCCGCGAAACGCACGTTCCCTGACGGCGCCGTCGATCGCCTGACCTGCTGCAGTCTCCTGAAGACCGCGGCGCTCAAGGCCACGCTCGACGGCACGGGACCGCGGTATCGCTTCGATCATGCGACGAGACGATACGTCGCCGATCGCAACACCGACCCGTACACGGGGGTGATTGTCGGCGCGCGATCGGACGAGGAAGGCAGCCGCTCGAAAGAACGCTACTTCTCACCGCGGAATCAACATCACACCTGGGACATCGCGGAGCAACCTCCCGAGTTCTGGAACCAGTACAAGACGGACTTCGCACCGGGCACGCACGTTCGCGTGCATCCGCTGCTCGACTGGACGGAGCTCAACATCTGGGAATACATCGGACGCGAGCAGATTCCGGTCGTCCCGCTCTATTTCGATCAGGGCAATGGAAAACGCTATCGATCGCTCGGGTGCGCGCCCTGCACCAGTCCCGTCGCGTCGACCGCGAGGACGGTGCCGGAAATCATCGACGAGCTCAGGACCGGCAAGTTCAGCCAGATCGCGGAGCGATCCGGACGCGCGCAGGACGCGCAGGACGAGGGCGGGCTCGAGACACTGCGCCGCGACGGCTACATGTAGGCGCGACGGAGGACGAAGTGCCCATATCGACACACCCGGTCTCGGTCGTGCTGCCCGTCTTCAACGAGGAGGGCGCCGTCGCCGCGGAGATCGAGAAGATCCAGCGCGTGCTCGATTCGCGCGGCATTGTCTACGAGATCATCGTCGTGGACGACGGGTCGGTGGATCAGAGCGGGAAGCGCGCCGCCGAAGCCGGCGCGGGCGTAATCCGGCACGTGGAGAACCGCGGCTACGGCGCGTCGATCAAGACGGGCATGGCCGCGGCCAAGTTCGACACCATCGTCATCACCGATGCCGACGGCACGTATCCGGCCGATCAGATTCCCAATCTCCTGACCGAGCTGGAAACCGCCGACATGGTCGTCGGCGCGCGCACCGGCACCGAAGTGCATATTCCACTCATCCGCCGCCCGGCCAAGTGGGTGCTGAACTGGGTCGCGACGCGGGTCGCCGGCCGCAAGATCCCCGACCTCAATTCAGGCCTGCGGGCGTTCCGGCGCGATTGCGTGAACCAGTACCTGTCGATCCTGTCGAACCGCTTCTCGTTCACGAGCACCGTGACGCTCGCGATGCTCGGCAACGACTACCGCGTCGTCTACCACCCGATCAGCTACTTTCCGCGCGTCGGCAAGTCGAAGATCACGCCGTGGCATTTCATGGACTTCATGGTGCTCGTCCTCCGGCTGGCCGTGCTGTTCCAGCCGCTCCGGGTCTTCGTGCCCGTCGCCACCGCCTTTGGGGCGGTCGGACTCCTCAAGGCCGTGTACGACGTCATTTCATTCTTCCCGCGCGTGCGGCCGCAGAACCTGGAAACGCTCTTCACGCAGCCGTTGCTGTCGACGACAGCCGTGTTGTTTCTGGTGATCGCGCTGCAGCTGCTGGTGCTCGGCCTCGTCGCCGATGCGGTGCTGCGGCGATTCGCGCAGTACCAGACGCCGGTGCCGTCGCGCGCGATCACCATCGCCGCGCCGGCGTCGGTGAGCGGGCAGCCGGTCGCGCGCTTCAAGTGACGTGGCGCGACCGAGGGCAAAGGGCAGAGGGCAAAAGGCAGAGGACGTCTTCAGACAACGAAAGGAATGAATCGCTTGCTCGTCTTGCAGTACTCGTTGTAGCCGGCGAGGGATCGCTTCAGCATCTCCTCCTCACGGACGGCCCGCGACAGCACGACCGGCGTGAGGACGAGGACGCCGAGCACGAGCCACGAGTTGAGAGCCAGCTCGAGTCCGGTCAGCAGCAGCAGATCGCCGACGTAGATGGGATGCCGCACGAATCGATAGAGGCCATGGCGGACGACCGACTGATGCTCGAGCACGCGCGCCGCTTCGATGTCCGACCAGTTGCCGCCGAGCTGGACACGGCCCGCAATCGCGACCGCGAGACCGAGCGTGTAAACGGCGACGCCGATGATCGTCAGCGTCCGCGGATCCGCGGCGATCGACAGCCAGGGCCACGGGACGATCGTCTGGACGACAATCGCCCCGAGAACGACGGTCTTCGCGAGTTTGGCCGCACGGACGCCGAAGGGTGCGTCAGCCATTGCCGTCCTGGTGACCGTCGACCGCTGATGGCGCTTGAGCCGTTCCCAGACGACCTTGTGCGCGATCAGTCCGGCCAGGAGGTAGGCGCGCAGCAGAATCAGAATCATCCGGCGCCTCCGCGCTGGACACCGCGTGGTTTCCCGCGCCAGCGGCAGACGACGATGTCGCCGCCGCCCAACGTCCCGGGAAACACCCGGACGACGTCATAGTCGCGTTGGACCATCTCCCATATTTCTGGCACCCAGGCTTTCAGATGCACGGGCAGCGTATACACGAGCCACACGCCTTGATGCCGATCCTGAATCGCCTCGAGATCCGCGCGGCGCTCGACGAACCGCCACTGGGGCGCGTAGTAGCGCCGGTAGGCGAACCCTGCCAGTCCGACAACGACGACTTCATCGTCGGGCTGACGGGCCTGTTCGACGAACTGCCGGGCGCCGCTGAAGTCCTGCTTCGGCAGATAGCTGCGCGGCAGCGTCGACGCCGAGACCGCGACACCCAGCAGGCAGATTGCCGTGCCGATCGGGACCGCCAGCTTCTGGAGACCGGACCGGTCGATGCGCGTCAGGATCCACTCCGGGATCACCATCAGCCCGCGCACGGCGATGAGAACCGCGAAACCCATACAGAAAAAGAAGAAGCGAGGCCACAGGTTGTGGCCGAGCGCGAGCATGGTCGCGCCGCCGAGGACGCCTGGCGCGGTGAGCAGAACTGCGTCTCGCCAATCCCTCTTGAGATAACTGCCGAGGCCGGCGAGCGTCACGATCGCCCCTCCGAGCACGACGACGCTCACCAGCCCCCCGTCGCCGAGCCGCCGAACCGTCTCGGTCACGACCCACATCGGACTCACCCACTCGGACTCGAGGGACACCTCATGGAGCGCCGAGCGCAGGAATTCCGGCAGCGCGAGCGCGTGCACCTGCAGGACGACGGTCGCGGCGAACAGCCACGCCAGGATCGGTTTCCAGCGCCAGCCTGGATCGAGCATGGGCTGCGACGTCTGACGGCCGGCGAACCAGCTCAAGTAGACAATGCCGTGGGCCGCGACGACGAAAACCATCGTCATGTGAATCCAGAGTCCGAGCCAGGCGGCGATCGCGTACATCACCCACAGGCGTGCCGTTCCACGCGTGCTCGCCTCGAGCCAGAGCCACGAGCCGAGCGTACTGAAGAAAAGCAGCCCCGAGTACCCGCGCGCGTTCTGCGAAAACCAGACGTGGTGGTACGAGAAGGTCATCAACGCGCAGGCGAGCAGCGCTTCGCGGACGCCGGCGACGCGGCGCCCCAGCAGGAAGAGCGCCCAGATGCTCGCGGCGCCGAGCAGCACGGCCGGCAGCCGCGCCGCAGCAAAGCTCTCGCCGAAGACGAGAATCGAGGCGCGGCCGAGCAGCGAATACAGCACGTGCTGGTTCTGCGACGGGAACGTGGCGACGATTTCGCGGAACGGCAGTCTCAGGAAATCGGTCAGCGTCAGCACTTCGTCCAGCCACAGATCGGTGTCGAGGCGCCACAGTCTCAGCGCGAGACCGATGGCGCAGAGCGCGGCGACGACCGTCCAGGTGGTCGCCGGGGATCGGCGCGGCGCGACCGGCGCCCGCGGCGGCGCGACAACGCGACGTCTCGCGCGATAGGCGCCAAACGCGACGAGACACGCGCCGTGAAACGCGAGGAGCGCGCGGAAGAGCGCGGGGCCCCAGGCGAGCGCGCCGGTCTCGCTGCCGAGAAACGCGCGCTCGATCGAAGGCGAGGACCACGCGAGCGCGCCAACGATCAACGCCACGCCAGCGAGGATCGAGACGGTGGCCGTGACGGCGCGAGGCAAGATGATGGTCCGCACGGAAGCCCAGTTGACGTGACGTGGTACTGGAGTGCGCTTCAGGAGCGTCGGCGCAGCCGACCACGTCAAGTCAGGTGGCTTCCGGGATTGGACTCGCGATCTTACCCTTCGAAAACGGGACGAGGCAATCGATCGGCGGTCCGGCGTGGTCTTACGATTCTGATCCGGCCAGGAGCCCGACGTGCAGCGTGAAGGGTTGCGGCGGCGCAGTTTCGTGGTCCGGTATCTCACGCTGTTCGGCGGCGAAGCCGGCAGCAAGGTCTGCGTCATCCTCGCGTTCGCTTACCTGGCGCGCGCGCTCGGCCCGCGCGATTTCGGCGCCATCGAGTTGGCGCTGTCGGTGACCATCTTTTTCGTCCTGGCCGCGGAAACCGGTCTCGGATCGTACGGCGCGCGGATCGTGGAAACGGCGCCCGATCGCGCCTCGCAGTTGATTCCGCAGGCGGCGCTCCTGCGCGCGATGCTCGCCGTTCCGGCCTACGCAATCATCCTGGCGATTGCCGCGTCGCGCGGCAGCCCCACGCTGGCGGTGTACGGGCTCACGGTCCTGCTCACGCCGTTCAACACGCAGTGGGTGTTCCAGGGGCTGCGCCAGATGCAGTGGGTCGCGGCCGGCAGCCTGCTGCGCTACGGCACGTTCGCGCTCCTCGTTCTGACGTTCGTCCGCAGAGGATCCGACACGCGGATCGTCGGCGCGGCCGAAGTCTCCGGCGCGCTGGCGCTGGCGGTCTTCAACAGCGTGATGCTGGCGCGCGTGCTGCGAGTGCATCTGGACTGGCATCGCGCGTTCCGCGGCGCGATCGATCTCTTCCGCCAGGCGTGGTTCCTCGGCGCAAGCGATCTGACCTGGGCCGCGATGTGGTACTCGCCGACGATCATCCTCGGCTGGACGGATCCAGGCCGCACCGAGCTCGTCGCCTGGATTGCCGCGGCGGTGCGGATCGTCATGGCGCTGCACGCCTTCGTCTGGCTGTACTTTTTCAATCTCGTCCCGAATCTCTCGCGCGAGCTGCACGAGGGCGTGGAGGGTTGGCGCGCGCTGATCGCGCGATCGCTCTCGGTCTCGATGTGGCCGGCGTGCTTCATCGCAGCCGCCGGAACTTTGCTGGCGCCGCTGCTGATGGCGGTGGTCTTCGGGCCCGACTACGCGCAGGCGGAGCTGCCGTTCCAGATCGTGATTTGGATGATTCCGGTGGCGTGGCTCAGCGGCCACTTCAGGTTCAGCCTGATCGTGAGCGGCCATCAGCATCTCGAGTTCCTGGCCTCCGCGATCGCGGGAGTCGCGACCGTGGCGCTGGCCGTCGCGGGCGCCCGGGTGTACGGCGCGCCTGGCGCCGCGGCCGCCCTCCTTTCTGGCGGCATCATCAACGCGATTGTGTCCGGCGTGCTCATGCGTCAGGTCATCGGCAGTGTCCGGCTGGGCGCGGCCGCGCCGGCGCTGCTCACGTGCCTGTCGTCCATCGTCATTGGCGTCACGGCGGGCTGGCTGGCCGGTCGCACCGCGGGCGCGGTGCTTGCATGCGCCTGCTACGCGGCCGTGACGGCGAGCCAGTGGAACTTCGCGCGCCTTCGACGGGCCTGGGAAGGACGTTCTGGGTGACGGCAT
>JBLNGH010000264.1:0-6100 GCA_050264575.1 Acidobacteriota bacterium | reverse complement strand
TACCGCGCATATTCGCCGTCGGTCTCCTCGTGCATGTACGCGGTCGAGTACAGGTGGATGAGCGCGCCGATGCCGCTCACGATCAGAATCATCACCGCCGACAGCGGATCGAGCCGCAGCGCGAACGGGATGTCCAGCCCGCCGGACGCCATCCACGTGTAGACCGTCTCCTGAAACGCCCGCACGCCGCCGACAGGCTCCAGTTGGAGCAGCCGCCACACGGCCGCGACGGCCACGCCGAACGACAGCCCCATCGCCCCCGTCGCGATCAGGCCCGACGCGTTCTTCGACAGACGCCGGCCGAGCGCGGCGTTGACGAGGAATCCCGCGAACGGAAACAGAGGAATCAGCGGGAGCACGCCGTCACCATTTGAGCGTCGTGAATGCGTCCGGACTGAGCGATTCCTTGTGCCGGAAGAGCGCGATGACGATGGCCAGACCGACCGCCGCCTCGGCGGCCGCGACCGTGATGACGAAGAACACGATGATCTGCCCGTCCACCGACTGCAGATAGCGATCGACGGCCACGAACGTCAGATTGACGGCGTTGAGCATGATCTCGATCGAGAGCAGGATCGTGATCAGATTGCGGCGGAGAAACACGCCGGCCGTGCCAATCGAAAACAGCACGGCCGAGAGCGCCAGATACGAGTTCAGCGTCGGCTCCGGCAGCATCAGCGCGTCTCCCTGCGCGCGAGGATAATCGCGCCCACCATCGCAATGAGAATCAGCACCGACGTGGCCTCGAACGCAAACGAGTACTCCCGGAACAGCTTCAAGCCGATTTCGTAGACCGTCGGCTGCCGCGCCGCCTCGCCCGACGGCAGCCGCGCCGGCGTCAGCTTCACGAGCGCGACCGCCAGCTCGATCACGAGCACGCACGAGAGCACGGCGCCGAATCGCCGTGGTCCGGCGCCGCCGAGCAGCCGTGCATGATACCCGACGGGCACGTCTTCGGTCGGCACGTTCAGGAGCATGACGACGAACAGGAAGAGCACCATGATGGCGCCCGCGTAGATGATGATCTGAATCGCCGCGACGAACGGCGCGTCGAGCACCACGTACAGCCCCGACAATGCCGCGAACGAGACGATGAGGAGCAGCACGCTGTACATGGGGTTGCGCTGGCCGACGACCAGCACCGAGGCCGTCACCGCCACCGCCGCGAACACCCAAAACAGCACAGTCTCCATCGTCTTTTCCGTGGCCTACGATCCGAAATAGATCACGATGAACGCGGTCACGAGCAGGTTGATCACCGTTGCCGGCAGCAGCCACTTCCAGCCGAATTCCATCAGCTGATCGTAGCGGTAGCGCGGCAGCGTCCAGCGCATCCAGATGTAGAAGAAGAGGAGCGCGAACACTTTCACGAGGAACCAGATCCACTCGAACCCTGCCGGCAGCGGGAACGGGCCGTGCCAGCCGCCGAGGAAGAGGTCCGTCGCGACCGCCGAGACGGTGACCATGTTCACGTACTCGGCGAGAAAGAAGAGGGCGAAGCTCATGGAGCTGTATTCGGTGTGATACCCGGCCACCAACTCCTGCTCTGCTTCCGGAAAGTCGAACGGTGCGCGGTTCGTCTCCGCGATGCCGGCAATCAGGAAGAACAGAAAGCCGAACGGCTGCAGGAACAGGTACCACTTCGGAATGATCCCGAACCAGTACCCCGCCTGCTGATCGACGATGTCGCGCAGCGAGAGCGAGCCGGCGAGCAGAATGACGGCGGCAAACGAGAGGCCGTACGAGATCTCGTAGCTGATCATCTGGGCCGACGACCGCAGGCCGCCGAGCAGCGAGTACTTGCTGTTCGAGCTCCATCCGGCGAGCACGATCCCGTACACGCCCATCGAGGTAATGGCGAAAATCACGAGCAGACCGACGTTGACGTCCGCCGCCGCGAGACGGATCGGCCGATCGAGCAACCCGAAGAACGTCGTGTCGGCGCCGAACGGGACGACGGCGAAGGCGGCGAAGGCGGCCGTCGCCGAGAGAATCGGCGCCGCATAGAAGAGGATGCTGTCGGCCGCCTTCGGCCGGAGCTCCTCCTTGAACATCAGCTTGACGATGTCGGCCAGCGGCTGCAGCAGACCCTTCGGCCCCACCAAGTAGGGCCCGTATCGCTGCTGGATGAAGCCCGCGACCTTCCGCTCCATGTAGACGAGCACCGCCGCGGAGTTCAGCAGCATGAAGAACGTGAACCCGATGACGATGAACTGGCCGATGAGTTCGGGTGTCACGAGATCTGTTCACCCTGAGAAGGGCAAAGGGCAGAGGGCAGAGGGCAAAGGAAAGGGGAAAGGGAAAAGGGGAAAGGACAGGGCACAGCATTGGCGACGTTTCTCGCCCGCGAAACCGCGACGCGTCGACCCCTCTCCCCTTTCACCTCTGACCTCCCCTTTGCCCTCTGCCCTTTGCCCTTCTCAATGGGCCGCTATCGCACGCGCGCTCGCTCTCCAGGGCGCGGGAACGGTACAGCGGCCCTCGCGTACGTGCGCTTCGTACTCCGCTTGAAAGAGCTTGATGGTGGACAGCACGGGTGTCGCCGCCGCGTCGCCGAACGCGCAGAGCGTCTTGCCGAGGATGTTGTTGCTGACCGAGAGCAGCAGTTCGATGTCGCGCAGCTCTCCTTCGCCGCGCTCGATCTTCTCCAGAATCCTGAACAGCCAGTCGCAGCCTTCGCGGCACGGCGTGCACTTGCCGCACGACTCGTGCTTGTAGAAGTGGAGGAGATTCTGCGCCGCCCAGACCATGCAGGTCGTGTTGTCCATCACGATGATGCCGGCCGATCCGAGGAGCGATCCCGCTTTGGCGATGCCGTCGAAGCTGGCAGGAATGTCGAGCTGATCCGGCAGCAGCAGCGGCACCGAGGATCCGCCGGGGATGACCGCCTTGAGCGGCCGGCCCTCGCGCATGCCGCCGGCGAATCCGGGATCGTAGATGAGGTCGCGCAGCGTGACGTCCATCGACGCTTCATAGGTGCCCGGGCGCTTGACGTGCCCGCTGATGCAGAAGAGTTTCGGGCCGCCGTTCTTCTCGGGACCAATGCCGGCGAACCACTCGGCTCCACGCTCGACGATGAAGGGCACGTTGCAGAGCGTCTCGACGTTGTTCACGGCGCTCGGACATCCGTATAACCCGTGCGTGGCGGGAAATGGCGGCTTCAGCCGCGGCTGCGCGCGCTTGCCCTCGAGCGACTCGATGAGCGCCGTCTCCTCGCCGGCTTCATACGCGCCGGCGCCGCGGTGCATGTAGATCTCGCAGTCGAACCCCGTGCCGAGAATGTTGTGGCCGATGTACCCGGCGGCGCGCGCCTTCTCGATCTCGGCTTCGAGCACTTCCTGCACGTGGTAGAACTCGCCGCGGATGTAGATGTAGGCGACCTTGGCGCCGATCGCGTGGCAGCCAATCAGGCAGCCCTCGAACAGCAGGTGCGGGTTGCGCTCCATCAGCACGTGATCCTTGAACGTGCCGGGCTCGCTCTCGTCGGCGTTGCAGCAGAGATATTTGGGCTTGGGCGACTTCTTGTCGACGAACTGCCACTTCATCCCGGTCGGGAATCCCGCGCCGCCGCGGCCGCGCAGCCCGGACGCTTTGACGGCGTCGATCACGGCGTCGGGAGTCATCCCGAGGGCCTTCTTCAGCGCGCCGTAGCCGCCGTGCTTCACGTAGAAGTCCAGCGTCGCGGCATTCGGCTCGGCGATGTGTGCAGTGAGGAGAGGGTCCATAGTGAACGGGCAACTTAGAACTTAGAACTCTGAACTGAGAACTCCGAACTCAGAACCAAGTTCTGAGTTCTCAGTTCTGAGTTCTGAGTTCTGAGTTGCCATTATTTCTCCACCTTCAAGTAGCACCCGGTCAGCACGGCGGGACCTTGCGTGCGCAGCCCCTCGACCAGCGCACGGGCATCCTCCGGCTTCTGGCATTCGTGCCAGTGATCGTTCACGCCGACGACCGGCGCGCGGTCGCACGCACCGAGACACTCGACTTCGAACAGCGAGAACTCGCCCTTCGCATCCGTCTGGCCCGGCTCGATGCCGATCGTCTTGGCCAGCTCCTCCGTCACGCGCTCGGCGCCCATGAGCGCGCAGGACAACGTGCGGCAGACCTGCAGGACGTAGCGGCCCACCGGCCGGGTGTAGAACATCGTGTAGAACGAGACGACCTCCTCGACCTCTTCAGCCGTGCAGCCGATCGCTTCACCCACGTGCCGGATCGCGTTGCGCGTAATGTAGCCCTGCTGATGCTGGACCAGGTACAACGCGGCAAGAATCGCCGATTTCCGCTGATCGGCGGGGTAGCGCGCGCAGATCGCGTCGAGCTTCGCGCGATTGTCGGCCGTGTACTCGAAGGCCGGCCCTTCCTCGGGCATAGCCCGGGCCGATTTCTGGTGGCCGCGGCCGTAGTTCATCGACGGGTGAAAGCTCATCTCGTTTTCGCTGCCGGTCTGTCTTCTTTTCTTGGTTGCTCGCGGGGCCCCGCCCCCGCTCGCCCGCTCAGCGCCGCTCCTCACGTCGCGGGCTTCGCGGATCGTTCATTACATCGCGCGACATTCTCTAACGATCCACATCTCCCATGACAACGTCGGTCGATCCAATCACCGCGATGACGTCCGCGATCAGACCGCCGATGATCATCTTCGGCAGCGCCTGGCACGCGATGAACGACGGCGCGCGGGACTTGACGCGGACGGGACGATTGGTGCCGTCCGACACCACGTAAAAACCGTGCTCGCCGCGCGGGCCTTCCACCGGCACGTAGCATTCGCCCTTCGGCACGCTGAAGCCCTGCGAGTACAGCAGGAAGTGCTGGATGAGCGCTTCCATCTCCGTGTACACGCGATCCTTCGGCGGCGGCACGAACCGGAAATCGCCGCAGTCGTACGGCCCGGTCGGACTGATTCGTGACAGGGCTTGGCGGCAGATGCCGACGCTCTGCCGCATTTCGGCCATCTTCACCTGATACCGCGCGTAGACGTCGCCAGCGGTCGCCGTCGGCACCTGGAACTCGAACGTTTCATACTTCAGATACGGGAACACCTTCCGGACGTCGTACGGAATACCGACCGCGCGCGCCATCGGCCCGACCAGGCCCATGGCCATCGTGTCTTCACGCGAGAGATAGCCCACGCCCTTCGTGCGCTTGATCCACACCTGGTTCTTCGTCAGCAGCTTCTCGTACTCGTCGAGCTTGCCCGGGAACTTGTCGAGGAACTCGGTGACTGCCGCGTGGAACCCGCGCGGCAGGTCCTCGCGCAGCCCGCCGATCCGCAGGTAGCTCGGAAACATCCGGAACCCGGCGAGCATCTCGTTGATGTTGAGGAGCTGCTCGCGCTCGCGGAAACAATAGAGCATGACCGACACGGCGCCCACTTCCATGCCGTGGGTGCCGAGCCAGACGAGATGACTGGCCAGCCGCTGCAGCTCCGCGATGAGCACGCGAATCCAGATCACCCGTTCCGGAATCGACGATTCGATGCCGAGCAGCCGTTCGACCGACAGGCAGAACGCCAGGCTGTTCGACTGCGCGCCGAGGTAGTCCATGCGCTCGACGAGCGGAATGACCTGCTGCCATTTCTTCTGCTCGCAGGTCTTTTCGATGCCCGTGTGCAGGAATCCGATGGTCGGATCGGCCGAAACGATGTTCTCGCCGTCGAGCTCGAGCACCAGACGGAGCACGCCGTGCGTGCTGGGGTGCTGCGGCCCCATGTTGACGGTCATCGTTTCGGTGCGAATTTCGGGCATGACGGCTAGAGACGAACGCTTGTCGGCCAGAGGCCGAAGGCCATGGGCCAAAGAAAACCCCTCGAGCCTCGCGCGCGCCGGTCCAAAGGTCGCTGCATTTGCACTTCTTCGGCCTTCGGCCTTTGGCCTTCGGCCTTACCCACGCTTGTCACCCGCATGAGCCGCACGTTCGCGTTGCTGCCGAATGTTCTCGGCAAATTCTTCCGGCGACATCTGAATCGGCGACCACGACGCCGTGTCCTTCCGGATCTGCACCGGCGCATCCTTGCGCAGCGGATACCCTTCCCAGTCTTCGGGCATGAGGATGCGGCGCAGATCCGGATGGCCGTCGAAGAACACGCCAAACAGATCGAACACCT
>JBLNGH010000263.1:0-2931 GCA_050264575.1 Acidobacteriota bacterium | reverse complement strand
AACGGGGCTGCCTACCGCCTCGACTGGCGCGACAACGCGATGCTGGCGAGTGCGCGGCTGCAGGACCGCGCCGGGGTGCAGGGTGTCGCGGTGGACCCCGTCACCGGGCGCGCGATCGTGTCCGGCGTCGGCAAGACATTCTCCTTCGACTCGACTGGTGCGGCCCGCCTCACCTGGTCGCTCGGCGCGCACATGGCTGGGGGCGTCGCGGTCGCGGCGCGCGCCAACATCGCGGGCCGGCGCGTCGCCGTCGTGCCGCTGCCGGCGAATGACTCGCTGGCGGTGATCGATGTCGACAGTGGCTCGCTGATCAAGATGATCCCGCTCGGCGTGCTTCCAGTCGCCGCCGCGATCAATGCGGACGGCTCCAGAGCCTGGGTCACGAACCTGGGCGGTCGGAAGCCGACGGCGCGTTCCCGGGCCGCGAAGCAGTGCTGCGATGCGTTCGCGGAGCTGGTGCGGGTGGATGCGCGCGGCATCGCCGCAGCTGGAGACGTCTCCGAAGTCGATCTGGTCGCCGGGGCCGTCCGCACCGTGATCACGGTGGGGCGGCATCCGACCGGGGTCGCGTGGGATGAGAAGAACGGGCGGTTGTACGTCGCGAACGGGAACTCCGATACCGTGAGCGTCATCGATACGCGAGCCCGCACGCGGCTGCGGTCGATTGCGATCGCGCCGTTTCGCGAGCGCCGGATCGGGTTCGCGCCGACGGATGTGGAGGTCTCGCCCGATGGCGCCACGCTCTATGTGACACTCGGCGGGCTCAATGCCGTCGGCGTGTATGCGCTGTCGGGCGGGGGAGCGCAATTTCGCGGTCTGATTCCCACGGGCTGGTATCCGTCGAGCATCGACGTGAGTGCCGATGGCCAGACCCTTGCGGTAGGGGCGCTGTTCGGCGTGGGGTCGGGGACGGGGCGCGTTTCGGGGATGGAGGGCAAGTACGTCCACTCCTACCGCGGATCGGTAAACGTCATCGCTGTACCCAGCGACGCCGAGCTCGCGGCGTACACGACGTCGGTGGCGCGTAACAACCGGCTCACGCTCGGCGCCCCCCAGGCTGCGCCGGCCGCGCGCAAAGTCGTCCCGCGTGCCGTGCCGGAGCGGCCGGGTGAGCCATCGCTGATCGAGCACGTCGTGTACATCATTCGCGAGAACCGCACCTACGATCAGGTGCTCGGCGACCTGGGCCGCGGCGCGAGCGACTCGTCGCTGGTGCAATACGGGCGCGACGTGACGCCCAACGCACACGCGCTCGCCGATCAGTTCGTACTGCTCGATCACTTCTTTGCCTCGGGTGGCAACTCCGCCGACGGCCACAACTGGCTCACGCAGGCCAACGAGACCGAGTACCCGATGTGGCCGCTGTACGAGGGCCGCAGTTATCCGTCCGAAGGCCAGGATCCGCTCGCGTATTCATCGGGCGGCTTCTTGTGGGAGGCGGCGGAGTCGAAGGGCAAGACGGTGCGTGTGTTCGGCGAGTACGCGCCGGGACCGACGGTCTACAGTGACTCGGTGCGACTCGCCCTAATCAAGCAGTTTCTCGACACGGTGCCGAACAGCGGCGCCCACTTTCGCTCGGTCTTCGCCAAGCGCTACAACGTGCGGTCCGACATCCCTTCACTCGATCGCGTGCTGGTGCGGGAGTATCCCGGCTGGACCATGGAAGTGCCCGATGTCGCGAAGGCCGCGGTGTTCGTCGAGCATCTGCGCGAATGGGAAGCGGCCAATCGCATGCCCAACCTGGTCATGATGAATCTGCCAAGCGATCACACGGAGGGGACGAGTCCAGGTTGGTGCACGCCCAAAGCATGCGTTGCGGACAACGACCTGGCGACCGGGATGCTCGTCGATGCCTTGTCGCACAGCCCGTTCTGGAAGTCGATGGCCATCTTTATAGTCGAGGACGATGCGCAGAACGGGGTCGATCACATCGACGGCCATCGCACGGTCGCCCTGGTCGCGAGTCCATACGCCAGACGGGGCGTGATCGATCCCACGTTCTACGCGTTTCCGGGCATGCTCAAGACGATCGAGCTCATGCTCGGCCTGCCGGCGCTCAGCATGTTCGATCTCGTCGCCACGGACATGCGCGCGAGCTTCATCGGGCCAGAACAGGCTCCCGATTTCACGCCCTACACCGCGCTCGTCCCGCGCCAAGCGCTCGACGAGGTGAACCAGCGCGTCGGATCGATCACCGGACCGCACGCGGAGGAGCGCCGGCGGGCTGCGCTCGCGTCGGCGCGGATGAGGTTCGACACGCCTGATGCCGCGCCGACGGATCGGCTCAACCGGATTCTGTGGCATGACGCGCGCGGGTGGGACAAGCCGTTCCCCGGCGTGAAGCGCTCGGTCTTTTTCCCGATGGCCGTGGATATCGCCGACGAAGACCGTGATGACCGTTAGCCGGCGTCAGTTCGTTTCTACGACGCTCGGCGCAAGCCTCGCGATGGCCGGCGTTCGGTTCAGGGATGCACCGTCAGCGTATGCGCCAGTGCCGTCGGCCCGCCAGCTGGCATGGCACGAAATGGAGTTCTACGGCTTTCTGCATTTCACCATCAATACCTTCACGAACCGCGAGTGGGGCTATGGCGATGAATCGCCGGCCTTGTTCAACCCTACCGATTTCGACGCCGATCAGATCGTGGAAGCCGCGCAGGGCGGCGGGATGAAGGGGCTCATCCTCACCTGCAAGCACCACGACGGGTTCTGTCTGTGGCCGTCTCGCTACACCGAGCACCGAGTCACCAATCGCGACTATGTGAAGGAAATCTCGGCCGCCTGCGCGCGCGCAGGCGTGAGGTTCGGCGTCGATCTCTCGCCGTGGGACCGCAATCACAAGGATTACGGCCGGCCCGCGTACCTCACCTACTACCGGAATCAGCTCCGCGAGCTGCTGACGCAGTATGGCCCCGTGTTCGAGATCTTTTTCGA
>JBLNGH010000262.1:0-10505 GCA_050264575.1 Acidobacteriota bacterium | reverse complement strand
GCGACCGCGAGCGGCAGCACGCCGAGAATGAACGTCAGCGACGTCATCAGAATCGGCCGCAGCCGGATGCGCGCCGCTTCGACCGCCGCGTCGACGATCGAGTGGCCCTGCGCGCGCAAATGCTCCGCGAACTCGACGATCAGAATCGAGTTCTTGGCCGCGAGACCGATCAGCTTGACGAGGCCGACCTGGCAGAACACGTCGTTGGCGAAGCCGCGCAGCCACTGTCCACTGAGCGCGCCAAACACCGCCAGCGGCACGCCCAGCAGGATGATGAGCGGCAACACCCAGCTCTCGTACTGCGCAGCCAGCACGAGGTACACGATGACGACACTGAGCGCGAAGATGTAGATCGCCTGCGACCCGGCGCGGATCTCTTCGAGCGACAATCCCGCCCATGAGTAGTAGAACCCGGACGGCAGCGTCTCGCCGGCGAGCCGCTCCATCACCTTGATCGCCTCGCCCGAGCTCAACCCGGGCACCGGCGTGCCCGTGATCTCCGCCGACCGCGCCATGTTGAAGTGGCTGATCACCGCGGGTGCCGTCGTCTCGCTCATGCGCACGACCGCGTCGAGCGGGACCATCTGGCCGTTCGTCGCGCGCGCGTAGAACTGCTTCAGGTTGTTCGGCTGGCCGCGGAACGCCTGGTCGGCCTGTACGTAGACGCGGTACGCGCGGTTGTTGAAGTCGAAGTCGTTCACGTACTGCGAGCCGAGGAGAACCGTCAGGGTGTCGGTGATCGCGCCAATCGGCAGCCCGAGACTTCGCGCCCGATCGCGATCGATGTCGACGACGAGCTGCGGATCGTTCGCGGTAAAGCTGCTGAAGAGACCGGTCAACTCTCCCGACTGGTTGCCTTTGCCGATCATCTGTCCAGTGACTGCGGCCAGGTTCTCGATCGGACCACCCGAGCTGTCCAGCACCTCGAACTGGAACCCGCCGAACGCGGAGACGCCCTGCAGAGACGGCGGCGCGACCGGAATCACGAGCCCGCCGGCGATGCCGCCGAAGAGCTGACCGCGGATCCGATCGAGGATCGCCGTCAAGGACTGGTTCGGATCCTTCCGCTCGTCGTACGGCTTCAGCCGCGAGAACATCAGCCCCTGATTGGGGGCAGATCCCGAGAAGCTGAACCCGGCTACCGAGAACGTCGCCAGCACCTCGGGCTGCGCCATGATGACTTTCTCGGCCTGCTTGGCGAGGTTCGTCGTGTATTCGATCGACGCGCCGGCCGGCGCCTGGAGAATCGTGATGAAGTAGCCCTCGTCTTCGTTCGGCACGAACGAGGGCGGCACCGCGCGATAGACCGTCCACGTCGCCCACATCGCCAGGACGAACGCGCCGAGCATCACGAGCTCCCACCTGAGCAACCGGCGAATCACGACCAGGTACAGATGCGTGCCCCGCTCGATCGTCCAGTTGACGCCTCGGAAAAACCAGCGCTGCGGCTTCTTTTCTTTGTTGAGGAGCAGCGCCGACAGTGCCGGCGTGAACGTCACGGCGTTGAAGACCGAGAGCACGACCGCGCAGGCGATGGTGATCGAGAACTGCTGATACATGCGGCCGGTGATGCCCGGGAAAAACGCGACCGGCACGAACACGGCGACGAGCACGATGCCGATGACGATGACGGCGGAGAAGACCTCGCGCATCGCGTCGATCGCCGCGTGCAGCGCGTTCTTGCCGTACTCGCGCATGTGGCGCTCGATGTTCTCGATCACGACGATGGCGTCGTCGACGACCGTGCCGGTCGCGAGCACGAGGCCGAAGAGCGTCAGCGTGTTGATCGAGAAGCCGAGCAGCTTCATGAACGCGAACGTGCCGATGAGCGACACGGGAATCGTGACGGCGGGAATCAGCGTGCTGCGCCAGTTCTGCAGGAACAGGAACAGCACGAGCACGACGAGCACGATCGCTTCGCCCAGCGTTTTCAGCACTTCGAGGATGGACTCACGGACGACGACGACGTTGTCGAACGCGATTTTGGCCTCGAGTCCCGGCGGGAAGCTCTTCTCCAGCCGCGTCAGCTCGTCCTGGACGCCGCGGAAGGTGTCGAGCGCGTTGGCGGTCGGCAGGAGCGTGATGCCGATGCCCGACGCCTGCACGCCGGCAAACCGCAGCCGCGACGAATAGCTCTCGGCGCCGAGCTCGACGCGGCCGACGTCCTTGACGCGGACGAGCGCGCCTTCCTTCCCCGCCTTGACAATCACGTTCTCGAACTGCGCCGTCTCCGCGAGCCGGCCCTCGGCACGCACCGAGATCTGGTAGAGCTGGTTGTCGGCCGCCGGCTCGGCGCCGACGCTGCCGGCCGCTACCTGCACATTTTGCTCGCGCAGCGCGTTCACGACGTCGCTCGCCGTCAAGTCCCGGCCGGCCAGCTTGTTCGGATCGAGCCAAAGCCGCATCGCGAACTTGCGCTCGCCGAAGATGATCACGTTGCCGACGCCGGGCACCCGCCGGAACGCGTCGCGGACGTAGAGATCGAGATAGTTGCTGATGAAGAGCTCGTCGTAGCGGTTGTCGGGCGAATAGAAGCCGATCGCGCCGAGAAACCCGGTCGTGCTCTTCGTCACCGCAATCCCGTTCGTCCGGACGTCGGCCGGCATGCGGCCCAGCGCCTGGTTGATCCGGTTCTGGACGTCCACCGCGGCGAGATCCGAGTTACGGCCGACTTCGAAGATGACGTTGATGGTGCTGAATCCGGTGTTCGTGCTCGACGAGGTCATGTAGAGCATGCCCTCGACGCCGTTGATCACCTGCTCGAGCGGCGTCGTGACCGCGCTCTCGACCGCCTGGGCGTTGGCGCCGGTGTAGAAGGCCGACACGCTGACGCCGGGCGGCGTGAGCTCCGGAAACCGCGCGATCGGGAGATTGGGGATGGCGATCACGCCCCCCAGCATCACGAGAAGCGAACAGACCGTCGCGAGGATCGGGCGTGTAATGAAGAGTTGCGAAATCACGTCAGCTTCCTCCCCCCGCGCTCCCGGCACCTGCGCCGCCGCGGCCGTCGCTGGACGCTGCGGGCGGCGGCAGCGCTTGCACTGGCGCCCCGTCGGCGATCTTCTGAATGCCTCCCGTGATCAGCTTGTCGCCGGGCTTGAGACCCGCCGTGACGATGTACTCGTTGCCGACCATCGGACCGAGCGTCACCTGACGCTGGCGGGCGACCAGACCGCCGTTTTCGGCCGGCTCCGCGACGAACGCGAAGTACTGGCCGCTGATCCGCACGGCCGCGACCACCGGCATCGTCACACCCGGCGTCGCGTTCCAGACGATGCGCACCTGCACGAACTGGTCGTTGCGAAACGAGCCCGCGCGGGTCACGGCCGCCTTCGCCAGCACGGTCTGCGTCTGATCGTCGACCTGGGGCGAGACGAAGGTGATCCGTTCGGTCACGATCGTCTCACCCTTCTCGTTGACAATCCGCACGGGCAAGCCGACCTTCAGGTTGGGCGCCTGTTGAACCGGCACGCCGATGTAAATCTCGAGGCCGGCGTTGTCGTCGACGGTCGTGAGCACGGTTGACTTGGTGACACGGTCGCCTTGTCGCACCGGAACGTCGCCGACGACGCCCGCCATCGGCGCCGTGACGCGGTAGTACCCCAGCTCGGATTGCTGCTGTTTGATCTGATCTTCGACCGCCTTGAGCTGTGCCTGGGCCGTCTTTTCGCCGGTCACCGCCTGCTCGTACTCCTGCTGGCTCATGGCGCCGACACTGAGGAGATTCTTCGCCCGAACAGCCTGCTGATGGGCATACGCGGCGTCGGCTTCACGGGCCGCGCGAAGCGACTCGAGCGACGACACGACCGATTGCTGCGGGGTGTCGTCGATCTCGAACATCACCGTTCCGGGATTGACGTGATCGCCCGACTTGACGCGGATGCGTTTGAGGAAACCCTCCGCCTGCGGTTGAATCGTCGTCGACCGGCGCGACTTCACGGTGCCGACGAATTCGCCGACCTGCTCGACCGGCTTCGCCTCGAGCGTGACCATCTCAACAGGCATGGGCGGCATGGCGCCGCGTCCGCGCCCGCCCGCGGCGCCGCCGGCCGCGTCGGACGAGCCGCCACCGCATGCCGGCCCGGTCAACAGGACTGCAGAGATCAGCAGGAGCCAACCGCGACGTGGTGAAGTGCAATGCAATTGTGAGTGCACGAATTCGGACACAACCATCATTGAAGTTTCCGCGATGAGAGGAGGAGCGGAATCGGCGAGTGAGGCGCCGGGTACGTCCTTATTACGATATCCGAGTCCGGGACTTTCGCAATACCGCTGCAATCTCCGATTCCGGAGGGCACTTGACCTGACGTGGTACGCTCGCCTGACAGCCGAGGCCCATCCGGTCAACTCACGTGCAGTTCCGCATTTCGACGCGCCCTCGATTTGTCGCATGCGCGGCCGTCTGCGCGGCGATGTGGACACCTCTCCCCGCGGCCACGGGTCAACAGGCCGACGTCGATCCGGCGTCGCTGATGACGACGCCGATCGTGCTCATGAACGGCAGCCGCGCGGTGTCGCAGGGCACGGGGTTCCTCTTTGCCAGCACGACGGCGGACGGCAAAGCCGACACCGTCTTTCTGGTCACCAACTATCACGTTGTGACAGGCCACGCTCCCCTGTCAACCCAGCCGCGCGCGGGCGATCGCATCCGGTTCGTGCTGCACGAGGATCGCGCCGACCTGACGAAGGCGAGGGAAATCGAGCTGCCGCTCTACGACGAACACAACGAGCCGGTCTGGGTCGCCAGCGAAACGTATCCCGCCGCCGACATCGTGCTCGTGCCGTTGCCGCTCGACGTCTATCGCGGCATCGGCCCGCTGGTCTTCACCGAAGCGCACACGCGCGCGGACATCAAGATCCGGCCGACGTCGGGCGCGACGTTGCTCGGGTATCCGTACGGGTTCTACGATCAGAAGCATTTCCTCCCGGTCTGGAAGACCGGTCACGTCGCGAGCGAACCGAACGTCGACTTCGAGGGGCGGCCGGTGTTCCTGGTCGACGTCTCCGCGTTTCCCGGCATGTCGGGCTCGCCGGTCCTCGCGGTGGCCAATGGCGTCTACGAGACGGAGGACGGCGCGCTGCGATCGGGCCGGCTCTGGCGCCTGCTCGGCATTTTCTCGTCGGTGCCGGTCGTTCGCGATCCGCGGGCGGTCGATCGCTCGGCGTTTCCCTCCGAGGTGCGCGCAGCGGAAACGAGTCTGCAACTCGGCTACGTGTGGAAGGCCGCGCTCATCGCCGACCTGGCGCGAAACTACCGGCCGAAGGCGATTCGTACGCCATAATCCAGCACGTGACCGAGGCCCGATCGGTCGGCGCCATGGTGGACGAGGTCTACACCGAGCTGCGCCGCATCGCTCACGGTTACGTCCAACGCGAACAGGCGAAAAGCGTCCAGGCGACCGAGCTCGTCCACGAAGCGTATCTGCGCCTGGCGAAAGAAAAGCGGCCGCAGTGGAAGAACCGCACGCACTTTGTCGCCATCGCGGCGATTTCGATGCGTCGATTGCTCGTCGAGCGCGCACGCGCCAGGCGCGCGGCCAAGCGCGGCGGCAATCAGGTCCTCGTGACGTACGACGAGGCGCTGCTCCAGTCGCCGGGTACGGACGCAACCATCGATCTACTCGCGCTCGATGCGGCGCTGACACGGCTGGCTGAATTGGATGCGGAGCAGGCCCGGATCGTGGAGCTCCGCTTCTTCGGCGGCTTGTCGGTTGAAGAGACGGCAGAAGCCATGTCGATTTCTCCGGCCACGGTCAAGCGTCATTGGGCCATCGCCAAAGCCTGGCTCCTGCGCGAGCTCGAGGGAGCGCGCCCGCAGTGAACGTGTCGCGTCCGCTCACGCCTGAGGGCTGGCGGCTCATCAACGATCTCTTTCATCGCGCGCTCGAGCTGCCGGCAGATCGGCGGGCGGCGTTCCTCGAGGAGTCGTGCGGCGGCGACGCGGCGCTGCGCGACGAAGTCGCCTCGCTGCTCGCGTCGCACGAACGCGCGGCCGATTTCATCGAGGAGCCGGTCCAGGCGGTGATCGATCCGCGCGCCCATTCAGATCCCGACGAGTCGTTGGTCGGCAGACAAGTCGGGCAGTACCGCATCGAGCGCGTTCTCGGTGAGGGCGGCATGGGCGTCGTCTATCTGGCCGAAGACATGCGTCTCGGCCGGACGGTCGCGTTGAAAGCGCTCGCGCCTAAATACGTCAGCGATCCCGCGCGCCGCGAGCGTCTTCGGCGCGAAGCGCGGGCCGCGGCGGCTCTCACGCACCCGGGAATCGCGACCGTCTACGCCCTCGAGGAATTCGACGGGCAGATCTTCATCGCCGGTGAATATGTCCCCGGAGAAACCCTGCGCGAGGAACTGGCGCGCGGCCCGTTGAACGCCCTTCGGACCATCGAGACGGCGCTCGGCGTCGCGCGCGCGCTTTCGGCGGCTCACGATCGCGGCATCGTCCATCGCGATCTCAAACCGGAGAACATCGTGCGGACCGGGTCGGGCGAGGTGAAGATTCTCGATTTCGGTCTCGCGCGCTTCCGCGATACGCCCGCGGCGCTCGCGCATCTCACCGACCACGGCATGATTCTGGGCACGCCCGCGTACATGTCGCCCGAGCAGATTCGCGGCAAGACGGTGGACGGCCGGTCAGACCTGTTCTCGCTCGGCATCGTGCTCTACGAGCTGGTGTCCGGCGTACACCCGTTCGCCGGCGCCGACCGGGACTCGACGATCGTAAGAATTCTCGAAGCCGAGCCAGCCAGGCTTGGCGATCTGCCACCGGCCACGCGATGGAACCAGACCGTGCTCGGCGAGCTCGAGGACGCCGTCACGACCAGCCTTCGCAAGGTTCCTGAGCAGCGATATCGATCGGCGCACGAGCTCATCGAGGTGCTCGAACGCGCGCGGGCGGCACTGGCCGGCACCGTCAGCGGATCCCGTCCGCGACCGAGACCGGCCACGCAGACCGTGCACGACGCGCACTGGTGGTGGCAATTCCATCAGGCAGCCGCGGCGTGCGCCTACGTCGGCCTGCTGATTCCGCTGTGGATGGCGCGGGGGGCGCTCGGCGGACGCGTCGGTCTGTCGCTCTTCGTCGTCGGGCTCACGGCCGCGACCGTCGCGATTGTCCTGCGCCTTCACCAGTGGTTTCTCGTCCGGCTCGACCCCGGCGAGTGGCGGCGAAGTCCCTCGCGCCGCCTCATCCGCGCGGGCGATGGGGGGTTCGTCGCGGCGTTGCTTTTCGGCGGCATCGCCGTGCCGGCACTGACAACGAACAATGTGCTCGGCGTTGTGCTGATCGCGAGCGCTGTCGCGGTCTTTCTGGCGTTTGCGATCATCGAGCCGGCGACGGCGAAGGCGGCATTTAAGAACGATGTCTGACGATAGTTGGTCCTTCAGGGTCCTTCTTGGACCTGTAGGACCTGAAGGACCTGCAGGACCGACAATCGTTAGAATCCTAGGACCGACTATCGTTAGAACGTCAACGTCCAAATCTTCCCCGCATCGTCACGAGCGTGCGCTCCATGGACTCGCGCGCGGTGCTCTTGATCCACGGACCGACGAGGTACCAGAGCACCGACGGCACGTCACGGCTGAGGCTGACTGACTCGCATTCGGCGATCACGCCCGTCCCGACGTCTTCGTAGCGCCAGTACGAATTCCATCTCCAGAGAAACCCGCGATCGTCGCCCGGCCGCAGCTCGCGCTCCTGCGGCGTGTTCGGCGACTCGACTTCTGCGATCTTCGTCGCCGTGCTGGCGCTGGTCGCGCGCGCAGGGCCGGCGCGCCGGAACGTCACCGTGTGCTCGGTGTTGTAGACGACCGTCACGAACTTCGTGCGCTGAATCCGAAGGAAGACTCGCATGCCGTCGGCGCGGCGCTCGAGCACCGTCGACTGCAGCACGTCCTCCTGCCGCGCCGCGGGCGCGCCCTGCTGCAGCTTCTCGAGAAGGTCCGGCAGCCTCACGCCGGGAATGAAGATGGCGCCGCGCCAGTGATGCACCAGCGCCGAGGGAACGTCGATTGGTCGACCCTGCTCGTCGGTGGACTCAACCGGCTCGACGACCACCGCGCCGCCAAGCAGCGCGCGCCGGTTCGCGGAGGCCCGCGCGGCGAAGTCCTGCGCGAGAAACCGATCGCCCGCCGCCAGCTCGCGCGCGATGCGGCGCTCCGTGGCGGCCACGTACGTTCCCCAGCCGGCGAGCGCGGCCGGAGTCAGCATGGCCGCGGCCACGGTTACGCCGGAAAGCCCCAGAACCAGGACGACTGCCGATAGTCTGTGATGCAAAGTCCACATATCCGTTCTCCCGATAGCACCGCTACGCGGGCTGATGGAGGGCGGCGGATTTGGAACCCAATCCGCCCTACGTACTGAGCTTGCGCAAACCGCAGGAAAACGGGCTCACGGCCCAATTTGAGCCGCGCGGGCATCGCCCTGCGCATTCAGTGGCAGGAGGTTGTTTAGGAATGAACGCCATCGTTGCTGCCACAAGAATGGACCGCCCGGCCTTCCGGGATGCCGCGCGGGTGCTGACCAGCGTCCTTGCGCCGCTCGAAAAGCGCTGCCTGATCTGGATGGCGACGCGCATGCCTCGCCGCATCAACTCCGATCACCTGACGGCGCTGGCGCTCGCGGCGATGCTGGGCGCGGGTCTGTCGTACTGGGCCGCCAGCGTGAATCCATGGGCGGGACTCCTGCTCGTCAACGTGTGCCTGGCGATCAACTGGTTCGGCGACAGCCTGGACGGCACGCTCGCCAGGGTCCGCAATCATCAACGCCCCCGCTACGGCTTCTACGTCGACCACATCGTCGACGCCTTCGGCATCGCGTTCCTCGTCGGCGGCATGTCGGTGTCGACCTACATGAGTCCGTACGTCGGCCTTGCCCTCCTCGTTGCCTACTTCATGCTGTCGATCGAGGTGTACCTCGCGACGTACTCGCTGGGGACGTTCAAGATTTCCTACTTCAAGATCGGACCGACCGAGCTGCGGATTCTGCTGGCGATCGGCAACCTCGTGCTGCTCTTCCATCCGACCGCGACGATCTTCGGGCGCGAGTTCCTGCTGTTCGACGTCGGCGGTGTGGTCGCCGCGATCGGGCTCATCGTGACGCTCGTGGTCTCGGCGATCGGCCACACACGCGAGTTGTATCTGGCCGAGCCGATCCCGACCGGACCCACCCATGACCACGCTTCATAGGTTCGCGCGCTTCAACGCGGTCGGCGCCCTGGGGATTGGCGTGCAGCTCACAGTATTGTGGGTGCTCGCCGATCTCTGGGGCATCGGATATCCGATTGCGACGGTCGCTGGCGTCAGCGCGGCAGTGACGCACAACTTTCTCTGGCATCAGCGCTGGACCTGGAAAGATCGACGCCCGCGAGGACTCGACGCCTTGAAGGCATTCGCACGATTCATCGGAACCAACGGCGCAATCTCGATCGCCGGCAACGTGGCCGTCATGGTGCTCCTCGTCGGTGGCGCCGGAATGAATTCGCTGGTCGCCAACGGGATCGCCATCGCCGCAACAGGTTTGGTCAACTTCGCAATGACCGATGTGGTCGTTTTCGAGGCCTCGTAGCCTTGCCGGCCCTGAAGGGCCGGCCTACTCGCTTCTCAACGCACGAATGGGATCCGTCCGCGCCGCGCGCATCGCCGGAATGAGCGCAGCCAACGTGCTGACGGTGAGCAGGACGGCCGTCGCGGCGGCCAGCGTCGCCGGATCGCCGGGCGACAACCCGAACAACAGGGTGCCGACGTAGCGGAGCGCCGGCACCGCGAGGAGCAATCCGATCAGGCAGCCCGCACCAACGACCCCGAGCGTCTCGCGGAGGACGAGCCATCGCACGCTGCCAGGCGACGCGCCGAGCGCCAGCCGGACGCCCAACTCGCTGGTGCGTCTGACGACGGAATAGGAGATTGTTGCGTAAAGACCCAGTGCGGCCACGGCGAGCGCGAGAAGACCGAAGCCGGACGTGAGCTGCGACATCAACCGCTCGCGTGCGACCGTGCGCCCGGTCAATTCGTCGAGCGTCACCACTTCACGGACCGCGAGGCCCGGCTCCGCGCTGGCGAGAGCGGTACGCAGAGCGTTCCCTGCCGCCTCCGCCGCGCCAGTGACACGGATGTAGAGGTAATTCGCAACCTCGTCGGGATGTTGTCGCAACGGCAGATACGCCAGCGACGGGATCGGACGCCCCGGACCATCGATCCGAGCGTCGCGAACGATGCCGACGACCTCGAACTCCGGCGGCGAACCGTACCCGAAGTGACGGCCGATCGGATCGACGTCGCCGAAAAACCGCCTGGCCATGGTTTCGTTGATCACGGCCACGGATTGCCCGCCCGCGCGATCCGACGCTCGGAATTCCCGGCCGCGCACGAGCGACATCCCCATTGTCTTGAAGAAATCATCGCCAACCTGTTCCTCGCGCAAGTTCCAGTCCGGTCCGACATGCGGCGGCTGGCCTTCGACAACGATGTCCCCGCCAATCCGCATGACGCCGGTCAGCGTCCCGGTC
>JBLNGH010000261.1:0-3098 GCA_050264575.1 Acidobacteriota bacterium | reverse complement strand
CGTGTTGCTGACGATTGGCGACGGTGAACTGGCGCTGCGACTGGTGCCGCTCCTGTTCGGCATCGCGACCGTCATTGGGGCGTTGTGGGTCGGCCGCCGGTGGCTCGGCACTATCGGCATGCCCGGACTCGTCCTGCTCTGCTGGATCAGTCCGTTGCTGTCCCACTATCGGTTCGAGGTGAAGCACTACACGGCCGACGTGTTCCTCGGGCTGATGCTGCCCGCACTCGTCGCGTGGGCGATCGAAGGCGAACGCGCCAGCACCCGCGCGCGGCGCGCGCTGATCTGGTGGCTGGTGGCGGCCGCCGGTCAGTTTTTCGCCAACGGCGCACTCCTCGTCGCGCCGCCTTGTGCGGCGGTGCTGCTCGTCGCGCTGTGGCGGCGTGACGGGTGGCGCGCGGCCAACCGCGCCTTGGCCGGCGGCGTCCTGTGGCTCGGCGCGGTCGCTGGCCATTACGAGCTTTCATTGCGCTTCACGGCGCACCTGCGCGACTACTGGGCGGATCAATTCCCTCCGCGTTCCGCCGGCGTGGTGGAACTGACGCAGTGGTTTGTGAATCGACTGGAACGCCTGGCGAGCAACCCCGCAGGCACGGGCCGCTGGCTGAGCCTGTGGCTCCTGGCCGCGGCTGGATTTGCGTTCGGCCGCCATCGGTGGCTGGCTGCTGCCTTCGCCGCTGTTGTCGTCTCGGTATTTGTGTATGTCATCACCGGCTACGTCCCGTTGTATGAGCGGTTCTCGATCTGGATTGTGCCGGGACTCTATGTCGGCATCATGCTCCTTGCGGATCGGGCGGCGCGCGCCACTCGATCCGCCTGGAACAGCCGGCAGTGGATTCACGTTGCCGTGTCTCTCGCGACTGTGGTGTTGACACTGCGTCTCGCGTCCGATGTCGTCGTGCGCGGTTATCACGATCTGGACATTCCGCATCCCACGGAGAAGCAGCAACTGATCGATCGTTCAGCCGTCCGGTGGCTGCTCGCGCAGCAGCGGTCCGGCGACACGCTGCTCACGACGCGGCTCGGATGGCCCGCCATCTGGTGGTATGGCGGCATTTCGATCGCGTACCCCGACGAGAACACCAACCGTGCGGAGGGATACGAAATGACGTACGAACCCCGATGCACCGGTCCGCTCGAACCGCCGCCGAACACGCGCCGGCTGCTCGTCTACCTTGGATTCCCGGATGTGCCGAACGGCTTCGAGAGTGTGCTCAAGCGATCGCTCGATGAGGTCGGCGTGACGACGCGATTCCAGAAGTATGCCGATCGCGGCCGGACGTTCGTCGTTGATCTCGATCGCCCTCCGACAGGTGTGATTCCGCCGGCCCCTGACGATCACGACGCGGCCGCCAAACAACTGCCCGGCTGCGTCGGCATCAGACCGCTTCGGCGCTGGTAGCGGGCTCGGAAGTTTTCGGTTCTAACTTCTGCCGTTTGCCTTCTGACTTCAGGTTGCTGGCTTTTTCAGCAACGTGTGGGCCGGCGCAGCACACCGTGGCTGATCCTGCTCGAGCTCGGGACCGGGCCTGGCCGTTTTTCGATTGCGCCGCAACGGATCGTACAAGAAGACCCAGCCGCGGACCCGCGTCGATTGCCAGGCGACCGCCGGGGTGAACGACAGATCGCCGAGCGCGGACGATCCTCCGAATCGCGCGCTGAACGACGGCAGCTCCCAGTCTTCGATCAGAATGTATGGCGGCCGCCCGCGCGAGGCCAGCCAGGTCACCGCGCGATCGAGCCACGCCGGATCGAGCACGTCGAATCGCAGCGTCTCGCGGCCCGCGTAGTACCGAATCGTGCCCGCGTGCTGCGAGGTCAGGATCACGGCTTCCGGTTCGGTCGCGCTGTCGACGAGCCTGGCGACGCCGACGTAGCGCCGCTCCTCGGCGCCGATGTTGAAGACGCCACGCGCCGACGCCGTCCGCACACCTGCGAGACCCGCGATGACGACAATCGCCACGGTGGCAATGGCCGCGACGCGGCCGCGCAGACGGACCGCGTCGGCGACGACGGCGGTGGCCACGAACATTGCCGGCCACGCCGGCAGCAGAAATCGCAGATACCACCACTGCTCGTACGAGAAATACGTCAGGTAGACGCCGGCGGCCGCGGCGACGACAAGTACGAAAAGCAGCGGGACAGACGCAATTGCCGGGTTCGGCCGGCCTAAGAGACCGGACGCAGACCAGATCCGCCGGCTCGGCCAGGCAAGCGCCGCAAGTCCGACGAGCCCCAACGGCGATGTCTCGGCGAGCCAGGTCAGGTAGTGCGCGGCGTTGGTCCCGATTCGCGCCGTCGAAAACAGCTCTCCCGTCGCGCCATACCCTGACGTCCATGGCGAGCCGTGCCAGAGATCGTTGAGCCAGGCGGTCAGCGCGACGCCGGGGAGCAGTGCGACTGCGAACGCGATCGCTCGACGCCAGCGATGTGATTCTCGACGGGTCCTGACGAGGTCGATGATCAACCAGAGGCCGGCAGCCGCCGCGATGGCGGCCACCGTCGAGCGCGTCAGGATGCCTGCTGACGCGGCGAGCCCCGCGCCGAAGGCGGCGCCGGCAGACGCTGAAAGCAGCAACCGCACCATCGCCGCGGTCCACGCGGCGGCGGGAATGTCGGACATCGGCCACATCAACATGAAGAGGACCGCGGGACTTGTGGCGACGAGCCACGCGGCGATGAGACCTGCCGCCGGCGATTTCACCCGACGGCCGATGAGAAAAGTGAGAAACACGAGCGCGCCGCCGGCGAGAGGCGTCACGACGAAGGCGGCGCAGTGTCCGGCGACGCGCTGCAGTGCGGCCATCAGCATCGGCAGACCCGGCGCCGTGACCGGAACGAGCGCCGGAGGATGAGCATCCGTCGCGCGATATCCGAACGGGACGAAGGTCGCCGCGGCGCCGGGCCAGGGCGCCTCGTCCACAAGATCGATCGAATGACTCAGGCGACCCTCGCGCAGCATCGCCGCGTGGCTGAGGTACGCGTACGAATCCGGACCGCTCGCCGTCCACGAACTGGCCACCAGGCTCAGCACCGTCGTTGCGATCGCCAGAAGGGCTGCGGCGCTGAACGGTGTCAGCCGCGCGGCCGTCGCGTTC
>JBLNGH010000260.1:0-3500 GCA_050264575.1 Acidobacteriota bacterium | reverse complement strand
CAGGACGTAGGCCTCGAGCGCCACGCGCGTCATGTGGAGGGCTTCGAGATACAAGCCTCCGGTCAGCGGGCTGAGGTCTTCCATCAGTGCGCCCACCGTGGCGTAGCCGTGCAGTGGCTGGCGGGGCGCCGGTGTCTGACGCGCCCGGTCCAGCAGCGACGGGTTCGTGGGCCCGACCATCGCCGCCGAGTAATCGGGTCCGGCCAGCAGGTGCAGGTGCAGCGGATGATCGTAGAGGAACTCGAGGGCGAGCGCGAGGTTGCGGATCACGACGCCGAGCTTCGGCGGGCAGCATCCAATCGCCATCTCGATCGCCAGCGCGCTGCACGTCGAGTGCACGCCGCCGCAGACGCCGCACGCCCGGCTCGTGATGAAGATCGCGTCCCGGGGGTCGCGGCCGATCATGATGACCTCATAGCCGCGGAAGAGGGTCGCCATCGACCGTGCTTCGAGGACCTTCCGCTCCTTGAGGTCGGCCACCGTGTGAAAGGCCAGCGCGCCGGCGACGCGCGTGACCGGGTCAAAGTCCACGGACCGGATGTATCCGTTCCGCGCCAGGAGCTCCTCGATTTTGTCGTGCGTCAATTGCGCGGGCGCGCCGATGGGAGCCGTGCGCGGCTCGTACGGGTTGGCCACGCCATCCTTCAGGAACGGGCGGCCGTTCTCGTCGAACTCGACAGGCAGATTCTTGAAGCACATGGCGTGTCCTCAGAGTTTGAACACGCGCGCGAGGCGCGTGACGTGGTGGCGGGCCGCCTCGAGGCCGCCGTCGAGCGCCCCGAGCGCGCCGTTGATCGTCACGAGCTTGCGCTCGAGCGGCTCTGTGTGGCCCGCGACTTTCTCGAGCGCGTCGGCGATACGGGTGACGCTGCGGCGGGCATCCATCAGCGCCCAGGCCACCGCGATCAAATGCGACGCCAGACCGAGGACGACGACCGCAACCAGCACGAGCGTGAGCGGGACCAGCATCGTTCGGCTCCTCGATCAAGACCGGGCGCGGGCTTCGAGCGCCGACGCCGCGGCATCGAGCTTGCCGGCCACGGCCTCAGCCGCCGTCAGGACGTCGGTCGCAACCGCGATCGTCGCGTCGAGCGCCGGAATCGCACCCGTATTGCGCGCGATGTCCTCGGCCGTCTCGGCGCTTTCGAGCGCGTACGTGCGAATCGAGTTCGATGCGCGCCAGAGCGTGTGCAGCCAGTACACGGCAGTGGGCACGAACACGACGTACGACAGAATCAGCGTGACCCACCACAGCGTGAACACGAACGGAGGAATCCCGGTCTCGACCATGAGTCAGCGCTCCTGTCGCACGATGCCGTCGATGGCGCCGCCAAGACTCGCCTCGACCGCTCGCAAACCGTCACCAATAGCTGCCAGCTTGCCATTGAGCGCCGTGACCTGCGGCGCCAGGTGTCCGGTCTGCACCTCGATCGCCCGCACGCCGACGCGGATTTTCGACAGGTAGTTCACAGGCCGGTAGAAGCGCGTCGCTGGACCGCCGATTTCCTCGAGCTCGTGCGAGATCGCCCGCACGTACAGTCCAAGGGCGATGAACAACGCCGCGACGCCGATCGCCGTGAGCCACATCAGCACGACAAGTGATGGCATCGAGTCCTCCGTGATCAGCGGCCGGTGACGCAGTCGGGGCAATGCGGGCACTGGCGCGCGTGCTCTTCGACGGCCTGCACGGCCGCCGCCGTCTTGGCCGCGCCGCTGAGAATCTGCGACACCAGATGATTCGTCTGCACCAGCAGCGCGATCTGAATCGTGTTGTTCGCGACTTTCTGGCCGACCGCCCAGATCGCCGCAGTGCCTTCCCGGATTCTGCGTGCCGTCATGAGGATCATCGTCAGGAGCACGGCGACGACCGCGACGACCGCGAGATAGATGGCGAGGCTCACCGCCCATACCTGTTGCATCGCGGCATCACTGGGCACGGCGGCCTCCCGCGGCGGCGCCTTGCAGCGCGGCGACGAGCGCGGCGCCCTTCTTAGCAATGTCCTCGACCGTGTCGCGCATCCGCGCCGCGACCTCGTTGGTCGTCTCCAGCGCCCAAATCGCCTGCGTATTGGCGCGAATCGACTCCGCGGCGTTCAAAGCGCGCACGGCTTCGGAGAGAATCCGACGCGCGGTGATCAGAATGACGACCAGCAGTCCCGCCGCCACGAGCACGATGGCTGCGGCGACGGCAAGCCAGATCTGCCAGCTCGTCCAGAATTGAGCGTCAGTCACGGCGATCCTCCCGTGTCGTGCTGGAATCGCGGTAATCCTCACGAGTACCGGGCCGATCCGCGCCCCAGAACCGATCTTCGGATCCGGGCGGGCGCCCCGGGGCCTTGCCGCCGAAGTGCTGCCACTGCTGGTAGAAGAACTTGATCGTCCTGTCCATCACTGTCTGCGGCTGCACGTGCGCCCAGCCGCTGGGCACGTGTTGCTGCACGTCCCAGCGATGCTCGCGGTTGCCTTCACGATTCGAAAGCCGGCGCAGCCGGCGCATGACGAGGCCGACCATGTGCGACGCGCCAGTCGAAACCACAGCGCCGGGCGGTGTCTTGTAGAACGGCGAGAACTTGTCGGGGAAGCCCGGCATCGTGCACCCGATGCACACGCCGCCGGATTTCATGCACCCACCCATGTGATTCAGGGCGCCGCGCTTCACGATGTTTCAGTTGACGACCGGTCCCCAGCACCCGAGCTCGACGAGGCACTGCGGATCCCCGTACCGTTCCGCGAATGTGCCTTCCTCGTAGTAGCCCGCGCGCGTGCAGCCCTGATGCACCGTCTCCCTGAAGAGCCAGGCCGGCCGGCCAAGCTCGTCGAATGACGGCAGCGGTCCCAGTCCTTGAAGGAACAACAGGACCGCAAACACGGTTTCCGTGAAGTTGTCGCCGACCGGCGCGCAGCCTGGAATGTTGACGACCGGCAGCCCGAGCGCGCTGCGATAGTCCGCGCCGAGATAATCCATGACGCTCATCGACCCGGTGGGATTGCCTTCGGCCGCCGGCACACCGCCCCAGGTCGCGCACGTACCGATGGCGATGGTGGCCGCGGCGCCGGGCGCCATGCGTTTCAGCCAGGTTGACGTCGGTACCGGGGTGCCATGCTCGCCGGCGGCGATGGCCTCCACGCCCATGGCCGAGAAATAGCCTCCGGTCCGCGCCGCGATCCGCTCATCGGCAATCGACCCTTCGTACACGACGACGTACGGCTCGCCCAACCTGCCCTCGGCCGCGTCCTTGAACGGTTTGACGAACGCCTCGCCGGCGTCCGCAGACAGCACAGGGTGATGCAGGATGACTTTCGGCATCGCCGGCACGATCCCCGCAAGCAGTCCCTCAATGCCCGGATTGGTCGCGCCGGAGACGGCGATGGTGCAGCCGTCACAGCTCATGCCCGCCAGCCAGTACACGTGGATGACCTTGACCGGGCCGAGCGGCAGACGCTCCGGCGCCAGGCGCTCGTGCACCTCGGCCGGCGGCTCCTGCGTGGCCTTGATCGCC
>JBLNGH010000259.1:0-2804 GCA_050264575.1 Acidobacteriota bacterium | reverse complement strand
TATGAATGAAGAAGTCTTCGCAGCGGCCAACGACGCGCTCACGCGCGGCGAAACGGTCGCGCTCGTGACGATCGTCCGTGCGCAGGGGTCCACGCCACAACGCGTCGGTTCGAAGATGCTCGTCTATGCCGATGGGCGCACGGTCGGCACGATCGGCGGCGGCTGCTACGAGCACGACGCGTTTGGAAAGGCGCGCCAGGCGATCCTCGAGGGAAGGCCGTCTCTCGTCCGCTACGAGCTCAGCGATGACTTCGCTGAGGAGAACGGGTTGATCTGCGGCGGCCAGATGGATGTGTACATCGAGCCGCTGACGGCGGCCCCCCGTCTCTACGTCATCGGCGCCGGTCACGTCGGCTGGCACCTCGGCAGGCTCGCCCAGGAGGCCGGTTTTCGCATCCACGTGGTCGATGACCGCGAGAAGTTCGCCAATGGCGAGCGGTTTCCGGCCGCCGCCGAGATCGTGGTGGACGACATCAGCGAGTGGCTGCGCCGCGCCGAGATGCCTGCAGAGGCGTACGTCGCGATCGTCACCCGTGGGCACCAGCACGATCTGTCCGCGCTCCGCGAGCTCGTCCGGCGGCCGCTCCGCTATCTCGGCATGATCGGCAGCCGCGCGAAGGTGACGCGCATCTACGAGGCCTTGATCGCGGAAGGGGTCAGCCCGGACCTCCTGAAGATCGTGCACGCGCCGATCGGGCTCGATCTCGGCGCGGTCACGCCCGCAGAGATCGCCGTCAGCATCCTGGCCGAGATGATCGCCGTGCGCCACGGCCGCGCGGCCGGCGCGGCACCCTCCCTTCGCTACGAACCGAAGGCACTCACGCGGTGACCGCGTCTCCGTCCCTCCTCATCCGCAACGCGCTGATTCTCACCATGAACGACGCGTTCGACACCGTCGAGGGGGGCGTGCTCGTCCGCGACGGACGCATCGCCGCCATCGGCCTCGACGCCGAACACGAGGAGGCCGAACAGACGATCGATGCCGGCGGACGCTACCTTCTGCCCGGCTTCGTCCAGACGCACATCCACCTGTGCCAGACCCTGTTCAGGGGCTTTGCAGACGATCTCAGGCTGCTCGATTGGCTGAAACAGCGCATCTGGCCGATGGAGGCCGCGCACGACGAGGCGAGTCTGCGCGCCGCGACCAGGATGGCCGTCGCCGAGCTGCTGCGCAGCGGCACCACCGCCGTCCTCACCATGGAGACGGTGCACGACACGGACGTCGTCTTCGATACCGTCGCCGGAATGGGCATTCGCGCCACCATCGGCAAGTGCATGATGGACGGAAGCGGCGAGGTCCCGGCGCGCCTGAAGGAGCGCACCGCGGATTCGATCCACGAAAGCCAGGCCTTGCGCGACCGTTGGGACGGGGCCGCCAACGGGCGCCTGCGCGCGGCGTTTGCGCCCCGGTTCGCGGTCTCCTGCACCCGCGACCTGCTCGAGTCTGTGGGAACCCTGTCCGCCGAAACGGGCGCGCTCGTCCACACGCACGCGTCCGAATCGCGCGACGAGCTTGTCGTGGTCCGCGCGATGAGCGGCATGGACAACATCGAGTACCTCGCGGCGACCGGCCTGGCAAGTTCCCGTCTCTGTGCCGCACACTGCGTGTGGGTCGACGAAAAGGCCCAGCGGGTGCTGCAGGAGCACCATGTCAACGTCCTGCACTGTCCGGGATCGAATCTCAAGCTCGGCTCGGGCATCGCCCCGGTCCCCGAACTTCGCGCCCGCGGGATCTGCGTGTCGCTCGGCACCGACGGCGCCGCCTGCAACAATCGGCTGGACATGTTCGATGAGATGCGGCTGGCCGCCACGCTTCAGGCCGTGCGCCTCGAACCGGGAGTGCTCGCGGCGCGAGAGGTGCTTTGGATGGCCACTCGTGAAGGCGCGCGCGCGCTTGGGCTCGACCGGGAAATCGGCAGCGTTGAGGTCGGCAAGCGCGCCGACCTGATCCTTGTCGATCGCGACCGGCCGCACCTCTTGCCCGGGCTCGATCCTTACGGCACGCTCGTATACTCGGGCCGCGGGACCGACGTGTGGGCGGCGCTGGTGGACGGCGCAATGCTCGTCCGGGAAGGCTGCCTGGTGGCGGAGGACGAGGCTGAGATAGCCGCCGACGCGCGCGAGCAAGCCGCCAAACTGCTGCTGCGCTCAGGTGTTGTATAATCGACTTAGCAGTCGATACCTTAGAGTGCTAATGGAGCTCCCAGACCGCGACCGTCGGGTCCTCGAATCGCTCGTCCGGTGCTACATCGACACGGGCGAGGCGGTGTCCTCCCTGTGGCTGGCAGCCCGGGGGCGCTTCGGTGTCTCTTCGGCCACCGTCCGCAACATCCTCAGCCGGCTGGAGGAGGCCGGATACGTGCGCCAGCCGCATACCTCGGCCGGGCGCGTTCCCACCGACCGCGGTTACCGGGTTCACGTGGATCAACTACTCAGCAGCCGGAAGCCGGTCGGCATGTCCCCCGACCTCGAGGCGATGATCCGCCGGGCGAGCAACCTGGATGAGGTGTTGTCGGCGGTGTCGGGCGAGCTGTCGCGCGCGTCGCACCATGTCGGCTTCGTTCTCGGGCCGGCGCCGGAAACCGCGACGCTCAGGCACCTCGACTTCGTGCCGCTCGACGCGGAGCACGTGCTCGTCGTGGTCGTGGCTGGCGGCGGGCAGATCACGCACAAGGTGATCGCCGTCGCCGACGAGTTCTCGGCCGACGAACTGCACGAGGCTGCGAACTACCTCAATCGCGAGTTCACAGGGCTGACCCTGGCGGAAGTCAGGGACGCCGTGATCGCCCGGATGCAGGAAGCGC
>JBLNGH010000258.1:0-4589 GCA_050264575.1 Acidobacteriota bacterium | reverse complement strand
GTTTACGAGCTGGACGTTGACCGCGTAGCTGGCTCCATTTCGAACGACGCTGGCGCGAACGACCGCCTCGACGCGAAGCTCGCGCGCGAGGTCCTTGAGCGGTTTCGACTGGTTCCGGTACTGATTCGTCGACTCCCGGGCAATCACGCGCGGAACACCCGCTCGCGCCAGCGCGGTGTTTACCGTGTCCGCGAGTCCTTCGACGAGATAGTCGAGATCCCGATCGATGAGGTTGGCAAACGGCAGGACGGCGACCGAGCCGACACGCGCGCGTGACGACCCGGCGGCGAGCCGATACCAGACGATTCCTCCGACAGCAAGCACGAGGACAGCGCTACCGATGAGCGCGGCGCGGTGCCATGCGCGCGGAGCCGGGTTCATCGTCGACGACGGTTGTGGGACGGGCAGTTCGACGGCAGGCGCTGTTTCAACCAGCGACCCCATGAAACGGTATCCGTGGCGCGGGATGGTCTCGATGAATCTGGGCGTCAAGGCCGAATCGCGAAGCGCCACGCGGATCTTGTTGATCGCGATGTTCAGGCCGTTCTCGACATCGACGAGCGTATCGCCGGGCCATATCACGCGGCACAGTTCGTCCCGGCTGACCAGAACGTGTGGCCGCGACAGCAGCGTGGTGAGGACGAGCCGCGGCTGTTCCTGAAGGCGGGTGACGCGCTTGCCGTCTTCCCACACTTCGCCCGAGCTCGGGTCGAAGCGGAATTCTCCGAACTGGATCAGGCCATCGCGAGCGGGCATCGCCACGGGAGGGCGGATCGTAGCACGTCTGTCGGCCCGCAACTGTCTCGGAAGAAACGGCTTAACGATTACAGATCTTTTACAGGGTCTGTCTATTGAGTTCCTCTTCGCGGTGCCACAGAAATGCGCCACGGAGGTAATCACATGCAGAAGGAACGAGAGGCGCGCGGGTGGGCTCGCCTGTTCAAGTCCAGGGTTTCGGTGTCGCTGCTGTTCGCGCTCGTGCTGGTGGGAGCAGCCGCGGCGACCATCTACGGCGCCATCATCAGCTCCATCATCTCGGTCGGAACCGCCGCGTTCGTCGAGGAACTCGAGGGTCCCGGCGATCTGTCCTTCGTGACGTTGACCTTCTCGCCCGGCGATGTCTCGGCGTGGCACCATCATCCCGGCGAGGTCTTCGTCGTCATCAGATCCGGGATTCTCACGGTTGAAAACCCGTGCGGAGGAACCGTCGCCTACACGGCCGGAGAGGCCTTTGTCGAGGAGCCCGGGGACATCCATCGGGCAGCGAACTACTCGGGAACAACGACCATCATCGACACCCTGTACGTCGTGCCGGCGGGCGGGCCGCGAAGTATCCCCGTGTCGGCACCGGTGTGCATCGGACCGCCGGCGTCAGCAGACGCGTGCATGGCGGACGGGTGGCAGACGTTCACGGTCCCTCGTGTGTTCAAGAATCAGGGAGACTGCGTCAGCTGGGTGAAAACCGGGCGTTAGTCGCGTTGGGACATGGCCCGGCGGCTCTGACGGCCGCTGGGCTGACCCTTCAGCAGGCGCATCGCCCCGGTTCGAGCGATGACGTGTCGGCCCGCATCGCGCGCGGCCCATTCGGAATCGACGAGGCGGTGGTCCCTCACAGAATCGCCGCGGTGAGCAGCGTGATGTCGTCGGGCGGCAGGTGACTGCCGCCATGGCGCTTGATCTCTTCGAGGATCGCCTCGAGCAGAAACTCTCCGCCGGCGGCATGCTTCTCGATCGTCGCGAGGATGCATGACTCGGACGGTTCGCCGCGGTACAGCGCGTCGAGCACGCCGTCGGTGTAGAGCAGCAAGTGATCGCCGGCCGCGACCGGGAGGGACGCCGCATCCCAGCGCGCGCCGCTCAGCGCCGGCGACACGAGCGGACCGGTGCTGTCGAGTCGGTCGCGGCGGCCGCCGCTATTCCACAGCAGGCCCGGAGGATGCCCGGCGTTCACGTAGGTGAGCAGCCCGTCCGGCGCCGAGACACGCGCGGCGATGAGTGTCACAAAGCGTTCGAAGCCGAACGGCGCGATGCCGGCGCGCACCCGCTCGGTCACCGCGACCGGATCGTAGTCCTCCGGCTCGCAGGCGCGGAACGCCGATTTCACCACCGCCGTGAGCATCGCCGCCGACGCGCCGTGACCGGCTACATCGGCGACGAGAAATGCTGTCCGGCCCGAGGCGTCGGAGGCGTAGTCGTACAGATCCCCGCCAAGTTCCGAAGACTGGATCTGCCGGCACGCAACGCCGAGGCCGTTGAGAACCGCGGCGTGCTGCGGCAGGAGACCCTGCTGAAACGCCCGGGCCGCAGCCATCTCGCGCTCGAGCCTCATCACGTGCCGCCGGTTCTCCTCGCGCTGCTGCTGGAGCTCGACGCACCGATCCACCAGCGTCCTCAACACCTCGCGGTCGAACGGCTTCTGGATGAAGTAGAACGCCGCGCCGCGGATGGCCCGGATCAGCTTCTCGTCCTGGTCGTCGACGCTGCCCGTCATGAGGATGACGTCGATCCCCGGGTGCTGTGATTTCAGCCGCGCCATCAGCTCGAAGCCGTCGAGTTCCGGCATCCGGATGTCGAGAATGGCGACCTGCGGATCCGCGGCGGAGGCGAGCGTGAGCGCTTCGCGCGACGATCCGCTGACCGAGAGCTCGTGAATCGGACCGAGGACGCGCTCGATCGCCCGCAACATGCCGGGTTCGTCGTCGACCACCAGGATGCGGGATCGCCTCATGCGGTCTGCAGTGTGGGCGCAAGCGATGCGCGCGGGATCCCAACAGTGATGCTCGTGCCCGTTCCGGGCCTGCTGTCGATCTGAATCGTGCCTCCCGCCTCCCACACGATTGATCGGCAGATCGTCAATCCCAGGCCGTTCCCGCCGGACTTCGTCGTGAAGAACGGCTCGAGCACGCGCGGCAGGTGCTCGGGCGCGATCCCCTCGCCGGTGTCGGCGATGACGATGTCCACGCCGGACGGCCAGGGCCGGGCGGTCACGGTGACGAGCCCGCCGGCACGACTGGCGTCGCGGGCGTTGGTGAGGAGATTGAGCAGCACCTGCTCGAGATCGGACTGCGCGCAACCGACGGGCGGCAGGGCGTCGTCGGGCGGAAGATCGATGCGCAGATCGATGCCGCGGCGCTCGATGCCATCCCGCAGAATCGCGAGGGTCGTTTCGATCGCCGCCCGCACGTGGCCCGCACGCGTGCGTCTGACGTCGCCGCGCGCAAACGACAGCATCCCGCCGAAGATCCGGCGGCAGACGAGCAGGGATTTCCGCACCTGCTCGAGATCCTCTTCGATCACCGCGGGATCGACCGCGTTGTTCCGCACGTCGTCGAGCATCTGCTGCACGAGCGGAAGCATCGAGCCGAGAGCGTTGTTCACGTCGTGCGACACGCCGCGCGCCAGTTCCGCCATCGCGTGGCGCCGTTCGGCCGTCAGCAGCCGTGCCTCGAGCGACTCGGTTCGGTTCAGGATGTCGATCGCCTGGGCCGCCTGCGATCGGAAGCGATCGACCAGCTCGGCGTCGTACCTCGTGAGCCGTCCGGCGCGCCGCGCCGCCACCTTGAGCACCCCGAACACGCCGCCCCGGCCGACGAGCGGCGCACAGAGCATGCATCCTTCGCGCTGATCGATCTCTGCGTCGCCGTCGCCGAAGTCGAGCCAGTCGGCGAGGAACCCGAGCGGCCGCCGGTCCCATTCCTGCCAGCGGGCATCCCGCCGATCGAAGCCCAGGACCCTCCCCGCGTCGAGAGCCTTCCTGACATCGTCCCCGAGGGCCAGGCGGCGGCCGATGCGCGGGCTTTTCGCTTTGGTCCAGGCGATCTGCTCCGCGGCAATCTCCATCGTGTCGCCGGAGGCGTCCCGGATGAGGAGCGCCGACGAGTGGTCGTAGCGCGTCAACGACCGGAGGCCGTCGAGGATCTGGTAGAAGAGATCCTTCGGATGGAGCTGATCCCTGATTTTGCGATCGATTCGGTCCCGGATCTCGAGCATGCGCTCGCGGTCCATCTGCTGGACCGCATCGGACGCGATCTCGGCGACTCGCGCGAGGACGTCCCTGTCATGCCGGTCGTACGGGCGACTCGGCCGACCGAACGCAATCGCCGCCCACGCCTCGCCCCGGCGCCTGATGGGCGCGATCGCCAGGTCGTCGGGTCGCGGCGGCCGCTCGACGCGGATGAACTTTGCGAGCAGCTCCAGGTCCCACGCGGCCCCCTTTGGGACCGCAAACAGGATCTGCGCGCCGGGCTGACGGTCACGGGCGACCGCGACGCATCCCGACTCGGCGCCGAGCAGCTCACGGGTTTCACGCACCACGTACCGGACCGCATGCTCCGGATTGCGGACGCGATTCAGGTGGCTCGACAGCCGATCGAGGACCCGGAGGGCCTCGAGCTCTCGTTCGGGGGAGGACATGCGACGTTTGCCGGGATCTTATTCCGATCCGCCATCCGATGGCATCGCGGCAGCTTTGAAGCGAGCACACTTGACAGCCCCGCCTTGACCATTAGAATGTCTAGGCTTAGAGCATCTAAGGTTGATGGCGAAAACCAACAGCGACCAGCTGCATGGCACGTTGGACATGCTCGTCC
>JBLNGH010000257.1:0-6582 GCA_050264575.1 Acidobacteriota bacterium | reverse complement strand
CAGTGCGCGTCCGCGATCTGGCGACCGTTGTCCCCGGCGCGCCCGATCGGACGATGCTCGTCGTCGGCGCCGCGGGGGACGCGGCCACGGTGACCGTCTCTCAACAGCTCGGCGCCAACATTCTCACCGTACGCGCCGGACTCGAAGAGGCGTTCGGCGAATTGCGCCGCTCGCTGCCGGCTGGCCTCACGCTGACGAAGACCTATGACCTGGCCGAATTCGTCGAAAACGCGATCGCGAACGTACGCGATGCGATTCTGATCGGCGGTCTGCTCGCCGTGCTCGTGCTGCTGGCGTTTCTCCGAAACTGGCGGCTCACGCTGGTCGCCGCGTCGACGCTGCCGCTGACCGTGCTCGCCACGTTCTTCTTCATGGGCCTCTTCGGCGAGTCCATCAACCTGATGTCGATGGGCGGGCTCGCCGTCGCCATCGGCCTCGTCATCGACGACGCGGTCGTCGTCGTCGAGAACATTCACCGCCGGCTGAGCGAAGGCGGCGATCAGGTCGTCGAGGCGGCGACGCTCGAGCTCGTCGGGCCGGTCGTCGGGTCGACGCTGACGACGGTTGTTGTCTTTGCGCCGCTCAGTCTCCTCTCCGGCGTGGTCGGCCAGTTCTTTCGTGCGTTGTCGTTGACGCTGTCGATTGCGGTGCTGATCTCGCTGGTGCTCGCGCTCACCCTCATTCCGCTGCTCGCGCGGATGCTGTTGCGGTCACGCCGGGCGCGCGCGGCCGCCTCAGGCGAGCAGCACGGGCGGCTCGAGCGCTGGTATGTCGGCAGCCTTCCGCGATGGATTCGCCGTCCGGCGCTTGCGCTGCTTGCGCTCGTGGTGCTTGCCGGCCTCGCCGTCGTGACCTATCGCATCGTCGGGACCGGATTTCTTCCCGCGGCCGACGAAGGCGGGTTCGTGATCGACTATCTGACGCCGGCCGGGAGCGCGCTCGAGGAAACGGACGCGAGGCTGCGCAGGATCGAGGACATCCTCCGCCATACCGACGCGATCGCGACGTTCTCGCGGCGCACCGGATCCGAGCTCGGGCTGTTCGCGACGCAGCAGAACACCGGTGACATCCTCGTCCGGCTCAAGCCGCGAGGACAGCGCGACATGAGCGCGGAGGGAGTGATCGAATCGCTGAGGGACAAACTCGAACAAGCGGTGCCCGACACCGAGATCGAGTTCGTACAACTCTTGCAGGACATGCTCGGCGATCTCGAGGGCAATCCGGATCCCATCGAAGTGAAGATCTTTGGCGACGATCCCAATCAACTGAGCGAGATCGCCGGCGAGGTCGAGCCGGTGCTGGAAAAGATTCAGGGCATCGTCGACGTCGTCGGACCGTCGCGTGGCAACCCCGAAGTGACGTGGCGGGTGGATCCGGTCCAGGCGGGACGGATTGGGCTGACAGTCGAGGAGGTCACCACCCAGCTCGCCGCGGCGTGGTCCGGCACGATTGCGACCAATCTGAGGCTGCTCGATCGATCGATTCCGGTGCGCGTGCGGTATCCCGACGCCGATCGGTTCGACGAGTCGAGACTCGGCACGACGATGGTGCGCGGCGCGGACGGGGTCTTGACGCCCGCATCGACGCTCGCAACCGTCACCAAGGAAAACGGCCAGGAAGCGCTGCTCCGCGAAAACCTGCGACAGATGGCGCTCATCACGGCGCGTCTCGAGCAGCGCGACCTCGGCAGCGCCGTGGGCGAGATCAGGGCGGCCCTGTCACACATCAAGCTGCCGGTCGGCTACTCCTTCGAGGTTGGAGGACAGTTCGCCTCGCAGCGCCAGGCGTTTCGCGAGCTGTTGATCGTCTTCGGCATCGCGAGCGCGCTGGTGTTCCTGATTCTCGTCGTCCAGTTCCGCACGTACACGGCGGCCATGCTCATCATCGCTGCTGCCCCGCTCTCACTCGGCGGGGCGTTTGCCCTGCTCATCGCGACCGGCACCGAGCTCAACGTCTCGTCCGCGATGGGACTCATTCTGCTGGTCGGTCTCGTCGTGAAAAACGGGATCGTCCTGCTGGACTTCGCCGAGCGGCGCCACGTCGAAGGCGTGAGCATCGACGATGCGATGCTCGCGGCCGCACGCGTGCGCCTCCGGCCCATTCTCATGACGACGCTCTGTACGTTGTTCGGCCTGCTGCCGCTCGCGTTCGGTCTCGGCGCGGGCGCGGAACTGCAGAAACCGCTGGCGCTCGCCGTGATCGGCGGCCTGACACTTTCGACCCTTGTAACGCTCTACCTCGTGCCGTCGGCATATGTCGCGCTCACCCGGCGCCGTTCGCGGATTTAGGAACCAATCCGCGCTCCGTACGTAAGTCCGCCGACGCGGAGCGTCGCTACCGCTTGCTCAACCCGAGCGCGGCCATATCGATCTGGTAGATGTTGCCCCAGCCGTTCAGCACCGACCCAACCCCGGCGCGCAGATCGCGGTAAGTCCAGGGTTTGTCCGGGACGGTCTCGCCGAATCCTCTGAAGCTCGTGAAGAACAAATACTTGCCATCGGGCGAGGCGCCCGGACAGTACTCGCGCGCCGGCGAATTGATGCCGGCGGCGAGGTGCCGGGCGGGTGACCAGACGCCGTTGACCTGCTCGCTGACGTAGAGATCGCCGTTCCCGAGATCGTCGGGTCGGCCGAACCCGGCGAAGACGACGAAGCTCTGGTCCGGAGCGATGTAGCTGTCGACCTCCGTCGCCGGCGAGTTCACGCCGCCGCCGAGATTCTCGGGCGTCGCAAACGCGCCGTCCTTCCACCGGGCGCGATAGATGTCGCTGCGGCCGAGCGAATCAGGGCGCGTCGCGCTGAAGTAGAGCGTGCCGTCGCTGGCGACCGTTGGATAGAACTCGTCCTGCGAGGAGTTGATCACAGCGCCCGCATTCTTCGCTTCGCTCCACCCCGCGGGCGTCTTCTCCGCGAACCAGATATCGAAATCCTTCTTTGCTGAGCCCGTCACCGGGCGATTGGAGGCGAAGAATAACTTCGTTCCATCGCGCGTGATGAACGGGTCGTAGTCGGTGAACCGGCCCGAGAACGAAACGACTTCCGGCTCGCTCCATTTCCCGTCTTGAAAGTGCGCCGAGACAATGGCGCCCAGCCGATTGGGAAAGTGGTTCTTGGTGAAGTAGATCGTCTGGCCGTCGGCGGTGAAGCTCGCATCCATCTCGTCGTCTGGCGTCGAGATCGCGCCTTCGGCGAAGAGCCTGGGCTGCGGAACCGGCTGCTGAACGGTCCACGCTGCTTGCCTGGAGGCCCGCGGCGGTGGATGAGCGGTCACCGTCAGGCCGGCGGCAACCGACAGAGTGAAGGCGGCGGCGTTGGAAGTCAGGCGCATGACCGTGTATGCCGGTGCGGTCGCGTTTTATTCCCTGGAATACGAAGGCGGACTTCGGGCATCTATTGGCAGGAGCCGCGCGAGCGGCACTGTCAATGGCCTCACGCCTGCGCGAGGAATTCGATCGATCGGCGTTGACGTACCTGCCGGAGCTCGTGCGTGTCGCGAGCCGGCTGTGCGGGAGCCGGGATGCGGCCGACGACCTCGTGCAGGAAACCTATCTTCAGGCGTGGCGATCGTTCCACCGGTTCGAGCCGGGCACGAACTGCCGCGCCTGGCTCTACAAGATCCTGCTGTTCAGCCACGCCAGGCGGCAACGACGACAGACGCGCCGCCCGATCATGGTCGCCTTGGACGCCGCCGCCGAGGCGGCATTCACGGCCGACGCGCCGACGCCGGACGCGTTGACGGCGTCGTCCGTCAAAGCGGCATTCGAAAGCTTGCCGCACGTCTATCGCGTGGCCGTCATGCTCGTCGACGTCGAAGAGTTCAGTTATCGAGAGGCCGCAGAGGCGCTCGACGTGCCGCTCGGGACGGTGATGTCGCGACTGAACCGCGGGCGCCGTCTTCTCCGCGTCGAGCTGGCGAAACAGGCGGCGGCCTTCGGGATCAAAGCGCACGGTGTCGCAGTGGGAGAGGCGGGGATCGATCGTGAATCGTGAGTGTCAACACATCCGTGACGTGCTGGACTCGTACCTCAGCGGCGAGCTTCTGATCGAGACGAACCATCTCGTGCTGCATCATCTGGAGACCTGCAGCAGCTGCCGGGCCGAGGCCGCACGACGCCAGCGGACGCGAGCGCTGCTTGCGCAGAGTCTCGAGGGGCCGATCGACGTCGAGCCATTGCGACGCCGGATCACCGACGCGCTCGACCGGCAGCAGCGCCGCGGATCGCGGGCCGCCAGGTATTGGACAACCGCCGCCGTGATCGCCACCGGACTCTTGATCAGCTTCTGGTTCTCCCGGCGTGTGGATGCCGCCGCCTATCGCGATTCGGTCACCGAACACGTGCAATGCGGCCTGACCGTTCCCGCGTCGGCGACGTATAACCCCAGGCGGATCGCGGCGCGGCTGCAGCCCCCTTTCACTCCAATGGCGGCGGCGGTTGTCCGCACCTCCGGAAAGTACGAGCTGGTCGATGCGCACACGTGTCCGCTCAACGGACGGCAGTACGCCCATCTCGTCTATCGCGGCAATGGCCGGGTCCTTTCGGTCTTCGCCGAGCCGGCCTTGCGCGGTGGCTTACCCGCTGCGCCGTCGAGAGCCGTTCTGGAGGGCACCTCGATCGATGTCTACGCCAGTCTTCTCGATGGCTATCGAGTGACCGCGACGAGCACGCACGACCATCACATTTTTGTCGTGACCGACGATGGGGATAGCTCGGGCGCGAGTGTGCCTGCCGATCTCCTGAAATCCGCCGTCGCGTTCGTTCGCACATTGGAAAAGTAAATTTCTTTGGTTCGGCAAGACGCTCCGAGGTGATACGTGATAGAAGAACGTAAAGGGCTTTCATGTCGATCCTCTCGGACGAAGCCGTCCGCTCGGTCATCACGCGTCTCCTCCATGCCGTCGACGCCAGGCAGTGGTCCGCGCTGCCTGCCCTGTTCACGGATGATGTGACCACCGATTACACCTCGCTCTTCGGCGGCGAGGTCGAGTGGCAGCGCGCCGATGTGCTCATCGACAACTGGCAGCGCCTGCTCACACCGCTCGACGCGACCCAGCACCTGCTCGGGCCGATCGACGTGCGCGTCCAGGGTCCGCTCGCGGTTGCCGATTGTCACGTGCGTGCGTATCACGTGGCTGAGGCTGCCGCCGGCGGAAAGGAATGGATGGTCAGCGGCCACTACGTCTTCGAGCTGCTCGACGACGGCGGCGTCTGGAAGGTGGCGAAGCTGACGCTACAGACGTTCTATCAGACCGGCAATCGTCAGCTGCTGAGTCAATTGGCTGGCGCCAGGTGACCTGCGCAGCGGACGGGCGCCACTCCAGCGCAGCGCCCGTCTCGATGAACGAGGCCTTCAGTGCGCGTGAATTGCGCTCGCAGCTGCGAGCCCATCTCCGCTTCCCATCATCCACGGACGCCGCGCCAGCCTCACGAACGTCAGCAGGTGGAGGAGGATGAACACCGGGACGAGAAATGTCGGAATCAAACTGACCGGGAATGTCACCATCAGCTCCGTGGTGACGCCTCCGCGGCCGAGCACGCCGAGCGGCGCGTTCGAGTACAGGACACCCATGGTGAGCGCCGAGACGAGGTCGATGAGCCCGAACGTGTTCCACGCGAAGAGCCACGCGCGCGACGTCGTCCCGCGACGAAGACTCGGCACCAGGGCGAGCGCACCAGCCGCTGCAGCAACATCGCCGAGACCCTCAGGGAACGCGAATCCGGCCGGCAGCCGGCCGAGAGCCCAGGCGAGGATGAATCCGAATCCCACGAACCGCCAGACATGCAGACCGACCAGCCACGTCAAGTTGAAGCGGTCTGTCCACGCGCGCAGCGAGGCGCTGACGCGGTAAGCCACGACAGCAAGCGCGATCGGGACGACGATGAACGTCAGCAGAATCAGCGGAGGCCGGCCCGGTTCGGTCACGAGCCCGGTCGCGCCGGCGACGATGGCAGCAATGAGCCAGACGACGAGCAGCACCACGGCCGCGCGGCGCACCGCCGTTACCTGAGCGTTGGAAACCTGAGTCATACGGACCTCCTTCACGTGCGAGATGTGTATATGCACAGATAAATGATGGTGTTGGCTCCTGCCGTCCCCCTCGCCCTCTCCCCTTTCCTCTGCCTTTCAGTCAGCTTCTGACCGCCTGGCCCAGATCGTTCAGCGCGAGACGCCAAGCCGGATCCGCGATCTGCGCCTGGACCTCCTCCTGCACGCGCCGCCACGCCGGATACGCCCGCGCCAGCAGCGCGCGGCCTGTGGCGGTTGCGCGAAGCTCGTCGTGCCGATGGCCGGCGGCCCGCCGCACGTCCACGAGCCGCCGCCGAATCAGCGGCCGCACGTTGCGCAAGAGCGTCGTCCGTTCCATGCCGAGGCTTTCGGCCAGCGGCGCAACCGGCACGCCATCGCCCGTCGCCGCGGCTGTCAGGATCGGGAGCTGGGTCGCGCGGAGACCAAAAGGCCGGAGCGCCGCGTCGTACCGCTGCGTCACGATTCGCGTCGTCCGTCTCAGCGAGAGGCACAAGCAGGTTTGGAACTCGCGCAACTGAGCGCTGGTGGGAGTCAGGGGGGCTGGGCTCATATGTGT
>JBLNGH010000256.1:0-2878 GCA_050264575.1 Acidobacteriota bacterium | reverse complement strand
GGCGCCGCGTTCCCGACGTCGTGAAAACGCTCATGTACCGGCCGGAGCTCTGGGGCGGGCCGATGAGCGCCTGGACGCAGGCCGTGATGCGCGGCCCGTCGGAGTGGAGCGTGGGCGAGCGCGAGCTGTTCGCGGCGTTCACCTCCCGCATGAACAGTTGCGTCTTCTGAACGGAGTCCCACGGCGCGGTCGCGTCGCTGGCCCTGAAAAACGAGAAGGTCGTGAAGGCGGTGCTGGAAGATTGGCGCCGCGCCCCGATCGACGCCAAGCTGCGCGCGCAGCTGGAATTTCTCGAGAAGCTGACGCTCCGGCCCGATGACGTGCGGCCGCGCGACATCGCGCCGCTGCGCGCCGCCGGGCTGTCCGATCACGCGATCGAAGACGCGATCCAGGTCTGCGCGCTGTTCAACATCTACGACCGCATGGCTGACTCGCTCGGCTGGTACCTACCGGACCACGCCGGCTACGCCGCGTCGGCGCACAACCTGATCCAGCGGGGCTATCTGATCTAGTCGCAGGATCTGCAACCCATCATTGTTCCGCGCGACGACGATCACGCGCTCACCGTTCGCGCGCTTCAAGAACGCCATCCGACGAACCTGCCCGTATATGTCGAGACCACTCCGTTCCATATCCACGGGCTCCAAACTCCCAGCTCCCAGCCCCTTCAATAAGAGTCCGTAGCTCGCATCGTAGCGGCCGCGCACCGGCGTGACGCCGTAGAAGTTGCCGGCGACAACGACGTCAGTCGCGCTGTCGCCGTCGAAGTCCCCCGCGAGCGCGGCGTATACCGGCGCGAACTGCGCTTCGACCGGCAGAGGCCGGATCTCGAACGCGCCAGCGCCGCGATTCAGTCCGATCGCGCTCGCGAACGTCTCGGCACGGAGGACGGGGACCTGCCGCAACGTCTTGCCAGGGACGATGTCTTCGATCCGGCTCGCGCCGAACGACTGGTACGTGGGATAGCGCGACCGCAGCTGCGGCACCGCTTGGAGAAGCTCGTCACGGCCGGCGAGCGGATAACTCACTCCGTGACGGTAGGACGTGACAATCGGTGGCGTCGTCAGGTACAGACGGACGGGCTCGCGCGCCGAGGCGCGAAGGAACGAGTTCAGGCCAAGGTTGCCGAGGATGAGGTCGGGCCGGCCGTCGGGGGGGCGGTTCAAGTCCGCGGTCTGGATGCTGTTCCACCATCCTGCGGTAGCGGGCAACGAGTCCTGGGCCCAGCTGCCGTTTTGCCGGTGGAAGATCTTCACCGGCATCCACTCGCCGACGACGATCAAGTCGCCGTCGACCCAGGCGGCGCCGCTCACCATCCCGGCGTTGGCGATGATATCGGGTGTGACATCGCGAAAGTGCCCCGCGCCGTCGCCCTGGAGCAGGTAACTGCGTGGCGTCGCGCCGTACTGCCGCGTCACCACGCGACTCCCGACGAACAGGTCCACGTGCCCGTCGCGATTGAAATCGCCCGGGACCACACACGAACCGTTGTGAACGAAGTCGGGGAGCTCGCCACGCCGGAACACGCCGCGCTCGTTCAGATACAACCGGTCGCGCAGCGGCTCTCCTTCTGAAAACTCATTCCCGCCGCTCACCACATAGAGATCGCGGTCACCGTCACCGTCGACGTCGACAAATGCGGCGTCCACATCTTCGTGCAGGCTATCGGCGCGAAAGACGGGCTGCGGGCTGAACCGGAATCGCCCGTCGCGGCTCTGCAGCCACAGCTCACCCGGCTGCCATTTGGCGCCGCCAGCATAGATGTCGTCGAGCCCGTCGCCGTTCGCATCACCGACCGCGAGTGCCGGACCTTCGGTCGAGAGCAGATGCGGCATCAGGGGTTCACGGCCGAAATCGAAGAACGTGTTTTCACGGTGCTTGTAGGTAATGCCGAGCTGGGAGGAGATGTCGGTGAACAGTGGCGGTTGGGCGGTTAGGCGGTTAGGCGGTTGGACGGTCGCCTCGCTCTGCGAAAGAGTGATCGTTGTGTCTACTCGAACACTCGTCAGCGTCTGTCGGTGCCGATCGGGCCAGGTCACCGTGAGCGTATCGACCGTTGTGGCCGCTCCCAGGCCAACATGCAGCACCGGATCTACTGACGACTGAAAGCCGCGCGTCGGGCTCTGCTCGAGCAGCTGCGTCCGGCCCTCCGTTGTGACCGTGACTTTCGCGCCGATGCCGGCCGTGTTCGCCCCGCTGCCCCGCAAGACGATGCGCAGGTGGTGCCCGCCCGCACCGAGATTGCGATAGATCGACGCCGGGGCGTTGATGTTGTTCACCACGAGATCGAGGTTGCCGTCGTTATCGAGATCCGCGTACGCCGCGCCGTTGGAGAATCCGGCATCCCCGAGCCCCCAGTCCCTAGCCTTATTCCCAAACGTCAAATCGCCGTTGTTGTGAAACGCATACTTCGCCAGCGGCACGCTCGGCATCCGGTCCAGCCTGGGTGGCCCTCCGCTGTCGAGCGATGCGATGTAATCGAGATCGTTGGGCCGCCGGTAGATCCCGTTCGTGACGAACAGATCTTTCCAGCCGTCATTGTCGAAGTCGGCGAACAGCGGCGCCCAGCTCCAATCGGTTGCCGAGATCCCCGCGAGCTGGCCGATCTCGCTGAACCGCAGCTTCCCGCTTACCACGCCGCGATTCAGTTGCAGCGTGTTGCGCGCGTACTGCGCGTGGTAGCCGGCCGCGAGCTTGAGGCCGAACAGCGTATAGCTCTCCGCGCTCGCCGCGGTCTTGAGGATCGGCTCACTGTCAGGAAGCATGTCCAGGACGGCGATGTCGGGGCGGCCGTCGTTGTTGAAATCGGCGGCATCCACGCCCATGGAGAAGCGGCTCGTGTGCCCGGTCGTCTCGGTGATCGCCTCGTGGAACGTGC
>JBLNGH010000255.1:0-6938 GCA_050264575.1 Acidobacteriota bacterium | reverse complement strand
GATCACGTTGAAGCTGGACAGATCGACGATGCCGGCGTGAATGCCCACCGCCGATGTGATCGCCTCGTACTGTTCGATCACGTCGCGGCGCGAGACGACGGCGGCGAGCGTCGTGGTTTTGCCGTCGGTGTTCGCGGTGAAAGAGCTCACCTGGGCCTCGTCAATCGGAAACGGCGTCGCCTTGCGAAGCTGCCATCGAATCAACTGGTCGAGATCCGCGGCCTTGGCGGGCATCTGCTCGAAGTTCAGCAGCGAGACGCGCGCGACGCTGTCCGGCACGAGGAGCGCCACCTTGCGGCGCGACAGCAGACCGGCGCGGCCCAGGGCGGCGCGCAGCGCGCTGATAACGGCGTCCGGGTGCGCGATGTTCGTACCGATGAGCGACGGCACGACGGCACCGTCGGGCAGCGGTTCTGACGCGTAGGCCAGGACCGCAGCCACTCCGGCCGACTGGCCGAGCTCGACCGCCGTGACACGGCGGCTGGCAATCTCAATCGCAGTCGTGGGAGCCGACGCCGACAGTGTGGAGGATTTCGCCACCGGCGGCCTCATTCGACGAACGTCACTTTGTTGATCTCGCGGAGCGTCGTCACGCCCTTGAGCACACGGCCGACGGCGCACTGGCGCAGGAAGGTCATCCCTTCCTCTCTGGCCGCGCGCTTGATTTCCGACGTCGGCCGGCGATCGAGAATCATGTCACGGATATGGTCGGTGAGATCCATCAGCTCGCAAATCGCGGTGCGCCCTTTGTAGCCGGTCCCGCCGCATTCGATGCAGCCCGCGCCTTCGTAGAACAGCCCGAGCGTCGCCAGCTGCGGATCCATCGCGGACTCGATCAGCTGCTCGCGCGTCATTTCCACCGGGCGCTTGCAGTGCTCGCAGACGCGCCGGACCAGCCGTTGCGCGAGCACGCAGTTCAGCGCCGAGACGAACTGATACGCCTCGACGCCCATGTTCAGGAACCGCCCCAGGACGTCGATGACGTTGTTGGCGTGAACCGTCGTGAAGACCAGGTGGCCCGTGAGCGCCGACTGGATGGCGATCTGCGCCGTGTCCGGGTCGCGGATCTCGCCGACCATGATCTTGTCAGGATCGTGGCGCAGAATGGACCGCAGGCCGCGCGCGAACGTCAGGCCCTTCTTCTCGTTGATCGGAATCTGCGTGACGCCGCGAAGCTGATACTCGACAGGATCTTCGATCGTGATGATCTTGTCCTCGACGGTCTTGATTTCCGACAGCGCCGCGTACAGCGTCGTCGTCTTGCCCGACCCGGTGGGTCCGGTGACGAGAACCATGCCGTACGGCTCGCGGATGTACTTGCGGAACCGCCGCAGCTCCTCGTCCGGAAACCCGAGAATGTCCAGACGCAGCTCGGTGAACTGCTCGCTGATCGATTCCTTGTCGAGAATACGAATGACGGCGTCCTCTCCGTGGACGCTCGGCATGATCGACACGCGGAAGTCGATCGTCTTCCCGCGGACGCGCAGCTTGAAGCGGCCGTCCTGCGGGATCCGCTTCTCGGCGATGTCGAGCTCGGCCATGACCTTGACGCGCGAGATGATCGTGCTGTGAAACCGCTTGTCGATCGGCCGCATTGCCTGCTGCAGCACGCCGTCGATGCGGTACTTCACGTGCACGGCGTCGTCCTGCGTCTCGATGTGAATGTCTGAGGCGCGCCGCTGCAGCGCCGTGAAGACCATCGAGTCGACGAGGCGGATGACCGGGCTCGCGTCGGACGTCAGCTTGTCGACGGTCAGCGTCTCTTCGCCGCTGTCGTCCTCGCGAAGAATCTGGATCTGGAATCCTTCGGTCGCCTCTTCGAGCACGCGCTGCGAGCTTTCGCTCTTTTTCAGAATCGACTGAATCGCGGACGGCGTGCCGACACAGACGCGGATGGGCCTGTTCAGCTGCACGCCGACCTCGTCGATCGTCTGCAGGTCGCTCGGATCCGACACGACGATCAAGAGCGTGTGACCCTCGCTCCGGTACGGCACGAAGCCATACCGCAGCATCAGGTCGGCCGGGATGCTGCGGAACAACGCGTGATCGACGTGGTACTGGAGGAGGTTGACGAACTCGAGCTGATACCGATCCGCGAGCTTGCGGGCGTGCTCCTCTTCCGCGACCTGATCGACGGGGACCGTCGGCGGTTCGACGTAGAGGGTATCTGTTGGAGAAGTTGGCGCGTCGGCCATGTCAGCCTCGAATCGTCGACAACTGGAACAGGGGCATGTAGAGCGACAGCAGCAGCCCCGCGATGATGACGCCCATGATGATGAGCAGAATCGGCTGGATGAGGTTCGAGAACCGGGTCAGCTTGGTCTCGTTCTCCTCGTCGTAGAAGTCGGCCACGCTGTTGAGCATATCGGCCAGAGCGCCCGTGGACTCGCCGACCTCGACCATCTCGACCGAGACGTTCGGGAAGATGGACTTGTCGCTCAGCGCCGCAGCCAGGCTGCTGCCCTCCCGGACCTTCCGGGCCACGGTGGCGAGGTGTACGGCGATATACCGGTTCCCGACCGACTTCGCCGCGATGTCGAGCGAGTTGACGAGCGGGATTCCCCCCGTGAGCAGCGTCGCCAGCGTGCGCGAGACCTGCGCCGTGGCGAACTTTCTCGCCAGTGGTCCGAAGAACGGCAGCCGCAACACCCACGCGTGCAGCATCGTCCGCTGACTCGGCTGCCGGAACCAGAGAATCCCCAGAATCACCGCCGCGACGAGACCGGCGACGATGAACCCGCCGCTCGACACGGCCGTCGTCGAGATCGCCACCACGATGCGCGTCGACAGCGGCAACTGCGCGCCGTTCCCTTCCTGCGTGTAGAACAAGGCAAACTCCGGCACGACTTTAAAGACGATCAAACCGACGACGGCGATCGACAGCCCGACGAGCACGGCCGGGTAGATGAGCGCGGAGACGACGCGCGACCGCACGCTGGCGATCACTTTGACGTGCTGAACGTACCGGCGGATAACCTGCTCGAGACTGCCGCTCTTCTCCCCCGCCATGAGCGACGCGGTGTAGACGCCGCTGAAGAGCTTCTGGGCCTCGAACGCCTCAGACAGCGCGCTGCCCGACCGGACCCTCTCATAGACGTCGTCGAGCGTCGCCTTGAACAGAGGATTCGGAACACGTTTCCGGAGGATATCCAGCGACTGGACGACCGGCAGGCCGGCTTTGAGGAGCGTCGCCAGCTCCTGGTTAAAGATGATGAAGTCGCTCGAGGGGATCTTCCGCCGCCGCGGCAGCCGGACCTGAAGCCCGCCGACGCTGAGGCCTCCCTTGCCCTGGACCGAGAGCAGGAGGAGTCCCTTCTCCTCCAGCTCGAGGCGCAGGCGCGCCTCGCTTTCGGCGACGTAGGTCGCCTCCATGACTTGGCCGTTAGCGGTGGCCACGCGGCATCGATATTCCATCTTTTACCCGGGGGCTTCGCCCCGCGGACCCCTTTACGCGCTCACTCGCTTCGCTCGTTCGCTCACTTTCCATCCGCAAGGCTTCGACCCCGCGGCCCCCCTATGGCTCGCTCGCTTCGCTCGTTTGCTTGCTTCCCTCATTTGGGGGCCTTGTCCGCGCCGAAAAGACGGGTCTACATCAATAACCCGGCCCACATGTCAGCGTGTCCGCTGACGCCATTTAGACCACGGCCGGGCAAAAACGGCTGATCCTCTGCGCGTGCCTGGCGGGGCAATTTGTAAAGAGCCCGTTAATCTTTATCGTGTTTCTACGAAAACGTTGTAGACACGGACGCCAAGCTCGCGAACGTCGCGGCCGCCGGCGGGGAGCTTGGCCGGAACGAAGGTGCGGTCGACCTCGATGCGCAGCTCGGCCATCTCGTTCTGGCCCAGCTGGGCAGCCGTAATCGGAATGCGCCGCAGGGTCGGCACCCCCGCGCTGGCCGGGAACGTATCGACCGTCTGGTCCCCCGAATACACCGTGACCTGCTGCGGCCGGTCGGTGAAGACGTCCGTCCGCGCGTCGAACTCCAGGTAAAGAAAGACGTCCTTGCGCGGGTTCTTGAGCGTCAGTGTCGCAACCTTCTGCGTCCATTCCCACTCGAGCGTCGGATTCTCGGCCGCGAACTCCGTCGGGTGCCAGCCGTTCTTCTTGAAAACGAAGATGTTCTCCGACGTGGGCAGCAACTGCAGCGTGCCGACCTTGTATTCGCGCGTCGTGGACTGACGGTCGGCGGGATCCAGGCCCTGCAGCGGCAGACGATCGGAGTCGCGATACAAGCCGACGGTCACCTTCACTTCACCCAGGAACGGGACGACGGGCAGGAAGCGCGTGCGCGTGTACTGAATCGTCTGACCGGGGCGCCACTGCGAGGTCGGCGGCGACGGATCGTGGTCGTCGTTCCAGAGCACGCCGCCGTCGGCGTCGACGAAATGCACGAACACCTTGTAGTTGCCGTCGAATTTCGCGTCGGGCGCGACGTTGAACCGATACGTCAACTCGATCGGACTGCCGAGCGGCACGCGCGCTTTGTTCGCGGAGAACGTCACCGTCGCCACGGGCGGCGACGTATCGCCTTTCGAACAGCCTGTTGAAAAGGTGAGGAGCGCGGCGGCAGCGAACAGTGCCGGACGACCGTAAGAACTGGTCACGAGCCGTGCATGGTACCGTATTGCTGCATGCCGTTCAATAATGTTAGCCTTGCGGCGTTTCCGCCCGCCGCTTCTTCATGACTGCAGACGCGCTCGGCATGATCGAAACCCGCGGTCTCATCGGCGCGATCGAAGCCGCCGATGCGATGGTCAAGGCCGCGAACGTCGTCCTCATCGGCAAAGAGTACATCGGCGCCGGGTATGTGACGGTGCTCGCGCGTGGGGACGTCGGCGCGGTCAAGGCCGCCACCGACGCGGGAGCAGCCGCCGCGCGTCGCGTCGGCGAACTGATCTCGGTGCACGTGATTCCGCGGCCTCACGCGGAAGTCGAGCGGGTACTTCCCAAGAGCCCTGTCAAGACATAGGGCAAAGAGCAGAGGGCAGAGGGCAAAGGAAAGGTCAGAAGGCAAAGGTAGAAAGGGAGGAATGATGGCAGGCGTCAGTTCGTTCCTCACCTCTGCCCTTTGCCCTCTGCCCTTTGCCCTTATCAACCACTAGCACCATGCCGGCAACGAGTCCCGCAGCGCCGCCCACCGACAAGGATCTAACCTCCGTACAGGAGGCACGCCGTCTGGCGCAGCGCGCCAAGAAAGCCGCACCGGCGCTCGCAGAGTTCAGCCAGGCCCAAATCGACAAGATCGTCGACGCCGCGGCCGGCGCGGCCACACCACGTGCCGAAGAGTTCGCCCGTCTTGCCGTCGAAGAAACGACCTACGGCGTCGTCGCCGACAAGATCGAGAAGAACCTCTTTTCGTCCGAACAGGTCTATCGATTCATCAGGCCGATGAAGACCGTCGGCGTCGTGGCGCGGGACGAGGAGCGAAAGCTCGTCGAGATTGCCGAGCCGTTTGGGGTGGTCGCCGCCATCGTGCCGTCGACGAACCCGACGTCCACGGCCATCTACAAGATTCTGATCTCACTGAAGGCCCGCTGCCCAATCGTCATCAGCCCGCATCCTGCGGCGGCCCGCTGCATCACGCGTGTGGCGGAAGTGATGGGCGAAGCCGCGATGAGCGCCGGCGCGCCGGACGGCGCCGTCAACTGGATGCAGACCGTGACGATCGAGGGCACCCAGGAGCTGATGAAGCATCGTGACGTCGCCGTCATCCTGGCCACCGGCGGGATGGGGCTCGTGCGGGCCGCTTACAGCGCGGGCAAACCGGCGTACGGCGTTGGACCCGGCAACGCGCCGTGCTACATCGAGAAGTCGGCTGATCTCGCGAAGGCCGCGAGCGACATCGTGGTCGGCAAATGTTTCGACAATGGCGTGCTCTGCTCGTCGCCGAACTCGGTCGTGGTCGACGCCGCCGTGGCCGACGAAGTCAAGCGTCAGTTCATTGCGCAGGGCGCCTATTTCATGTCGCCGGCGGAAGCAGACAAGCTGGCGGCCGTTCTGATTTCGCCCCAGCGGCTGCCCAACCCGAAGCTCGTCGGAAAGACGGCCGCGTTCCTCGCTGAGCAAGCCGGATTTACGCTTCCACCGAAGACGCGTGCGCTCATCGCCGAGCTTCGCGGTGTCGGGCGCGATTACCCGCTGTCGATCGAGAAGCTCTGTCCCGTCCTCTCGTACTATGTCGTCGCCGACTGGCGCGAGGGCTGCGAGCGTTGCATCCAGATTCTCCGGTATGGCGGGATGGGCCACACGATGTCCATCCACTCGCGAAACGAGGAAGTGATTCTCGAGTTCGGGCTGAAGAAGCCGGCGTTCCGGATCGTCGTGAACACGCCCACGACGCATGGATCGATCGGGCTCACGACAGGTCTCGATCCCGCGATGACGCTCGGATGCGGCGGCTTTGGCGGGAACATCACGTCCGACAACATCTCGCCGCGTCACTTGCTCAACATCAAGCGCCTGGCCTACGAGACGCGGCCAGCCGTAATTCGCCGCGAAGGTCAGATGCCCACCGCGAGCACGGCTTCGTCGTCGGCTGCGCCGCGCTTGCCGCAAGCTCCCGCTCCGCCGGTATCAGCAGGCATCGAAGCGCCGGCCATGCGTCGCCAGATTGATTCGTTGCTCGGCGGCGGCGCGGCGCCGGCGCCTTCAGCGGCGAGCAGCGAGACGGGCACGGCGGTCGCGTTCGTGTGCGAAGAGGACGTGAAGCAAGCCATCCGGCAAGGACGCAAGATTGTGATCGCAGAGCGCACGATTGTTACTCCGTCCGCGCGCGATCTCGCGCAGGCGCACCGGGTGTTCGTTTCCGCCACGTGGCCGCACCCCTGATCCGTATTGCTGCTGAGCAATTTCACGTATTTTGTCGGTTGACCCGATCGGGACCGGATGCTAGCCTACGGCACCCGGCTTGCAGTCATGAGCACGCGCCCTTAAATCT
>JBLNGH010000254.1:0-2966 GCA_050264575.1 Acidobacteriota bacterium | reverse complement strand
GGACGGCCTGGAGTACATTGGCGCCGTTCAGGATGTGACGCAGCGCCGACTCTCCGACGAGGCACTCGGCAAGGTGCAATCGGAGCTCACACGCGTGGCCAGGGTCAACAGCCTCGGTGTTTTGACGGCATCGATCGCACACGAAATCAATCAGCCTCTTTCCGGTGTCATCACGAATGCGAGCACCTGTCTGCGAATGCTCTCTGCCGATCCTCCCAACGTCGATGGCGCTCGCGAAACCGCCCGACGCGCGATTCGGGATGGCAACCGGACTTCTTATGTCATCACCCGACTGCGCGCGCTGTTTAGCAAGAAGAATTTCTCACCGGAAGTGCTGGACCTGAACGAAGCCGCCCGAGAGGTCATCTCGTTGTTGCTGAGTGAGCTGCAACGTAACCGTGTGATTCTGCGCCATGAGCTCGCGGACGACTTGCCACCTGTCATGGCCGATCGCATCCAGCTGCAGCAGGTCATCATGAACCTCCTACGGAATGCGTCCGAGGCGATGAGCACCGTTGACGATCGCCCGCGAGAGTTGCTGGTCAGAACGGAACGGGATGAGGGGGACCAGGTGCGCCTCAGCGTCAAGGATGCAGGAGTCGGTTTCACAACGGAGGCCGCCGACAGACTGTTCGAGGCGTTTTTCACCACGAAGGACGACGGCATGGGTATCGGGCTTTCCGTTAGTCGCTCCATTATCAATGCCCATCATGGAAGTCTGTGGGCGACACGCAATGACGGGCCTGGCGCGACGTTTTCGTTTGCTATTCCGTGCAGACTCGAGAGCGATTTGCGGAGTCACGCTACTCATCAGAAGTCACCGGCCTGATCGCGAGGCTCCACGCGTTGTAGGTGGACCACAGCAGGCAGATCAGCGTGGTCATCACCAGCCACAGCATGCCGCCCAGCTTTTCGGTGACCAGACCGGCTCCTGCCATCCCAATCGCGAGCGTGGCGCTGTTGAGGCCCAATAGCCGTCTCACCCACCAGCGCCGACGGCGTTGAGGCAAGCGATGCACCGTCCCCCACTGCAACCGGAGGCTCATCCCTAACACGATCACGCTCAGGACGAGCAGCTCGATCCCCAGGGCGACTCGCCCCTGCTTCGGGATCAGGACGAAGATCGAAAGCGTGAGCAGCACGGTGAGGGCAATCAACGCCTCTCGCGCGCGGGCCAGGTGAGCCGGACTGTCAATGATGTGGCGCAGGTTTATCAAGAGACCCACCGACAGCAACCCGGTTAGCGTCGCTGCGGCAAGACCGACCGTTTAGAACATCGTCTCCCAGACCTCCGGCCTGTAGGCGAATTGCACGACGCCCTCTCGCCTACTGTACCAGCACGAGGAGCGGCTTTCCCTTTTCGACGACATAGGTTGCAAGCTCTGCTCCGTTGGTGGTGCCGACGTTCTTCGCCGCATGGATTGTTCGGGCGGGGATGAACAAGACGTCGCCCGCCTTGAGCGTCAACGGTGGCTTCCCCTCGACCTGATACTCCAACGAGCCCTGTAGCACGTAGACGACCTCTTCGCCCGGATGTGTGTGCTTGCCGAACGCCATTCCCGGGCCAAACTCGATGCGCGCTTGGACTATCTCGCGTCCAGCGACGCTGAGGTCGTGCCGCTGCAGCTCGGTGCGCTTGATCGTCGGTTGCTGCGACTTCTCCAGGTACATCCCGAATCCGATTCCTGGGAGGAGCACCGCCAACACCGCAGCCGCGATGAGCCGTCTCTTTTTCATGCTATTGTCCGGCTGCCTGACTGGAACGAATTGATCGGAACGCTGCGCGCATCTCTTCAGAGAAGAGTTGCGGCTGCTCCCACGCGGCGAAGTGACCGCCCCTGTCGACTTCGTGGAAGTAGATCAGGTTGCGGAACGCGCGCCGGGCCCATGTCTCGGGGGGGCGATACACGTCGTCGCGGAATACCGTCATGGCCACCGGAATCGAGATCTCAGTGGTCTTCCAAGCAGCGCTACTGGTCGCGCTTCGTCCGGCGTTCTCCCAGTAGATGCGTGCCGCCGAGGCCGCGCTGTTCGTCAGCCAGTACAGCGTGAAGTTGTCGAGCAGATCGTCTTTCGTCGGTGACTTGCTGTCTTCCGTCCACTTTGCGAAACCGGGATGCACGAGAAGGAATCCGGCGAGTCCGGCTGGGGAGTCGGTCAGGCCGTAGCCGACGCTTTGCGGCCGCGCGGTCAACATCAGGAAATAGGCTGGGCTTCCCGCTTTGCGATACGCGGCGAGCGCCGCGAACGTCGCGCGTTCCTGCTCGGACGCTCCCTCCGGCGGGCCGGCGCCGAGGCCAAGCGCTTTCTCGACGTCCGGGGGGACTGCAGCGGGCAAGTTGGTGTGGATGGCGAGCAATCCGGTTGGCGCCTGGCGGGCCATCGTTTCGACGATGACCGCCCCCCAGTCTCCGCCTTGTGCGACGTACCGCGAGTATCCCAGCCGCTTCATGAGGACGTCCCACGCGCGCGCAATCCGTTCCGGCCCCCAGCCCGCTTCGGTCGGCCGAGACGAAAGGCCGTAGCCCGGCAATGACGGAATCACCAGGTCGAACGCGTCCTCCGCGCGACCTCCGAACGCCGTGGGATTGGTCAGTGGAGCGATGATCTTCAGCTGCTCGATGACCGAGCCGGGCCAGCCGTGCGTGATCAGCAACGGCAGTGCATTCTTCTCGCGCGAGCGGACATGGATGAAGTGGATATCGACGCCATCGATTTCCGTCATGAACTGAGGAAGGGCGTTGAGCTCCCGTTCGACCCTGCCGAAGTCGTAGCCCGAGCCCCAGTACCTGACGAGACCCTGCAGCAGCCCCAACGGGACGCCTTGCGACTGATCGGCGACCGTCTCCTTGTCCGGCCATCGCGTCGCCGCGATGCGCCGGCGGAGGTCCGCGAGGGACGCTGCTGGGAACTTGACTTGAAAGGGGCGGATGCTCGTGTCCTCGACGGGGCGCGGCCCTGCCGAC
>JBLNGH010000253.1:0-3023 GCA_050264575.1 Acidobacteriota bacterium | reverse complement strand
CCAGGTGGTTCGTCTTCCGCCCTCGTCGAAGGGGTGCGTCATCCATCGACGGAAGATCATCGAGGATGAGCGACGAGGCGTGTATCAATTCGACCGCGGCGGCCGCCGGCATGGCCGAGTCAGGCTTGCCGCAGATCTCTGCGCACAGCAACGCGAGCACCGCCCGGACACGCTTCGATTCGGCAAGCGCGGTATACCGCATCGATTCGTGCACGGCAACGGGTTCGCGGCTGGCCGGGGGCAGCAGCGAATCGATTTCCCTCCCGATGCGCGCCTGGTAGTCGGTGAAGAATGACGGCAGCGAGACCGGCGGGGCGCTCATGACGCGGCGCGCCCGAAGACCAGCATGTACTGATACCGGAGGAACGTTTCGCGCTTCACGAGCCGCAGCCCGGCCTGCTCAGCCGCCGCGAGCACCCGCTTCTCGTCAACGCGATCTTCCGGCGGCGGGCCCGGCCCGAGGCCATCGGACTTGAAGTCGATGATCCCGAGCCGCCCGCGGGGGGCGAGCGCCGAGGCCACGTTTCGAAGCAGCGTGACAGGGTCTTCCAGTTCGTTGTACGTGTCGACGATCAGTACCGCGTCCACCTCGCCGGTCGGCAACCGCGGGTCAGTTGCCGTGCCGTGGACGATGGTCACGTTCTTGAGCCCCTCACGATCCACACGGCGCCGGATGGACTCAATCATCTGCGGCTGGATGTCTTCCGCGTACACACGCCCCGTGGGGCCGACGCGCCTCGCGAGCCGGACGGTGAACCAGCCGCCGCCCGCGCCGAGATCCGCGACGGTCGCTCCGTCGGCAATCCCGAGCGCGTCCATGATCTGCTCGGGCTTCTGCCAGGCGTCCCTATCGGGACCTTCGAGGATGCCGAGATCTTCGGGCGGAAACAACCGGCCGTGTCGTCCGCGCTGCGCGCCGGCTGTTCCGGCGAGCCCTCCGAGCGCGAGCGCGACGAAGGCTGCGATCACCCGCGTTTGTCTTCTCACGTGTTCGTTCCTCGCCGGGCACTCCGGGCGTCGTCATCGCCTCTGGCGCCAGTATTTTCTCGAGCCGTCGCGGTTCGATCAGACCCTGCTCGCGGGCGAGCTCGGCGACGCTGCGCCCGGTCTTCACGGCCTCCTTCGCGATGGCAGCGGTCGCGGCGTACCCGATGTACGGGCTCAGGGCCGTCGCGATCGCCGTGCTGCGATCCATCAGCTCGCGCGCACGCGCTTCGTCAGCCGTGATGCCGGCGACGCACTTCGTGCGGAGAACGTCCATCGCCCGACCCAGGATTGTGGTTGCATGGATCGCGTTCCACGCGATCACCGGCATCATCACGTTCAGCTCAAGCTGTCCGGCCTCGCAGGCACCGGCGATCGTTTCGTCGCATCCGCGGACCTGGTAGCACACCTGGTTGACCATCTCCGCGATCGAAGGGTTCACCTTCCCCGGCATGATTGACGAGCCCGGTTGCACGGCGGGCAACTGAATCTCCGAGAGCCCGGCGCGTGGGCCCATGCTCAGCAGGCGCAGGTCGGATGCGACCTTCGAGAGTTCGACCGCGAGCCGTCTGACTGCGCCCGAGTAGGACAGGACGTCGCCCATGCTCTGGGTCACGCGAAACCGGTTTTCTGCGGGGCGCACGTCGAGCCCGGTATGCCGACGCAAGCGGCGAACGGCCAGGTCGATGTAATCGAACCCTGCGTTGAGCCCGGTTCCGACTGCCGTCGCGCCGAGGTTCAGCTCCTCGAGCCCATCGAGCGAGCGCTCGACGTCGTCGCAGCCCGCCAGGATGCACGCGGCATAGCCGCCGAACTCCTGTCCCAGCGTGATGGGCACCGCATCCTGGAGATGCGTGCGGCCGGTCTTCAGCACGCGCCTGAACTCCCGCGCCTTGCGCTCCAGCGCCTGGGCCAGATCGCGGCCGGCGCGCAGAAGGTCTGGCGCAATCAACAGCAGCGCGAGCCGAGTCGACGTGGGAAACACGTCGTTGGTCGACTGTCCCATATTGACGTGATCGTTCGGGTGGACGAGCGACGTGTCGCCGCGCGAGCCGCCGAGCAGCTCGGCCGCGCGACTGGCGAGCACCTCGTTCGTGTTCATGTTGTGCGACGTGCCGGCGCCCGCCTGGTACACGTCCACGACGAACTGGTCACGCAGCGCGCCCCCGAGGATTTCGTCGGCAGCCTGAACGATCGCCCGGCCGATCCTCCTGGGCAGCCGCCCAAGCCGCATGTTGGCCTCCGCCGCGGACTTCTTGACCAGCACCGTCGCCGTCACGAGCGCGTCGGGGGCGCGAAGGCCGCTGATCGGGAAATTCTCGACGGCACGCTGGGTCTGGGCACCGTAATAGGCCTCCGCCGGGACGTTGACCTCGCCGAGCGTGTCCGTTTCGATGCGGAAAGTCATGGCAGGTCCGCTAAATATCTCATTATACTGGTCATATATGCTTCCTGCTTTCCTCGACAGCCTCATCGATCTGATCACCAGGACTTCGACCGATCTCCCTCCAGACGTCCGCACCGCCATGCGTCACGCCATGGAGGCCGAAGCCGACGGCACACGTTCCGCACAGGCGCTGTCGGTGATTGCCCAGAACATCGACCAGGCGGCCTCGTGCGAGGGGCCGATCTGCCAGGACACAGGCATGCCGACCTTCAAAATCAAGACGCCGGTCGGCGCCAACCACATGTGGATGCGGGAGCAGATACGCACCGCGATCGCTGAAGCGACCAGGCGCGGCAAGCTGCGCTCGAACTCCGTCGATTCGATTACCGGCGGGAACACGGGAGACAACCTCGGACCCGGGACGCCGATCATCTACTTCGATCAGTGGGACAAGAACGAAATCGAAGTGAAACTGCTCCTGAAAGGGGGCGGCTGCGAAAACACCAACGCGCAGTACTCGCTGCCAATGGATCTGCCGCACATGGGACGCGCGGATCGCACGCTCGAAGGCGTGCGGAGGTGCATCCTCCACGCGGTGTGGCAGGCGCAGGGCAAGGGCTGCAGCCCCGGCGCGCTCGGCGTCTGCATCGGC
>JBLNGH010000252.1:0-8623 GCA_050264575.1 Acidobacteriota bacterium | reverse complement strand
CCGGTGCGACGGTACCCGCGACGGCGAATCCCGTTCCGATGGGCATCGGCGGTACTGGCAACGCGATGCCACAGGCTATGCGGGGCGGCGGCAGCATGACGCCATCTGCGATGACACCTGGGCCGCAGTCGTCGCCCTCCCGCAGCACTGGATGTACGACAGCCGATCCATTCGTGGCGCTCGGCGGTGGCACTTGCTCCAATGGCTACTGGTACGCGCCGACGACCACTCCGGCAAACGCCGGCGCGCCGGATGCCCCGCCGTTCCCCACGTCTGGCCGGAGCTCAGGCTGCGGGACGGCAGACCCCTATCAGGCAGTTGGCGGCGGCATCTGCTCGAATGGCACGTGGTATCGCGCCGGAGCGGCCGCCGCCCCGGCATCAACTTCGTCGGCCTCAAGTCCGATCCCCGCTTCGAATCCGACGCCCGGGGCATGTCCCGGGACCGATCCATTCGCAGGACTCATCGACCTCGTGGGCGTGTGTCTGGACGGCACCTGGATTCCGGTTTCGGCGACGTCAACGCCATCCGCCCCTTCACTGCGTCCGGCCTCGAGCAACGATCTGGATGGCGATGGCGTGGACGATGCTCGCGACCTGTGTCCCGGCACGATCGCTGGGATGCCCGTCGATGCCAGAGGGTGTCCGATCGTTTCGTCGTCGGCACCGCCGCCGATGTCCGGGAAGACGATCGTGCTGAATCCGGCCATCAAGTATCAGACGATCGCCGGTTGGGAAGGCGCCGTCACGGCATCAATTCAGGATCTCGAGCCGTTGACTGACGCGCAGCTCGCCTCGCTCCTGAACCTGGCCGTCAACGATCTCGGCATTACGCGGGCACGGCTGGTGCTCCGCTCGGGCGTCGAGAATCCAAACGGCAACACGGCATACGAGATTGTGAACGACAACAGCGATCCGAACGTCATCAACCCCAATGGATTCAAGTTCACGGCGCTCGACTACCAGATCGATCGGTTCATCATGCCGCTTCGGCAGCGAACGCACGCGCGCGGCGAGTCTTTCTACGTGAACCTGACCTACGTCGACTTCGGCGACTCTGCGTTCGAACACTACAGCAACCCGCAGGAATATGCCGAGTTCATGGTGGCGACTTTCCAGCACATGCGCGACAAGTACGGCTTCGTGCCCAATGCGATCGAGGCCATGCTCGAGCCGAACGATATGCATGGCTGGAGCCCGACCATCATCGGCCAATGCATCGTTGCAACCGCGCAGCGGCTGCGGGCCGCCGGGTTCAGCGTGCCGGATTTCATCGGGCCGAGCACGTCGAACATGAGCGCGGCCGCGGCGTATATCGACGGCATTATGGCGGTGCCCGGCGCCGCCAGCCTCGTGAAGGAGCTCAGCTATCACCGGTACGGCGGCTCGCTGACAGACTTGCAGGCAATCACCTCCAAGGCCGTCCAGTACGGCCAGCGAACGTCGATGCTCGAGTTCTGGAGCAACGAGAGTAACTACCGGGTACTCCATCAGGACCTGACGGTTGGCCGGAACTCTACGTGGCAGCAGGGACAGTTCGCCGACTCGAACGGCTGCCGATACAACCAGATCGTCGGGCTGGTGAACGGCACCGCGACAGTCTGCCCGAACACGAAGTTGATTCGGCAGTACACGAAGTTCGTACGTCCCGGCGCACAGCGCATCGACGCGTCGTCAGTGAGCGGTGCGGTCGAACCGTTGGCCTTCGTCAACGTCGACGGCAGGTACGTCGTCGTGGTGAAGTCCGAAAACGGCGGTTCGTTCTCGATCAGCGGCCTGCCGGCCGGGACCTACGGGATCTTCTATACGACCGGCGCCCAGTACGACGTGAATCTGTCGAACGTGACCATCTCGGCCGGCCAGCTGCTCTCGAGCAACATTCCGGCCACGGGCGTCATCACGATCTACAGGAAATAACCACCCGCTCGACGACAGCGGCGGGTCGCCATTGGCGTGGCGACCCGCCTCTCGTCTCAGGGAATCGATCGCACGATGAACGGGCCGATCAGGTTGGCGGCCCAGAGCGGCAGTTTCTTCCAGGTTTCAACGAACATCCGGAGCTTCGGGTTCTTCGGACTCTGATCCGGAATCGCGTCGCCGCGAAGCAGGCAGTACTCCCAGTGCAGCGGCACGGGCGTCGCGCCCCATTGCGCCTTGAATTTGTACGTGCCCTCGTCCGGCGTCGAGCGGCCGAAGTCGAGCATGGCGCACTCCTCGGCGATTGCCGTCTCGATGATGCTCCAATAGAGAAGATGGTTCGGACAAAGCGCGTTGTAGTCGTGAATCGACGACGCCCATGGGACTTCGACCATGCCGCCCGTGCGAAACGTGAGGCCACACGCGATTGCCTCGCGGGCGCGGCGCACGATCACGAGACGCGCCCGGTCCGGGAAGGCGCGGAGCACCTCCTCGAAGAGCCTGCGGGTGTAGACGGGGGTGCCGAGATCGCGCATGTTGCGCGCAAACACCGGGTAGAAGTCCGCCAGCAGATCCGCCCCTCCCCGCTCGACGGTGAGATCGGACTTCATGGCCTTGCGAATCTGATTGCGCACCTTGCGATCCAGCCGCTCCCACATGCCCGGCGACAGCGGCAACCGCATCGTCACCTTGTGCTGCTTGCACGGCAGGTCGTCGAAGCGGCGCGCGAAATGCCGGAGCTCGACGTGACGGCAGCCCCGGGTCGCGGCCAGCTCGCGCGCAAAGGCAACCAGGGCGCGCGCGGACGCGTCGGATTCGGCGACGACGCCGCCGTAGTTCACGAAGGGCAGCGACGTCATCGTACGGCCGAAGAGCCAGCTCCGAATCTCGACGAGCGGCAGGACGCCAGCAATGTCCGCGCGGCCCGTTTCCCGCGCGATCAGGTAGAAGCAGGCATGGCCGAACGTCCGTTCGAACACCTCTCGCCACGCCCAGGAATGGTATCCGCAGGCGGCCGGATGGCCCGAGACGTAGCGTTCCCAATCCGCGCGGTCGCGATCGCCGGCGATCGTCGCGGTCACCGCACGCCCCGCCACGGCGGATTCGCGATCGACGACGAGGTCAGCCAACATCGCTTCTGAGCAGCCAGTGATCCTTCATCAGGATGAACCGGCCGATGACGAGGACGTCGATTGCCGATGAATACACGGTCCTGACCGCGTCGCGCGGCGTGCACGCGAGCGGCTCACCGGGACCGCAGAGATTGGTCTCGATGAGCGCCGGCACGTTCGTCCGCCCGACGTGGCACTCGAGCAGCTCGCACAGCTCGGGCGCCTGGAGAGGGCTGACGGCATGAACGCGCACGAAGTGGCGCCAATCGAGCGCCGCGACCAGCCGATCGCGCCATTCGCTCGCGACGGCCGCGTCCATGACTGGAAGGCGCGGCGACAACGGCCGCATCAGGCACTGCTCCGCCACTGACGGCGCGAAGACGACCGGCAGCGGCTCGTCGAGCGGAGCCTGTCTCAGGTACTCGTTGATGTTGTGCCGGGCGTAGCGGCTGGACGGGTCGCACAGAATACTGCGCGTGCCCATCGCGCGCGGGCCGAATCCCATCGCGCCCTGAAACCACGCCACGACTTTGCCCTGCGAGAGCATTTTGGACGTGCGGAGAAACAACCGGTGCCAGTCGGGCTCGTAGACGTAGTCCAGCCGGCAGTTGTCCAGCGTCCGTTTGATGTCGACGTCAGAAAAGGCCGGACCGAGCGCGAGTCCCGGCGTCGGCGCGTCGAATGCCGCGGAGGACAGCGCCGCGCCGAGCGCGCGTCCGGCAGGCTCCGGAACCGCGGCAAAAGCCAGTCGATCGCCGACGAGCCTCGCCAGCTCGGAGCTGAACCGGCCGTTCGCGAACATCCCGCCGCCGAACACGATCGAATCGAGATCACCGCGCGCGCACAGGGTCTGGGCGGCGTCGCGGACGACCTGCGCGAGCCGGCACGTGAAGCTCGCGGCAATCGCGCGGCGCCTGGCCTGCAGCCGTACGTTGAGCGACGCGCCATCCTTGAGCGATGGCGCGTGATCGCCGGCGATCGATGCGAGCCGCCGCGACAATTCCGCGTCGTCGACGATCATCCCGTCGCCGGCGCGCCAGTCGATGACCGATCCGAGATCAGCCTGGAACTCCGGCTCGGCGCCGACGCTCAGCCGATCGAGCGCGCCGTACGGATCGTCGACCGACACCCCGAGCGCGCCGGCCACCGTCTGCGCGGCCCGCATCAGGCGATCGCCGCCCGCCGCGACTCGCTGCGACGTGATCTCGTTGCGATCCGTGACGAACGCGGCGATGACCGCCGGTCGCATGCTGCACACGAGCACGGTGCCCGGTGCGCCCGCGGATGCGGCGGCATGCACCGCATCGGCGCGAATGGCGTCGATGCGCTGAACCCGCAGATCTTTGTAGTCCTTCCGGACCGGCGACGCGTCGTGGCCGTTCGGCCCCTCGTGCTCGACGACCGTCAACTGGTCGACGTCCCCCAGGGTGAGTCCGGCCGAGTGCAGGCAGGCCTCGATGGCCTGCGACGGAAACCCGCCCGTCTGCTCGTAGCCGATCCCCGGCACCTTCGTGAAACAGTCCTCGGACACGGCGGCAATCAGGCGGCCGTCGACGGCCAGCGCGGCCGCCGCGTCGCGATATCGCCCCGAGATGCCGAGGACATTCATCCGCCGCACCTATTGACGCGCCGACGGGTGCTCGACGAGGTAGTCGCCGATCGCGAGGTAGTCGAGATTCCCCTGCAGAAACGCCCGAATCGCATCGTCCGGGGTGCAGACGATGGGCTCTTCGTGCATGTTGAAGCTCGTGTTGATGACGGTGGGAATCCCCGTGATCTTGTAGTACTCGGTGAGCAGCCGGTGAAAACCCGGACTCGATTCGGCAGCGACGAGCTGCGGACGCGCGGTGCCGTCGACGTGGACGGCTGCGGGACAATCCCGCAGCATCGATTCGGTGCAGTCGAACGTGATCGTCATGAACTCGGCCGCGTACTCGGCGCCGTCGATGTTCCGATAGCACGCGCCGCGGTGCTCATAGAGCGTCGCGGGCGCAAACGGCATGAACTCGGTCCGGCCGAGCCGCTGATTCAGCCACTGGTTCACCGCCGGTTCCTTCGCGTGATAGAGGATCGACCGGTGACCGAGCGCGCGCGGGCCGTACTCCATGCGGCCGTCGAACCGCGCGACGACCTTGCCGGCGGCGAGCAGCATCGCCACCTTCGGCTCGATCGGCTTGTACTCGGTGAACGGCAGGTGCGCGCGCGTCAGCGCCTCGGTGATGTCACGGCTCGAGAACTCCGGCCCGAAGTACACGTTGTCGAGGCGCCGGCGCGTGTCGGCGCTTCCGGCAAACTCGAGCAGCGCGGCGCCCGTGCCGCAGCCGCCGTCGCCCATGTTCGGGTGGATGAAAATCTTGTCGACGCCCGTGATCTCCCGCAGCCGCTGATTCAGCTTCACATTGGCCACGACGCCGCCTGACAGCACGAGATTGCGCAGGCCGGTCTTGGCGACGTACTGGGAGACGTACGCCGTCGCGACTTCCTCGAGCACGCGCTGATAGGCCGCCGCGACGTCGATCTTCGGGAACTGCGTCGCAAGCATCCGGGCGAAATAGATGTTGTTCGTCTCGACGATCCGGAAGCCGCCGTTGTTCTGCACGAACCGGCGTCTGAGGATGTCGCCGAGGACCGCGGGATCCCCGTAGGCGGCGAGGCCGACAATCTTGCCCTCGTGCCGGCTCGGCTGGAAGCCGAGCGCCGAAGTCACCGACTCGTAGAACGTGCCGAGCGAGTGCGGATACTCCTGGTTGTGAATGCGCTGAATGCGCCCGTCGCGGCCGATGCTGACGCTCCCCGACAATCCCGATCCATAGCCGTCGAGCGTGACGATGAGCGCCTGGTCGAATCCGCTGGTGAAGAACGCGTTGGCCGAGTGGCTCAGGTGATGCTCGACCCGCTTGAGCTTGTCCTTGAGCTGCAGCTCGGTCAGCGCGCCGTCGAGCTCCTGCTGCCAGCGATGGTGGAACGCCGACGCATCACGCCCCCATCGCTCCGATCCCCGTTTCGCGACGTTGCGCGAGACGACGCCTTCGCTCGCGAGCACGCGGTAGGCAAGGCTTTTGAGCAGCCCCTTTTCCATGCGCTCGTTGGGATCCGCCAGACCGGGCACGGCCTGACGACGGTCCGGAATCCGCGCCCGCGCGGCGCGAAGCTCCTCGCTCGTCGCGCCCGCTTCGGTGTCGTCGAGAAACTCGCGCTCCTCCACCAGGTTCTTCTCGAACAGCCGCGTCTCCTCGTCGAAGGTCAGGAACGGATAGACGACCTTGTCGATCTCTCTGATCTCGGTGCCCGTCGTCTTCAACGCGCTGTCGAGCGCGTTCCACGGGAACCCGTCCTGCAGCTTGACGCGAGTGAAGCGCTCTTCGGCCGCCGCGAACGTGATGACGCCGTCCTCGACGAGCGTCACGGTCGAGTCTTTGTCCAATGGAGAGAGGCCGAGCACCTTCATGACAATGAGTCCTTGACCAGCTGGTCGTACAGCCCTGCCGGCGTCCCGGGCACGCCGCCGAGCTTGCCGAAGAAGTAATCGCAGTACCGATCGATCGTCGCGAGGAGGCTGTCGCGCTCGGCGGTCGTCCGCGCGTAGGTCGTGCAGCCCGGCTTGAGACTCGAGCTGTGCAGCGTCAGCGAAAACGTGCTCACGCCGTCGCGCCGGAGCGCCTCGGTCAACGCCTGCATCTCCTCGCAGGTGTTGCCCTCAGGTGAAAGCATCACTTTGTTCAAGGCGCCGCTTCGCGCGAGCACGCCGACGGCGCGGAACGGCTCGAGCCAGCGCGTCGAGGCGACCCGATGCAGGGACTCGCCGACGCGTCTGGCCGCGCCCGTGAACCCCATCGTGCACGGCAGTTCGAGCAGGCGGCGGCGCATGCCGAACCAGCCCGGCGTCGGGGTGAATCCTTCGAAGGACGGACCGCCCTCGCTTCGAAAGTCCATGTGCGGATTGACGCTCGCATCGACGTCGAACTCGAGCGTCTCGAGAATCTCGGCCGTGGTCCTGCCGAACCCATACCGGCCCGCCTTGTAGACGCGAGGGACGACGCCGAAGCTCTCGACGATCGCGTCACGCAGCCGGGCAATTTTGTCGCGCTCGAGATCGTGGCCGAGATTGCACGCGTAGCTGGTGAGCCCGCTGACTTCCTCGACGTACGGCGGGTTCACCCACGGGTGCAGGTGCGCGCCGATGTGACACTCGGCCCGGCTGGCGAACTCTCCCAGGCATGCGACCGAGGACGCCGTCGTCGCCACCGGATAGTCGACGACGTACGTCGGGATCGCGCGGTAGGGCTTCAGGACCGCCTGCAGCCGGGGAACGTCCTCGATTGCCGTGACGCCGACCGAATTCCGGGAGAACGGCGCGGACCAGTCGAACTCCTCCTCCGTGTCGACCACGACGAAGAGCTGCGGCGGGCCATTCGCAGGGACACTCGCCGGCCTGAAGAACTCCGGCGACACCGGACCCGCGGCTTCGGTCGTCGCCATCATTGAACGTTCGCGGCCATCGGGAGGCCGGCCTGTGGAGCGTGCGTGAGCTCCGGATGCGACGCCGAGAGGACCGCTCGCACCGTGGAAAAACGGAACTCGCGCAGCAACCGCGCGAGGCGCCCTTCGGTCTTGTCGAGATTCCGATAGTGGCGAAAGCGGCTGACGAACCCCGCCTGGAATCGGGGCTGCGATGGATCGATTTCCCACGGGTGCAGATAGAAGATCGCCGGCCGCCCTTCGCGCCTGTTGATCCGCCGGATGCCCCAGCGCGTCCAGGCGTACGGCAGGAGGCGGAAGTAGCCGCCGCCCGCGACCGGAAGATTGACGCGCCCGCAGCGAACGGTCGAGGCGGGCGCCTCGACCAGCGAGCCGCGATCGCGCGTCAGCCGGTGCGGATGCCGCGGCGCGTCGGGCATCCCGTACCGGTCGTGACGGATTGGAAAGATGCTCGCGTCGTAGCGATATCCCTCGTCGATCAGCACGTCGAGCGCCCAGAGCGTGCGAGCGGTCACCGAGTAGCTCGGCGCGCGAAAGCCGTCGACGGCGAGACCGGTGGACGATTCCAGCAGATCCTTCGCGCGCCGGACATCGTCGCGAAAGGCCTCCGGCGTCTGGTCGTAGATCAGCCGGTGCGCGTAGCCGTGCGACGCCACCTCGTGACCCATCGACGCGATGCGCGACACGAGAAACGGGTACCGTTCGGCAACCCAGCCCAGCACGAAGAACGTTGCCGTGACGTGGTGCGTGTCGAACAGGGTGAGCAGCCGATCCGTGTTGCGGCAGACGCGGCTCTCGAGGCTGTCCCACCGGCTCCGCGGCACGACGCCATCGAATGCGTTGACGTGGAAATAGTCTTCGACGTCCACGCTCATCGCGTTGACGACACCGGCGGCCGGCGCGTCGGCGGACGTCGCCACGGCTCAGGCGCCCTTTCGACGGATGACGGTCTTGATCGTGTCGAAGATGATGAAGAGGTCCAGCGCCATCGACGAGTTCTTGATGTAGTACAGGTCGTACTGCAGCTTCTGCAGCGCGTCCTCTTCGGTGGCGCCGTAGGTGTAGCACACCTGAGCCCAGCCGGTGAGGCCGGGCCGCACCACATGACGCTGGCCG
>JBLNGH010000251.1:0-16832 GCA_050264575.1 Acidobacteriota bacterium | reverse complement strand
GAGCGCATCGGTCACTCTCGCGTTGCTTGGTCACTTGTGGCGGCAGCACCGCCGGCCGCTGCTCGTGATGGCCGCCGGCGTCATGCTCTTCGAGTTCCTGACGACCCGCCTGGCGCCCGCGCCCGATGAGGTCAGCTGGTTGAGCGGATTGGCCGCCCTCGCGCCGCCGCAACTCGTCGCGCTCGCCGGCGGCGACGTAGCGTTTACCTCGCCGGGCGGCGTCATCGCGCTTGGCTACACGCATCCATTCTTCCTGCTGCTCCTCGGCGCATGGACTGTTCGCGTTCCCAGCAGCGCGCTGGCGGGCGAGATCGGCCGCGGCACGATGGATCTGCTGGCCGGCCGGCCGGTCACGAGGAGTCAGCAGGTCATCGCAACGTTTCTGGGTTTCGCTCTCGGGTTGACACTGATGATGTTCGCCGCGTGGACGGCCACCACGATTGGTTTGAGTTTCCGGCCGCTCGGCGTGACCGGCGGCCGCTTCTTGGGCGTTGGCGCGATGGGGTGGCTGCTGTTCGCAAGTTTCGGCGCCGTGAGCGTGCTCATCGGCGCGACCGCGCGAGAGGCGGGTCACGCGATTGCGTGGACCTCGGGAGTCATCGCGACGTCGTTCGTGTTCGACTATCTCGCGCGAGTCTGGAAACCGGTGGCCGGCCTGAGGCCGTTCTCGCCGTTCGCGTATTACCGGCCGCACGAGATCGTCACCGGCGGCGTCGCTGCTTCTGACGTCACACGGCTGGTTGCGCTGATGGCCGTCGCGCTCGTCGCGGCGATCCTCGTGTTCAGAAAAAGAGATTTGTGATGTGGTGACGTGGTGACGTGGTGAGGTTGGCTTCCAGGACTAGGACCGATATCGATAGCACGACGTCACGTGATCGTTGACCATTCCGACCGCCTGCATGAACGCGTAGCAGATGGTCGAGCCGACGAACCGGAACCCGCGTGACTGCAGGTCGCGGCTGAGCGCATCGGACTCGGCGCTCCGCGGCGGCACATCGCTCATCGTTTTGGGATGGTTCACTTTCGGCTGGCCGCCGACGAATCGCCAGACGTACGAATCGAAGCTTCCGAATTCCCTGCGCACGTCGAGATATGCCTGGGCGTTCGTGATCGCGGCGTCGATTTTCAGGCGATTGCGGACGATCCCGGCGTCGGCAAGAAGCGCGCGCCGCTTCCGCGCGTCGTAGCGCGCGATCTTTTTCGGATCGAAGCGATCGAAAGCCTTTCGGTACGCGGGCCGTTTGCGAAGAATCGTGATCCAGCTCAGGCCGGCCTGGGCGCCTTCGAGCACGAGCATCTCGAAGAGCCGCCGGTCGTCGTGGACCGGCACGCCCCACTCGTCATCGTGGTAGCGAACGTACAAGGGATCGCTTCCGGCCCAGGCGCAACGCTGAAGCTCCGGCATTGCGTCACTTCTTCAACATTGCGTCCCTGATGGCTTTGAACTCGTTGCCGGGCTTCCATTCAGGGTACTTGTCTGCCTGCGCGACGCGATAGCCGATGGCCAGGAACAGCTGCGCGTCCTCTGCCGCTCCGCTCAGATCCCAATCCGCTTTGACCTGATCCGAGGGCTGGTGGTAATCCGTCGACGTGTATTCGTCACGTTTCTTCTTACCGTAGTCGGCGGGCTTGCCGATGAAATCGATGCCCGCGTCGGGATCGAGGGCGGGCACACCCTTCTTCGCAAAGTTGAAGTGATCCGATCGGTAGTAGAACCCCTTCTCGGGCTCGGCGTCGGGACGCAGGACGCGTCCCTGCTCGGCGGCGGCGTCGCGCGAGTAGTCGTCGAGATCCGACGCGCCCAGGCCGATGAGCGTCAGATCCTTCGTCCGGCCCCACTGGTTGATTCCGTCGATGTTGATGTTGGCGAGCGTCTTCTCCAGCGGGTAGAGCGGGAAATCCGCGTAGTACTGCGATCCGAGGAGTCCCTGCTCCTCGGCCGTGACCATCAGGAACAGCATCGAGCGCTTCGGCGGCGGATTCAGGCGCTTCGCTTCGCGCGCGATCTCGAGCACCGTCGCGCAGCCGCTCGCATTGTCGAGCGCGCCGTTGTAGATGCTGTCGCCGTTGACCGGCTCGCCGATCCCGAAGTGATCCCAATGCGCGCTGTAGATGACGTACTCGTTCTTGAGGGCCGGATCGCTGCCGGTGAGCTTCGCGATCACGTTCTGTGAATCGATCGTCCGGCTCTTCTGCTTGATCGTCACCGACGCCGTGGCGCCGAGCGGCACGGCCTTGAATTCGCGCGTCGCGGCGAGCGCCTTGAGCTTTTGATAATCCTGACCGGCCATCTTCAGCAGCGCGGTGGCGGCGTCCATCGAAATCCAGCCTTCGATTTTCGCGCGCCCGGCATTCTTGTCCGGCGTGACGAGGTCGAATCGCTCGCCGCCCATCCCCTGGACGACCGAGAACGGATATCCGGCCGGGGCCGTTTCGTGCACCACGAGCACGCCAGCCGCGCCCAGTTCCGCGGCCTTCTCGAACTTGTACGTCCACCGCCCGTAGTACGTCATCGCGGGGCCGCCGAACACCTTCGGATCGAGCGTGTTCGGATTGCCGGCCACCGGCACCGGCGGGTCGTTGACGAGCACGAGGATCGTTTTGCCCTTGACGTCGACGCCGCGGAAGTCATCCCACTGATATTCGGGTGCCTGCACGCCGTACCCTGCGAACACCAGCTCGGAGTTTTCGAGCCGAACTTCGTCGGTGACGTGCTTGCTGAACACGACGACCTCGTCACGGATCTTGAACGGGCGCGTTTGGCCGCCTTTCTTTACGACGAACGCGCCCTGCGGCTGCGGCGTCAGGCCCACGAGGGGGACCTTCTGGGTCCACGAGCCGTCGGGATTTCCGGGCTCCAGTCCCGCGGCGCGAAACTGGTCCGTCAAATATTGAACGGTCAGCTGCTCGCCCTTCGTGCCCGGCGCGCGGCCTTCGAACTCGTCCGACGACAGCTTGCGAGTGTCCGCGAGCACGGCGTCGACGTTGATTTTGGGCAGACTCGCCAGGGCGACCGGACCCGGCGGCGGCGCCGCCGTACACGACACGGCGAGGAGGGCGACGAGAGAGACGGGGAGACGCATGAAGCTATTAAATAGCTAAAGCGAATCGCTTCTCAACACGCCGGCCAGATCGACGCGGGACGCGCGCCGCGCCGGAATATAGGACGCGAGGAGCACGGCACTCGCGAGCACCCCCGAAAGCAGCAGGAAGGTGGCGGGATCCGTCGGACTGACGCCGAACACGAACGTCTCCATCAGTCGCGTGAAGGGCAGCGAGGCGATGATTCCGATCAAAATGCCGGCGCCCGTGAGCCGCGCGGCGTACACCAGAATCAATCGCCGGATGTCCGATCCGCTCGCGCCGAGCGCCACCCGCACGCCGAATTCGGCCGTCCGCCGTCGAATGACCGACGCCACCGTTCCGTAAGTCCCTGCCAGCGCGAGGGCGACGCCGATCCCGGACAGCAGCAGCACCAGCCGCAGCGCGAGGATGCGCGGACGGAGCGAGGCGTCAATCATGTCGGCGACGGATCCGGTCTCGTAGAACGTCTGGAGGGGATCGACGGACCAGACACGCTGTTTCACCGACGCGATCATCGCTGCGGGATCGACCCTCGTCCGGACGACGTACGTCATCGTCGCCGACGGAGACTGCTTGTGCGGGAGAAAGACCTCGGCGCGGGGCTCGCCTTCGAGGCCCCCGTACCGCAGATCGCCGACGACGCCGATGACCTCCGCGTGCTTTCGACGGCCGTAATCGACGACTTCAATCAGTCTCCCGATCGGCTCTTCACCAGGCCAGAATCGCCGCGCGGCCGTGTCGTTGATCAGCGCGACGATCCGGGACGACAACGTGGCGTCCTCGTCGAACAGGCGGCCCCGACGCAGCGGGATGCCCGCCGCTCGAAAATATCCCGGCGTCGCGGCGGCGAGAAACGCGCGCGGCGCGTCGGCGTCACCAGTGGCGGGCCGGCCGAGAATCATGAGCGGCGTCTCGATGTTGATGTCCGCCTTGAGGAACGGCACCGTGGACGCGGCACCGACGGCCTCGACGCCGGGCAGCGACTGAATGCGCGCGATCGTCTCGGCGAAAAAGGCGATGCGTTTCGCCGCCGTCTCGTTGCGATCGTACGCGAACACCTGCAGCGCGACGAGTTGCCGCGTCGAGAGGCCGGGGTCCACCGCAAGCAGGCGCGTCAAGCTGCGCACGAGCAGCCCTGACGCAATCAAAAGAATCAGGGCCAGGGCAATCTGCACCACCGCAAGCGCCGACCGCGCCTGTCGAGGCAGCGCCGACGCCGTCCGTGAGGACAAGCTGCCGTGCAGCGCGGGCGTCACGTTCGCGCGCGTGAGGGCCAGTATCGGCAGTGCTGCCGACAGCATCGCCGAGACGATGCCCGCGACGATCGCAAACGCGAGCACGGTCCAGTTCAGGCCGGTGACCGAAAGCACCGGCGACGCGGCGGGACTCGACGCGCGGATCACCGACACCATTCCCCACGACACGCCGATCGCACCGGCGACGGCGACCAGCGCGATTGCCGCGCTTTCCGTCAGGACCTGGCGGACGAGTCGCGCGCGACGCGCGCCGAGCGCCGTCCGAACCGCGAACTCGCGCAGCCGGGCGGTCAGGAGACCGAACAGCAGATTGGCCACCGTTGCGCACGCGAGCGCCAGAATGAGGGCCGCTCCGATTCCCAACAGCAGGAGAGTCCGATCGAGTCCGCCGGCGAGGTGGACTCGCAATGGCATCGCCCACGCGCGGACGTCCTTATTCGTTCGCGGATACGCGGCGGCCAGTTTCGCCGACACGGCATCAAGCTCTGCCTGCGCCTGCGCCCGGGTGGTCTCGCGCCGCAGCTTCGCGACCACGTGCCAGTAGCCGCCGCCGCGCGATTGCTTCTCGTAGTCTTCGACGACGAGCTTCGGCGTCCACGTGTCGAGCGCCGGGTCCAGCACCCGGGGCTGAAACGACGCCGGGAGGATCCCGACGACCTCGAAGGGCTGCCCGTCCAGCCGGATCTGCCGGCCGATCATGGCCGGATCGCCGCCGAAGCGCCGCTTCCAGACGCCGTCGGAGAGGATCACCACGGCCCGGCGCAGGCGATAGTCGTCAGGCGTCAGCAGCCGCCCGAACTGCGGCTCGATTCGAAGGACGTCGAAGAAGCCCTCGGTCACGCGCGCGCCGACAAGACTCTCGGGTTCCCCGCCGCCGGTGTAGTCGCGGCTGAAGGGCTCCGCCGCGGCGACGATCTCGAATCCGGTCGTGAGCTGCGCGCGCCAGTCGAAGAAGTTCGCCGGCGCGACGTCGTCGTTCACGCCCGCCGCTTGTTGCGAGCGCTGCCAGATCGTCACGATGCGGTTGGCGTCCGCGTAGGGCAACGGCCTCAGGAAGATCGCCTCGACGACGCTGAAGATGGCCGTTGTCGCGCCGATCCCGATCGCGAGGATTGCGACGACGAGCGCGATCGTCGCGGGCGACCGCCAGGCAATCCGCCTGATGTGGCGGAGATCGTGGACGAGCTCGCTGTCGCGCGTGAACTGCCGCCTGATCCACGCGGCGTCGACGATCGATCCCAGCGCGCGGCGAGTCATCGGCATTTGCTCCCTCCAGGTCGATCGCTGCTCACGCTCCAGCGTGAGATGCTGGTGCAGGATTTCGCCTTCCCACTCGCGCCGCCACGACGATCGGTCCCGTGCCGGCACGATGAGTCCGACCAGCCGCACGACGGCCAGTGCGAGCGACACGAACGGGGGGAAGCGCCTTCGCATGTGACGTGTTCGTTACGCGCGCCGCATGCCCGCGCGCGTCGCGGCCGCGGTCAGGATGGGAAACCGCGCGCGCGCCTCTTCGACCAGGGCCTGGCCGTCGCGCGTGAGCGCGTAGTAGCGTCGCGGCGGCCGTTGCTCCTGCTGCGCGACGCGCGCGGATTCCCACCGTGAGGTCGCGAGTCCGTCCTGTTCGAGCCGGCGCAGGATCGGGTACACGGTGCCGCTCGCGAGGCCGGTGGCGTCGAGGACGTCGAACCCGTGGCGGCTTCCGCGCGCGAGCGCGTCGAGCACGAGGGCGGTGGCGGAGGAGAGGCGGGGCATGGTTGGAGTCTACCTATGTAGAAAACTACTGTCAAATACCGTGTCAATCTCAAATCTGCAATCGGGAAATCTGCAATCTGAACTGCAATCGGGAATCCGCAATCTGAAATCTATCGGGAATCTGAAATCTATCGGGGAATCGGGGAATCGCGGAATCGAGGAATCGGGGAATCGAGAATCGGCAATCGGTGACTCGTCCAGCGGTCGCCCGCAATGAACGATCTGCGTACTCTTTCAGCTGAGCCGTACGCAATTCCTGCTGGTCTCGCTTCGGTTTGCAGAGATCAACCCATACCGTTGTCGGGTCCGCGCTGGCGCGAGGTTTGCGAAGCGTGGTCCTCCGTGAATCCCCAGGAACTGCGGCACCGCCTGGCTGTGTTTGCCCGCGATGCGGACGAGTTCGCCGCGCCGCTCCTCGAGCCGATCAGGAGCCGCGAGGCGGCGCTGCAGCTCAAGCGCGCGTCGAGCGGGGCGGCAGCAAATCATCGAGCCGCTGGGCGCGCGCGGTCAAAGGCGGAGTTCGTGTCCAAGCTGACCACGGCGCTCGAAGAGGCCGATGAAGCGCAGTACTGGCTCGAACACCTGAGGGATTGTGCTCTGGCTTCGAAACCGCCGCTCCTCGCCGAAGCCTCCGAACTGGTTGCGATCCTGACGAAGTCGGTGGAGACCGCGCGCCGCAATCGCGGCCGGTGGTAGATTCCCGCTTCCCGCTTCCCGCTTCCCGCTTCCCGATTCCCGATTCCCGATTCCCGATTTCAGATTCCAGATTCCAGATTCCCCGATAGTTTTCAGATTTCCCGATAGATTCCCGATTCGCCGATTCCCCGATTGCCGTCAAGATTACAGATTCCCAGATTTCACTTTTCAGATTCAAACGGCAGCCTCCCTTCGTCATCAGACACGACATGGCTGCCGAAATTATGCACGCCCGCCCCGAGCAAACGCACGGGCCGGCGTCCCGCGTCGGTCTTCGCGAGCAGCTCGACCGCGCGCCGCGTGATGTCGTCCGCGTCATTCGTCGGCGCACGGGTGTCGCTGCGGGTGATGGTCGTGAAGTCGTCGTAGCGAACCTTGATCGTGACCGTGCGCGCCAGGATGCCGCGGCGTTGCAGCCACGTCGCGTTGTCCCGCGCCATCGACGCGATCTCTTCGCGAATCCGATCGAGATCGACCAGATCGCGCGCATAGGTGCACTCGCTCGACGAGGATTTGGCGGGGCGGTTGGGTTCGACGGGACGATCGTCCTGGCCGGACGCGAGCTTGACGAGCCACTCCGAGAGACTTCCGACCGCCTCACGTAGCATGTCCGGGTCCGCGGTCCGCACGTCGAGGAGCCGGGCGATGCCGCGATCGCGCAGCCGGGTGGCGGTGACCGGTCCCACGCCCCACAACGCGTCGACCGGGAGTTGCTGCAGGAAGGACTCGACCCGCTCGGGCGCGATGACCGTCAGCCCGTCAGGCTTTCGCCACGCCGACGCGATCTTCGCCAGGAACTTGTTCGGCGCCACGCCGGCCGACGCCGTGAGCGCCGTCGTCTCGCGAATCAGTGCCTTCAGCCGTCTGGCCACGTTCATGCCGAGCGGCTCGTCCCATGCGTTCTCGGTGACATCGAGGTACGCCTCGTCGAGCGAGAGCGGTTCGACGAGCGGCGTAACCGATCGGAAGATCGCGAAGACCTGCTGCGAGACCGATCGATATTTGCCGAAATCCGGCGGCACGATCACCAGGTGCGGACACTGCCGGACGGCACGCGCCATCGGCATCGCGGACCGGACGCCGAACTGCCGCGCTTCGTAGCTCGCCGCGGCGACCACCCCTCGCGACGCCGGCGATCCGCCCACGGCGACCGGCTGGCCCTTGAGGTCCGGACGATCGCGCTGCTCGACCGACGCGTAGAACGCGTCCATGTCGACGTGGATGATGCGGCGGGCCACGAACCGTAATCCTGGCACAAGGCTGTCTCAGGTCAGGCCATAGGCCCATGGCCTCGAGCCTGCAATAAGATCTCCACATGAACCGTTCCCGCCTTGTCCTCCTCCTCTCCGCCGTCGTGGCCGCGGTTGCGGCCGTGCCGCGCGGGATGCAGCAGACGCAACCACAGACCTCGCTGAGCCTGCCGGCTGAGCGTCACTTGCGCAACGTGAAGCAGCTCACGTTCACCGGCGAAAACGCCGAGGCGTATTTTTCGTTCGACGGCAAGCGCCTGTCGTTCCAGAGCACCGGCAAGTTCCCGTGCGATCAGATCTTCACGATGAACATCGACGGCACCGACCTGAAGCAAATCAGTTCGGGAAAGGGCCGGACGACCTGCAGCCATTACATGCCGGACGGCAAGTCGATCATCTACGCTTCCACGCATCTCGGCGGCGACACGTGTCCGCCGGTGCCGGGGCGCGAGCTCGGCTACGTGTGGCCGATCTACGACACGTACGACATCTTTCGCGTGAACGTCGACGGCACGGGACTCCGGCGGCTGACCAGCACGCCGGGGTACGACGCCGAAGGCACCGTCGCGAAGGACGGACGGATCGTGTTCACCAGCGTGCGCGACGGCGACATGGACATCTACTCCATGAACGCCGACGGCTCGGATGTCCGGCGTCTCACCAACCTTCCGGGTCCAGACGGCGGTCCGTTCTTTTCGGCTGACGGCACGACAATCGTGTTCCGCGGCCGGCATCCCGCTCCGGGTCAGGAGCTCGACGACTACTTCTCACTCTTGAAGAAGGGACTCTGGCGCCCGACGCTGCTCGATGTCTTCGTGATGAACCGCGACGGGAGCGGACTGCGTCAGGTGACGCGCGACATGGGCGGCGCCAACTGGGCGCCGTTCTTTTCGCCGGACGCCACGAAGATCATCTTCGCGACGAATTTCAAGAACCCGCGCGGTCCGAACTTCGACCTCTATCTGATCAACGTCGACGGCACCGGGCTCGAGCAGGTCACGTTCAGCGAGGCCTTTGACGGCTTCCCGATGTTCTCGCCGGACGGCAAGAAACTTGTCTTTGCTTCCAACCGTAACAGTGTTAAAGAAGGCGACACGAATCTCTTCATTGCCGATTGGGTTTGGTAGTGTCTAACCGGTTGCTGGCAAAGCCAGCAATCCGAAGCCAAAGGCGAAGGCGGGTTCGAAGTTCAGGCCGCGTTTCTCAGCGGCCGCCAAGAGAAGAGGGTCACCATGGATCAGATGACCATTTCGCCTGAAGAACGGACGCTCGCCGCGATCACGCACCTCTCCGGCCTGTCCGGCTACATCATCCCGTTCGGCGGTGTGCTCGTGCCCATCGTCATCTGGATGGTGAAGAGTGAATCGCGCGTCATCTCGAGCATCGCCAAGCAGGCGATCCTGCTGAACCTGATCGTGTTCCTGCTGGCGATCGTGGGGATCATTCTGATGTTCACGCTGATCCTGATCCCCGTGGTCATCGTCCTGGCCGTCGTCGTCGGCGTCGGCGCGATCGTGCTTCCGATCGTCGGCGCCCTCAAGGCGAACCAGGGGATCTACTATCGCTATCCCGTTGTCGGCATCGCCCCGGACGGCTCCGCGGCGGCCTCGCACGTGTAGCTCATTTCCCGAACGCCCACAACGCCTGCGTCGTGCGCACGTAGAGCCGGCCGTCGGCGATCGCGGGTGTCGCGTAGACGTCTTCGTTCAGCGGATTGACGACGAGCGGCGTGAGATCGCCGTCCGGTTTCAGGACTGCGACAACGCCTGGCTGGCTGGTGAAGAAGACGTGACCATCGGCGGCGATTGGCGAGGCGAAGTAATTGCCGAGCGCGCCGGTCAGGTGGCCCTGCTTGATGACGTCACCGGTGGCCGGGTTGAATGACGTGACGATGCCGCCGTCGTTCACCATGTACAACACGTTGTTGTAGAGCAGCGGCGACGGGAGCTGCGGCACCGACCGTTGGTACTTCCAGACGATCGACTTGTCCGTCATGTCGCCGCTGCCGCCGAGCCGGATGGCGAGCATGCCGTTTTCTGATTCCAGCGCGGCGCGGATGTACTCCCACTCGGTCTTCGAGATCGCTCCGTCGAGATCGAGATCGGCAACGTTGAACCATCCCGGCGGCGGTCCTTTCGGGTACTCAGCTTTCGACAGGGTGCCGTTCTGGTCGGCGTCCGCCGTCTTCCAGACTTCATCAGCCGATGGCAGGACGATCTTCCGGCCCGGATCGCCCTCGGGCGATCCGTAGCCATTGATGTAGAGAATGTTGTTGGCGACGACCGGTGTCGACTTGATCTCCCACGACAGACCGCGCACCCACCAGAGTTTCTGACCGGTCACGACATCGTAAGCTGTGAGCTGGAACGAGCCCGGCAACAGAATCTGGTCGCGGCCGTCCGGCGCGCGCCAGACGATGGGCGTGGCGTGACCGCTGGTGGCTTCGGGCCGTGGCGTCTTCCAGCGTTCCTTGCCGGTGCGCTTGTCCAGCGCCAGTAGGTGCGATCCGCGGCTTTGATCGATGGCGAGGAGCAGCAAATCCCCCACAACCACCGGCGAGGCGCCCATGCCGTAGATGTTGTTGAAGGGCCCGAGCGGCACGCGCCAGAGCTCTTTGCCGGTCGCGTCGTACTTCACGAGCCCGTAATCGGGGAAGAACGTGTAGACCGCGTTGGCTTCGACGGCCACCGACGGCGACGCCGGGTTATTGCGTTTGTCGACCGGCGGTTTGGCCTGACCCGGCGACGCGGCTTCCCAGATCGTTTTGCCGGTCGTGCGATCGAGGGCGAGCGTCAGGAGCGACTTGTCACGGACACCGGTCACATAGATGCGATCGCCGAACAGAATCGGCGACGAGTAGCCCAGTGGCACTTCGACCCGCCAGACGAGGTTCTTGTCCGGTCCGAATTCAACGGGGACGTTGGTCGCGTTCGACACGCCCGAGCCGTTGGGGCCGCGAAACCGGATCCAGTCCGGCTGGCGGCCGGGCTGCGCGGCGATGGCGAGCGAGGTGGCAACAGCAATCAGGAGCAGTGTGCGCATAGGAAGATGGGGGACACGATAGCAGGAAGGGGTCAGGTCTTGTATTGCAACATTTGGGACCCACGCGAGTCTTGTAATACAAAGCTGTCGGCCCGCCCAAATGTTGCAATACAAGACCTGACCCCGTACTAAAATCCGCGCGTGGCAAAACGGAAATCCAAGTCCCCGTCCCTCTTCGATCGTCTCGATCCTGACGCGAATGTCCTGAGTCGTCCGCCGGCGGACACCGGCGACGAGCGGGTGGCGCTGCACGAGGCCGCGCAGGCGCGGTATCTCAACTACGCGCTGTCGGTCATCACGTCGCGCGCCCTGCCCGACGTGCGCGACGGGCTCAAGCCGGTCCAGCGCCGCATTCTCTACACGATGTGGCAGCAGAACCTGACCGCCGACACCAAGCACCGCAAGTGCGCGAAGGTGGTCGGCGACGTCATGGGCAGCTACCATCCGCACGGCGACGCGGCGCTCTACGAGACGCTCGTCCGAATGGCGCAGCCGTTTTCGCTCAGGTATCCGCTCGTCGACGGATCGGGCAACTTCGGCTCGCTCGACGGCGACAGCGCGGCCGCGATGCGGTACACCGAATGCCGGCTGGCGCGGATCAGCGACGAGCTGCTGACGGAGATCGATCAGAACACCGTCACCTTCCGGCCGAATTACGACGGTACCAAGGAAGAGCCGGTCGTGCTGCCGGCCCGGATTCCGAACCTGCTCGTAAACGGCGCGACGGGCATCGCCGTCGGCATGGCGACGAACATCCCGCCGCACAACCTCGGCGAGATCTGCACGGCGCTCGTGAAGATGATCGACGCCGACATGGAGCTCTCGAGCGCGCAGCTCTGCAAGTACGTCAAGGGTCCGGATTTTCCGACCGGCGGGCAAATCGTCAACACGCCGCAGGAGATTCGCGACATCTACAAGACCGGCGCGGGAACCATCCGCGTGCGCGCGACGTGGCAGGAAGGGCCGGCGTCGCGAAGCGGCAAAACGATCTACATCACGAGCGTGCCGTACGCGGTCAACAAAGCGACGCTCGTCGAGCGCATCGCGGAGATTGCGCTCTCGCGCAAGCTGCCGCATCTGCTCGACGTCAAGGATCTCTCCACGGATGACGTGCGCATTTCGCTGGAGCTGAAGGGCGACGCGAACAAGCGCATGGTGATGGCGTATCTCTTCAAGCACACGCCGCTCCAGTCCACGTTTCCCGTCAATCTGACCTGCCTGATCCCGACGGAAAACGCGCTCATCGGCAAGCCCGAGCGGCTCGAGCTGCACGACATCCTCTGGCAGTTCCTGCACTTCCGGCTCGAAGTGGTCCGCGCGCGCCTCAAGCACGAGCTCGAGGCGCTGAAGGCGCGCATCCACATTCTCGAAGGGTTCGCGCTCGTCTTCGACGCGCTCGACGAGATCCTGAAGATCGTCCGCAAGTCGGACGGCAAGGCGGATGCGGCCGCGAAGATCATGACGCGGTTCGAGCTCGACGCGGAGCAGACCGACGCGATCCTCGAGCTCAAGATCTACCGCCTGGCGCGACTCGAGATTCTGGTCATCCAGAACGAGCTGGCCGACAAGCGCAAACGGGCCAAGGAAATCGGGGGTCTTCTCAAACGGGACGCGGACCTGTGGAAGATTGTCCGCAGCGAAATCGAGCTCATCCAGAAGACGTACGGCGACGCGCGGCGGTCAGAAATCGTCCACGAGGTGGACGAGGAAGAATACACCGCCGACGACTTCATCGTCGAAGAAGACAACGTCGTGATCGTCACGCGTGATGGATGGGTCAAGCGGCAGAAGGAAGTGAAAGACATCGCCTCGACGCGCGTGCGCGAAGGCGACGCAGTGCTGGCCGTGCTGCCGGGAAGCACGCGGGCGACGGTCGTCTTCTTCACGAATTTCGGCGTCGCCTACACCGCACGCATTGCCGACATCCCGGCATCGACCGGATACGGCGAACCGATCCAGAGCCTCTTCAAATTCAAGGACGGCGAGAAGGTCGTCGCCGCCGAAAGCCTGGATGTGAAAAAGAGGCCGGGCCTGGTGTCAAAGGCAGCGAAGCCGGAAAAGACGGCTGCGGAGGACGCGCCGCCGCCGCCCGTCCATGCGCTCGCGGTCACGAGCGACGGGTACAGCCTGCGGTTCTCGTTCGAGCCGTTCGTCGAGCCGAGCACGCGCGCCGGACGAAAATTCGCCCGCGTGGCCGATGCCGCCGAAGTCGTCGGCGTCGCGGCCATCACCGGCGCCGAGATCGTCATTGCGGCGACACGTCAGGCGCGTGCGATGTTGTGCAAGGCCGACGAAGTCAATGTCCTCGGCGGGCCCGGCCGCGGCGTCATCCTGATCAAGCTGCAGAAGCAGGACGACCGCCTGCTCGGCTTCATCGCGTCGACCGGCGATCGCGATCTGCTCACCGTCGAGACGACGCGCGGCGCGGAGCAGACGATCAGCACGGCGAAATACGGCGTCACGAGCCGGGGCGGCAAAGGGCGGGAGCTCCTGCAGCGAGGCGAGTTCACGCGCGTCGTGCCGCGCGCGCCGGAACTGCCCTCGAGTTCCACTGAAGGCTGAGCGTTTCTATTAACATATGCCCTTGTCTGGAGGGTCCGAATGCGTGCTCTTGCCGGAAGAAGTTTTTTCGTCAGCTGCGCCGTCATGCTCCTCTTCATCGCCGGCGGCGTGGGACATGCCCGCCAGGCCCAGCCAGCCAGTCAGCAAGCCGGTCAGGGTCAGCAGCCCCAGGGTCAGGGCCGCGCGCAGACGCCGCCGCAGAACCTGAAAGTGTTGCCCAAAAACCTGACGCGCCAGCAGGTCACGGCGCTGATGCGCACGTTCACCGTCGCGCTGGGCGTGCAGTGCACGCACTGTCACGCCGGCACGCCGCCGCAGCTGAACTACGCGGCGGACGAGAAGCCGACGAAGGAAGTCGCCCGCAAGATGATCCACATGGTGATGCACATCAACGACGAACATCTCAAAGGCATCGGCAGTGCGACGGAACACGCACACGAAGCGCCCCCAGCCGCGGCGGCGGGCGGCGGAGGGCAGGCGCCAGTCGCCGTGCCGCCGCTCGGCGACGGTCCACAGAAAGTGACCTGCTATACCTGCCATCGCGGCCAGCTCAAGCCAGCGACCTCCCCGGGCGGGGGGAATTGAAGGGCAGAGGGCAAAGGGCAGAGGGCAAAGGAAAGGAACCTCTTCCCTCTGACCTTCCCCTTTGCCCTCTGCCCTTTGCCCTTGAGATGAGCTCCCCATGTCCGTGATCCGCAAAGCCCTGCTCTGGGCCTCGACGAACGCCTTTCTTCGCGAGCGCGCCATGCGCACGAAGTTCGTCCGCAAGTCGGTCGTCAAGTTCATGCCCGGCGAACGCGCGGAGGACGCCATTCAGGCGGCGAAGGACCTGCAGCCGACGGGCCTGACGACGATCCTCACGAGGCTGGGAGAAAACCTGACGAAGATCTCCGAGGCCGGGGAAGTCGCCGATCACTACGTCAAGGTGCTCGACCTGGTCCAGGGGGCGAGCCTCGACGCGCACATCTCCGTGAAGCCGACGCAACTCGGCTACGACCAGAATCCGGATACGTGCTTCAAGTACTGCTCGGCGCTGCTCGAATGCTGCAAGGCGGTGGACACGTACCTCTGGCTCGACATGGAGAGCTCGCAGTACGTCGACGGGACGCTCGAGCTGTACAAGGCGCTGCGCGAGAAATCAGACAAGGTCGGCGTGGCCGTCCAGGCGTATCTGTACCGGACGGAACGGGATCTCGAGGATCTGATCGCGCTCGGTTCGGCGGTCCGGCTCGTGAAGGGCGCCTACCTGGAATCGCCGCAGGTCGCCTTTCCGAAGAAGGCGGACGTCGACAGCAACTACTTCAAGCTCGCGTCGCGACTCCTCAGCGACGACAACACGCAACCGGGCGCGCTCGTCCACATCGCGACGCACGACATCGCGCTTCAGGACCGGCTCCGGAAGGTCATCGCCGACAACCACGTCGAAGAGAGCCGGTACGAGTTCGCGATGCTCTACGGCATCCAGAGCGCGCGGCAGCAGCACTTCGGCCGGCTGGGAGTCCGGACGCGCTGTCTCATCAGCTATGGCGAGTACTGGTTCCCGTGGTACATGCGGCGGCTCGCCGAGCGTCCGGCGAACATGTGGTTCGTCGCGAAAAATCTCTTCCGATAAGAACTCTGTCGGTTCCGAGGTTCCGAAGTTCCGGAGTTCCGGAGTTCTCAAAACGGTTCCGAGGTTCGATTCACGCAGAACTCCGGAACCTCGCTCTTGAGAACCTCGGAACTCCGGAACCTCGGAACCCTGGAACCGACAAGCGTCAGGATCCAGCCCGATTCGCCTCGAATACGTCGGCCCGGGCCGCGGCGACGGCGCGGCTGGCGTACTCATTGGCGTCGACATCAGGCCGCGTGACGGCAATCGCCTTGCTCAGGTTCAACCCGTCACCCAGGATGCGATGCTTCAGCACGACGAATGGCACGTCGAGATCATGCGCGGCATGCGCGACGGCGGCGAATTGCTCGGCGGTCCGGAATCCCTGCGCGGCCAGCTCGATGTCGGTGCCGCGCTGCAGCAGCGGCTTGATGCGATCGACGAGCTTCGGTTGCGTGACCAGGTACGACGCGACGATCACGGTCGACGGATCCGGCCACGGTGGCGTAGTGTCCGCAGCGCCCGGTGTTCGTTTGGGCTTCCGCGCGGCGGCTCGGGCCGCATCCGGTTTGGACGGTGCCGCGGCCGTGATGCTCGGCCCGGCCGTCTCAGGTTCAACGCGTTCCCGCGGGACCGACACGATCCAGATCCCCAGGCCGATCGCGCAGATCGCCGTCGTCACGAGTGACGTTTTCAACCACACGCTCATCACGCTTCCTCCAGGGAAGAGCAACTTCACACGTCGGACTTCAAACTTCGAACGACACACGCGTTGCGATAACTTGCGGACTTACAGAGGCAGCGCGTTTTGATTCGAAGTCCGAACTTCGAAGTTCGAAGTTGAACTTAGAAGGGAGGCCCAAAATGTACTGACGGCGGGGCGGGCAAATTGGCCGTCAAAGACCTCGGGTTTCGTGAGGTGGATCTCGACTGTGCGCTACATGTCGACACCGAAACCCGAGGTCTATCGCCCGAACAGCCGTTTCCACCAGCTTTCTTTGGGATCCGGCGGCGGCGGCGGCGTTTTCACGGGCGGCGGCAGGATCAGCGGTTCGCCGAGCGCCTGGGCGGCCGCTTCGTCGAGCAGAATGACGGCGCGCGCCGCGTCTTCCATCAACTGCGATCCGATCCCTTCGGCCGCGCGGCCCCACTGGTCGATGAGATGGTCGTACGCACGATCGCGATCGAGCTTGTCGTAGAACGCGGCGGCGTCGAGCCAGCCGGCCAGGATTTGCCGCCGCGGGACCTTGGTGCCGCCAAGCACGACGGTACTCTCCAGCTCCTGCTGGAGTTTGCGCCACGCGTCACGCGGGCGGGTCAACCCGTCGCGCGCGCCGCCATCCGATGATTCGAGCTCGGCAAGGGCCTGCGCAAACGACGCGCGGTCGGTGGGATTGAGCGCGCGGCGCACCGGAATCGACAGCAGTTTGTACCGCTCGATCAGTCCTTCTTCCTGGAGGTAGCCGCCGTCCATCTGCAGTTGCGAAGCGGATGCCGCCAGCACGTCGAGCGCCTGGCGGACGTGCACCGCATTACGGCGGAAGGAACGAAGGGAGTCCTGCACAAAAACAAGGTTCCGGGGTTCCAGGGTTCCGC
>JBLNGH010000250.1:0-2634 GCA_050264575.1 Acidobacteriota bacterium | reverse complement strand
CTTCACGAGCGGCTTCCGCAGCTGATCGATCAGCCGAAACAGCACGCCGCCATCATTGGGCTGGACGACGATTTGCGCCCGGACGACGCCGCGGTCGTCGACGATCTCGAGCCCCTAGAGCCTCGGCCTCCGCAACTAGCTGAGCACGCCCTTCTTGCTCATCGCACGAGCGTAATACGCCAGGACCGCGGCGAAGAGAACCGGGAACACGGTGAGACCCAACCCACCCGTTTCGCGCATCACCTCCATCCCGCCAAGAAGAAACAAGCCGCCGAGATTGCAACCGATCGCCCCGATCAGTGAGGCGAGCAACACCGGAAACGCGAGGCGGTTCTTGAGAAGCAACAGGAGGCAGCCGATCACGCCACCGAACACGCCGATCGCCCAGAACGCAACGGTCCACAACGGGAACGATTCGAAGTACGCGCGTTGCTGCGGAGGAAACTGGCTCATGACCGCTTCGACGTTCATCTGCGTGAGCATGAAGGACAGCACACCCATCGAACTCCACAGCCCGCCGATACTCCCGATCACCCACAAATGCCACGGCCTACCCGGGGATTGAGAGAAGTCGTCCTGTGCCATCGCGAGAGCTTATCGAGAATTCCTCCATCGCGGATTCTGGAGGCGTTCGCGTCGAGTGCCACTGTCGAGCTCCATCGCGCCCCACTCCTCCTCTTGACAGTCTAGATATAGAGCCTCAGACTCTCCTCCTCTAGACGAACAAGAGGAACGCCTTGGTCGAGAGCGACAATCCAAGTGGGCTCGTGCCGGGCACGCTCGACATGCTGATCCTGCGGACGCTCGCGCTCGAGCCGATGCACGGCTACGGCATTGGTCTCCGCCTGGAGCAGATCAGCCGCGGTGCGCTGCGTGTCAACGCCGGTTCGCTGTTCCCTGCGTTCCGGCGTCTCGAGCGCGATGGTGAAATCTCCGCCGAGTGGCGGACAACCGAAAACGGCCGGCGCGCGAAGTATTACTTTCTGACGCGGCGAGGGCGTCAGACGCTGGCCAGGACCACGAAGGAATGGCAGCGTCAGACGGCGGCAATCTCACGCGTGCTCAAAGCCTCTCTCGGGGAGCTCTGATGCGAACCTTCCGCCGACTCCTGCATGACATACGCGCATTGATCCGCGGGCGCACGACGGATGACGACCTGAGTGACGAACTCGACACCTTTCTGGAGTCCGCCGTCGCGAACAAGGTGCAGTCCGGCATGTCACGCGACGAGGCGACGCGGACCGCGCGGGTCGAGATGGGGAGCGCGTTGGCCGTCAGGGATTCCGTCGGTGATGTCGGTTGGACCGCGACCTGGGAGGCCACCTGGCGTGATGTTCGGTACGGCATGCGGTCGCTGGCGCGAAACAGCAGCTTCACGCTTGCCGCGGTCACCACGCTGGCCCTCGGCGTCGGTATCACGACCGCGGTCTTCAGCATCGTCAATACCGTGCTGCTGCAGCCCTTGCCCTATCAGGATTCCGATCGGCTTGTACGGGTCGTCGAGCGCGCGGCTCCGGGAACCCCAGGCGCATCACTCCTCCGTCGGACCAGCATGACGTGGTCAGAACTGATGGAGTGGCGGTCGCGAAGCACCACGCTGTCCGAGCTCGCGTACACGATTACCCCGCCGATTACCTTGATGTCGACACCGGAAGGGTCGGCGCGATTGAGTGGCGCACTCGTCTCAGCGAATCTTTTCTCGATCCTGGGCGCACACGCACAGCTTGGGCGCACGCTCGACACTCGCGACGAGGCACCTGGTGCCAACACCGTCGTCATCAGCGCCGGCGCCTGGCAGCGGTACTTTCAGGGCGACCCAGGCATCATCGGCCGAACGATCGCGCTCAAGACGCTGGGACCGCAAGCCGGGCTTCTCGATGGCACGCCTCTGACCATTGTCGGCGTGATGGCCCACGCGTTCGATTTTCCGGTGCCGTACTGCGACTATTGGGCCGCGATCACCGCGGCGTCGCCGGTTCAGTCATGGCCTGGATCGGGTCAGGTGATCGCTCGGCTACGGGACGGCATCTCCGCTGCCGCGGCGACGGACGAAGCCAATGGGATTGGCGAGGCGCTGCGACCGAAACCAACGTCAGGGCCGCTCTCGCGGCCACTGCCTGAAGGCGCGCGCCGTTTCGATGTTGAACCGTTCAAAGAACAGGCCATCGCCGCGAGTCGGCCGGCACTCACGGTGCTCGCGCTTGCGGTCGGTGTCGTGCTCCTCATCGCCTGTGCGAATGTCGCCACGTTGTTGCTGGCGCGAGGCACGGCACGCCATCGAGAAGTCGCCGTTCGTCTGGCGTTGGGGGCGAGCCGGTCACGTATTGCCAGACAGCTGCTGACGGAGAGCGTCATCCTCACGGCGATCGGCGGCGGGCTCGGAGTGTTGCTCGCCGTTGGCGGCAAACAGTTGCTGCGAAGTCTTGCGTCGCCCAACGCGCCGGGGCCGTTTCTGATCTCGTTCGGTGGAGTGATGATCCCGCGTCTCCACGAAGTTGCGGTCGATGGTTGGCTGCTCGTGATCGCGGTGGGGTTGTCAGCATTCACAACTCTCGTAATCAGCGTGCTCCCGGTATTGAGACTGTCACGGACCGATCACGTTCAAGCGATTGGTGGACGGGCGCCGGGCGGCGC
>JBLNGH010000249.1:0-4393 GCA_050264575.1 Acidobacteriota bacterium | reverse complement strand
CGCGGAGCAGCCACGCGTCGACGAAGTAGTCACGGCCTGCCGCATCCGACAGCGCCTGCTTCTGCGCGACTGGATCGACTGTTTCGCCGTCGACGAACGCATCGAGGACTTCGAAAGAGCTGTCCATCGTTTCCTCCAACAGCCTTGGTCGCCTGTAGGGCGGGGCTTCAGCCCCGCCAAGCGAAGCCGGCCCTGAAGGGCCGGCCTACATTTCCCTACGGACCTGAGTCACGTCCGGCACTCGAGCACCGCACGCCACGCTGCGCTCGCACGTCGAGCGAGGCGCCCAGCGCGGCCCGCAGCGTTTCCCGGGCGCGGTGCAGCCGCGCGCGCACCGTCTCGATCGAGACGTCGCACGCGGCGGCCATCTCGTCGTAGCGCAACCCGACCACCTCGCGCAGCAGAAACAGATCGCGCTCGAGCGCCGGCAACGCGTCGATCGCGTGGCGCAGCGCGACCCCCAGTTCCTGCGTGCCGGGCGTGGCGCGGTCGGGCAGGCCGTTGGCGACCGGACGACGACGGCCGTCCCGGACGTGATTGAGCGCCAGATTGCGCGCGATGCGGAAGACCCACGCGCGGCGTCCGATGTCGGTGGCCTCGGGCAGACCCGCGCGGGACACCCGCAGGAAGACCTCCTGGGTCAAATCCCGCGCTGCATCGGGCTCGCCGACGATGCGCCGGAGATACCGGAAGACACCCTCGCGGTGGTCCGCGTAGAAGCGGTCGACGTCGGTCACGCGCGTGACTCTGTCGAATAAGAACACCGCAGCGCGCGTTTCGTAAAAAAGACCGCGCGCTGAGGGCAAAGGGCAGAGGGCAAAGGGCAGAGGCGAGGGAAAAGGGGAGAGGGATTAGGCGTGTGATTCTTCAAGGCCTTAACCCTGTTCTCCTCAAACCTGGCCTTTGCCCTTTGCCCCTCTGCCCTTTGCCCTTGGTAGGGTTCTCCATCTCCCTTTCGAAGGCGATTCCAGGAACTTCGCTGGAAATCGTTCGTCCCTTTCAGCGTGTCCGTCCTCATTCAAGACTTGAAGCTTGCGGTCCGTCAGCTCTGGCACCGGCCGGGCTTCACGCTCAGCGTCGTGCTGACGCTGGCCATCGGCATGGGCGTGAACGCCGTCGCGTTCACGATCGTGAACGGCCTCTTGTTCACCCGTTCGTCGATTGGCGTGTCGGGCGACGTCGGACGAATCGTGACGCTGCCCGGCGGAGACGAGAGCGGGAACGCATCATTGTCCGAGTATCAGCGCTTCGGCGCCGCCACGCGCAGCGCCCTCGATCTCGCTGCGGAGGGCCGGCTGTCGGTGGCGTGGCGGCATGACGGGGCGACGGATACGGCCTGGGTGCTGTTCGTGTCGTCGAATTACTTCTCGATCGTCGAGGTGCAGCCGATTGCCGGACGGGTCGATGTGGCTTCGGCGGTGGGCAATGGTCCGACTTGTGTGATCGGCGAGCGGTTCTGGAGGCGAAAGCTGAACGCTGCTCCGATCGCCGGACTCACGCTCCAACTTAACGGAATCCTGGTGCCCGTTGTCGGCGTGTTACCGGGCTCGTTCACGGGTCCGGCCGGACTCTATTCGCCCGATGTGTGGCTGCCGCTCGAGGACGTGACCCGATTCCGCACGGCGTCCGTCCTGCAGAATCATGACGAGCGCTGGCTCTTCCTGCTCGGGCGGCCACGACCCGGCATTGGCGTATCAGAAGTTCAGGGACGCATCGACGCCGCCGCTGCGGGGATGGCGGTCGACTGGCCGGACACGCATCGCGGCCGCAGCGCGCGCTTCAGGCTTCGAAGCGAAGGCAATAGCGAACTTCGCGGGTTGACGTCGGCTGCCGCAGTCGCGATGGGAATCATCGCAATCGTTCTGCTGCTGGCATGCTTCAACGTCGCCAATCTGCTGCTCGCGCGAGGGGTCGAGCGTGAGCGGGATATCGGAATCCGCGCGGCGCTCGGTGCGCGTCCGGCTCGCCTTCTCCGGCTCGTCCTCACGGAAGGGTTTGTCATCGCCGGACTCGCGGGTGTAGCGGCGCTCGTGCTGGCGGCGTGGACGCAGTCCATCGCCGGTTCATTTGCGATCCCGATAGAAGAGCCCCAGCACATCGACCTGACTCCGGATGCAACCGTCATCGTCTTCACCCTCGGTCTGGTTCTCGTTGCCGGCACGCTGCCGGGGCTCTGGCCAGCGCTGGCGGCTGCACGCGTCGACGTGCTGCGTGTGCTTCGGTCGCAGGGTGGGAACGTCGCCGGCGGCCGGCCGTCCCGACTCGGACAATGGCTGGTTGGAGCACAGATCGCCGGATCGACGGCGTTTCTGGCCGTTGCCGCGCTCTTCATTCAATCGTACGCGCGCCTGTCGGTTACGGAGCTGGGCTTCGACCGCGACGAGTTGCTCGTGGCCGAGCTCGCGCCAGCGTCGCATGGCTACGATGCGGATCGATCCGGCCGGTACCTGGATGCGCTGCTCACGCAGGTCCGATCGTTGCCGGCCGTTTCCGACGTCGCAGTCGCGGACCACGCTCCTTTCTTCATTGGGTTCGATCGCCGGACACCTGTCTCAGCGACTGGCGCACCGTGCGCGCCCACCGCGTGTCCGACGGCAGCGACAATAGCTGTGACGCCGGGCTATTTCAGGACGATGGGCATCAGGCTCGCAGCGGGACGCGAATTCCAGAACGGCGACATGACCAGAAGCGTGATCGTCAATCAGCCGCTCGCACGACTGCACTGGCCAGAGGGCCGGGGCGTCGGGGAGACGCTGCGAATCGGCAATCGTGGCGAGACGGTCGTGGTCGTAGGCGTCACGACGAAGGCGCAGACTCGCGCGCTGACTCGCGAGCAGCCCACTCTGTATCGACCATTCGGCCGCGACGACCTCGCCGGCGCGGTGAGCGTCGTGGTTCGAACCGCCGGCCCACCGATGGGCCTCGTTCAGGCATTTCGTGATGCCGCGCAGAACGTGGATCCGAACGTCTCGATGCTGTCTGTCAAGACGATGGACGAGCGCCTGGCGGTCCAGCTGTGGCCGTTCCGGACGGTCAGCTGGCTCTTCTCGATTTGCGGTCTGCTGGCGCTGATCCTCGGGACGACGGGTCTCGCCGGCGTCGTCATCCACGCTGTGAACCGGCGGGTAAAAGAATTCGGCGTCCGCGTCTCGCTTGGGGCGACGCCGCGCGATCTTGTCGTCGACGTGGTCACGGGCGGCGCCCGACTTCTGCTGCCGGGGCTGCTCGCCGGCAGCATGCTCGCGATAGCGGCAGCGCGTCTCGTTCAGGCCGCATTCGTCGGGGTCAACGTCCTGAATCCAATCACGTACCTTGTCGTCGCGCTGTTCGAATGCGCGATCGTGATCCTGGCGTGCCTCGTGCCGGCGATCCGCGCCGCGCGCGTCGATCCGCTCGTCGCGCTCCGAAGTTAGAAGCTAAGAGCCCTGCAGGACCCGTAGGACCTCGCGAACCTAACTGGCTGACTTTGGCTGTTGATACAACCCGAGGATGTTGCCGGCCGGATCGGTGAATCGCGCGGTGATCTCCGGCGCATCGGCGCCGATCGCCTGCACGATCCTGCCGCCGTGCGCGATGACGACCTCGCACGTGTTCTCGACGCTGTCGACCATGATGTAGATCAGCAAGCCGAGATCGGCAGGCGGACGCGATCGCACCCACGTCCCGCTGACCTCCCCGGCGCCGTCGTCGAACGCGACGCTGCCGTCGCCACGGGTCCTCACGTTCCAGCCGAACACGCTCTTATAGAATTCCGCGGAGCGCGCGATGTCGGTGGCGGGAATCTCGATGTAGCAGATCTTGCCGTTGGCGAATGTGGGCGGCATGGCGTCCTCGACGATCTATTGTGATGCGGATGAGGCTCTGAGGCCATGAGGCAGCGCCCGCGGCCCGCGCGAGGATAGCGAGTCTGCGAGCGCCGGAGCGCGCGCGAGCGGGGGTGGGGCCCCGCGAGCATTAAGAGAAGAAAACGCGGGGTCCAGGGGGCAAACATGAATGAGTCAGTCGTTTTCGCCATCGTCATTCTGCTGCTGGCAGTTGTTGTGGCCATGCGACGCACTCAATTCCATCGGGCCATCGCGGAGCTGGCGAAGCGTCAATCGCGAATTGAAGCGAAAGTCGACCTCCTGCTCAAGCATGCCGGCATTACGTACGATCCGCACGCGAACGTGCCGCCTGGGGTCGTCGAGGCGCTCCGCGCAGGCAAGAAAATCGAAGCGATCCGGCAGTATCGAATGGCGACCGGCGCGGATTTGAAAGAGGCCAAGGAGTTCGTTGAGGGGCTGTGATGGACGCGCGGAGGCAGCGCCAGCATTAGGAAAAGCAGACAGGAGGTCCGGCTGATCCGGATTTCCACGAGATACGTATCCAGATTTGAGTCTCGAACCATGCAGGA
>JBLNGH010000248.1:0-8297 GCA_050264575.1 Acidobacteriota bacterium | reverse complement strand
GGGCGATAGGCATGATCAGTACTCGATGTCGACGATCTTGCGGATGACCAGCGTCCCCAGGACCTGCATGACGGCCGCGGCCATGATCATGTTGACGCCGAGCGGATCGCCGAGCAGCGTCTGCATGTGCACGGGGCTGATGATGAACGACGCGATCGCGACCGAGGGCGGCAGCCCGGCGAGCACCCAGCCGGTGATGCGGCCGTGCGCCGAGATCACGCGGACCTGCCGCTTGACCTTGAAGCGCGCCCGGATGACCTCCGCCAGGTTGTCGAGCACCTCGGCGAGGTTGCCGCCGGCGTCGCGCTGCGTGAGCACGGCGGTCACGAAGAAGCGCGCGTCGAGCACCGGGATCCGTTTGGCGAAGTTGCGGAGCGCCTCCGGCAGCGTCAACCCGTAGTTCTGCTCGTCGTACAGCGTGCGGAACTCGGTGCCGACCGGCGCCACGAGCTCGTCGGCCACCATGCTGAGGCCCGTCGGCAGCGAGTGCCCGGCGCGCAGCGCGCGAGCCACGAGGTCAATGGCCTCGGGGAACTGCTCCTCGAACTTCAACAGACGCTTGGTGCGAGCCCGCTTGACGTACAGATACGGCAACAACGCGACAATCGCCGCGGCGAGCAGGCTGAACCAGATGCTGAAGGTGAAGCGCATCGCGACGACGAAGCCGAGCAGCGCGAAACACGCGATCGCCAGCAGGAACGTGCCGACCGTGAACCGGACGCCCGACTGCTCGATGTAGGTCTTGAGCGGCGTGACGTACTTGTTCGACCGCCGCAGCATCTTGTCGAACGCTTCGACGTTGCTGAGGCGATCTTCCGCCTTGATGACGCCGAGCTTCCGGCTTTTCTGGCCGGTCTGAGGGGCGAGGCGTCCGAGCAGCTTCTGCTCGTCGCGCACGACCAGCAGGAAGTACGCGCCGAGGATGATGGCGCAGACGACCGCGAAAACTCCAAGAGCAATGAGCATGGCGCGTTCCTAGTTCACGACCTCGACGTGCTCGAAGAGCTCCATCGGCAGCTTGATGCCCGAGGCCGCCAGCCGATCGCTGGCCTTCGGCCGGATGCCGGTCGCGCGGAAGCGTCCGGTGACCTTGCCCTTCTCGTTGATGCCGGTGCGCTCGAACACGAAGATGTCCTGCATCGTGATGACGTCACCTTCCATCCCGGTGATCTCCGAGATGCTGGTGACCTTGCGGGTGCCGTCCGCCATACGCGAAACCTGCGCGATGAGGTTGATGGCCGACGCGACCTGCTGGCGGATCGCCTTGTCCGGCAGGTTCAGGCTGGCCATCGCGACCATCGTGTCGAGGCGGTACAGCGCGTCGCGCGGCGTGTTCGCGTGAATCGTCGTGAGACTCCCGTCGTGGCCCGTGTTCATGGCCTGGAGCATGTCCACGGCCTCCTCGCCTCGGACCTCGCCGACCACGATGCGATCGGGCCGCATACGCAGGGCGTTGATCACGAGCTGCCGCTGGCGGATCGCGCCCTTGCCTTCGATGTTGGCGGGACGCGTCTCGAGCCGGACCACGTGGCGCTGACGCAGCATCAGCTCGGCCGCGTCTTCGATCGTGATGACGCGCTCGGTCTCGCCGATGAAGCTCGACAGCACGTTGAGCAGCGTCGTTTTCCCGGCGCCCCTTCCGCCGGCGATGGTGATGTTCGACCGGCACGCGCCGGCCGCGCGCATGAACGTGAGCATCGGATCGGTCAGCGACTTGCGGGTCACCAGATCGTTCGCGCCGAGCTTGTCGGTGCGGAAACGGCGGATGGAAAGCACAGGCCCGTCGATCGCGAGCGGGGGAATGATCGCGTTGACGCGCGATCCATCGAGGAGACGCGCGTCGACCATCGGGCTCGACTCGTCGATGCGGCGGCCGACGGTGCTCACGATGCGCTCGATGATGCGCATCAGGTGCTTGTCGTCCTTGAACACGGCGTCGATGGTCTCGAGCTTGCCGTGCTTTTCCACGTAGATCTGGTCGTAGCGGTTGACGAGGATATCCGAGATGTCGGGATCGACGAGGATCGCCTCGAGCGGTCCCAGCCCGAAGAGCTCGTTCAGGACGTCGCCGACGAGGCTGTCGCGCTCGAGCAGACTCAGCGGCGTCGTGACCGTCTCTTTTTCCAGCAGCGACGCAATCACGCCGCGGAGTTCCGGTTCGGCGTCCTCGCGCTTGATTTGGCTCAGACGCTCCAGGTTGAGCCGGTTGAGGAGCGCCGTATGGATCCGGGCCTTGACCTCCTGATAGTAGGAGTGCCGGATGTCGAGTCCCGAAGCGTTCATTTGATGCACGGACGTTTCCATATTCTCTTTCTGTAGGCCGGGGCTTCAGCCCCGGCGCCCTACGCCGGCCCTGAAGGGCCGGCCTACATCAGAACAACCCCGTCAGCCGCGTCGCCAGCTTGGCCGGCGCGGGCCGTGCCGCCTGGGTCTCCGGACCCTCGGCGCCAATCAACCGTCGCGCCAGCTGACGCACGGAATTCGCGAGCCGGCTGCGGTTCTCCGCAATCAGCGGTTTGCCTTGATTGGCCGCCGAGAGCGCGAGCCGATAGTCGCTCGGCAGCACGCCCCAGACCGGCAGACCGACGACGCGCTCGATGTCGTCCTGGCCGATCTCGGCGCGCGAGTCGTACCGGCTCACCACGGTCGCGACGCGATCCTTGCCGAGGCGCTGCCGGAGCAATCCGGCGAGCTGCGCCGCGCGCCGAACAGTCGGCAGTTCCTGGTTCACGACCAACAGCACTGACGACACCGTTTCGAGCGCGTCGAACAATCCGAAATCCGACCGCGGCACGTCGAGCACGACCGATCGATAGTGCGTGGCCAGCCGCTCGATGAGCGTCCGCACGTGCCGGCTGTCGGGCTGCTTGGTCGACGGACGATCGGGGGAGGCGAGCACGTCGACGCCCGGTTTGGCGCGGACCACGAGGCCGCGCAGAAACGCTTCGTCCAGGCGGTGCGCATTCTCGAGCGCGTCGACGATCGAGAAGCGCGGCTCGACGCCGAAGAGCAGCGCCGCGTCGCCGTGGCCGGTGACGTGGAGATCGGCCATCAACACCTGCGAGCTGCGCTCGGTCGCGAGCGCCGCCGCCACGTTCACGGCCAGCGTCGTCGTGCCGACGCCGCCTTTCGCGCCGAGGAACGCCAGAATCTGTCCCGGCGCCGTCGGCGCCGAGTGCTGGCCGACGACGCGATCGACCGCGGCTTTGAGATCGGGCGCTTCGACCGGGTCGGTGACGAATTCACTGACGCCGGCGCGCATCGCTTCCAGCATCATCGCCGGATCCATCTGCGATGCCACGATCACGACGCCCATGCGCGGATGCCGGCGCTTCAGATTCGCCAGGTCCGTCGGAAGAGTAGTGCGCCCGCGGAGATCCACGAGCAGCACGTCAGGAGGCTTGCCCTGACGATCGACCCCGGCGAGCTCGCCAATCGGCACGCTTGCGCCGACGATGAGCCCGGCCCCACGCGCCAGCATGGTCAGCTGCCGGTCCGTCGATTCGACAACCGTAATACTTACGCCCACAACGCCCTCTCTAACTGAGCTCAGTCACTCACACTCACGTCGTGCTCTCAGCGAATCAACATGATTTGCCGCATGAACGACGCCTGGCCCGCTACGCCACCATGACCCGGGCTGTACAGAGACTTCTTGGTGATCAGATACCCGGTAACAGTGCCGTGGTCATAGCTATCGATGAAGAACCCGAGGATGTTCACGATATAGACATCACCCTGCCCCGGCCCACCCGTCTGCATGTAACGCTGGAGGTCGAAAACCGGAATAGCCACGACACGCGGGCTCATGGTGAAACCCGGCTCCGAACAAGTATACGGGGGACCCACGCAGCTGTTGATGATCCGTTTGTTGGTCGAATCCCATCGGGCGTCGGGGTCCTTGTTCCACAGAGTTTCGGTCCCGTGCTGGGTGGGTCCGACTTTGTCGCCGGTTTCTTTCGGTATCAGGTCGCCGATGTGCCACGTGCCTCCCGCGCAACTGTAAATGGCTTCCTCGTAGCAGCTGCCGCCGGTATCGGTGCATGTGGCATCTTCTGCTCCGCTCAGGTCGAGCGGCTGGAACCAGCTGGGGTGGAGGGTGTCGCCCGGGCTGCCGACCTTGATCGTGATTCGAGTACCGTAATCGTTCGGATTTGCCGGCGGCACCTGAAAGCCCGTGCCGGGATCCTGGGGACCATTCGTGCCCTGTGCTCGGTAGTAGTCGCCGGCCGCCGGATCGAATGTGTCTTCCGGATCCCAGCTGCCATCAGCTTCGTGCCATTTGTCGGCGACCGCCCACGGCTTCAGACACTCGCTCTGATTGGCGGCGAGCACGAGCGCCACGGCGCTGCCGCGAATGTTCTGGCTGTTCATGCCGAGGAGGTGTCCGAAGAGCATGGGCAGCGGATTGCTGCGCGTGCTGTTGCGGAACACTTCGACGCGCACGCAGTTGCTGAAGCCAGTGCCGCCCGGATCGCAGTCGGCTGCCGGCGTGACCGGAAACGTGATGTCGGTTGTGATGTTCACGTCCGGCGCCGCGCCCCAGACGAGATTGGTCTGCGTGGCGGCGCGCGCGCTCAGCTTCGCCCCGCCGGTGTCGGAGTAGTCGCCCGGATCGTCGAAGGCGAACGCGATCGCCCCGGCGAGCGCGCCCGCGTCGGCGGAGTTCTGCGCCTGACGCCGGCTCACCCAAAGGAGCCCGTAGTCCGCCACGAAGGTGGTGAACGCTGCGAGCGTCAACACACCCAGAGCCACATGAATCAGCACCGCGCCGCGATCGTCGCCCGCCGTTCTCCATCTTCCGGTCATGTGCCCCTCCAAGGCCAGCGCTGGGGAGTCCGTGAACCAGATTACCGACGGCCGGACTTGGCCGGCTCAGGCTCGCTCGGCCCGTCGATCAGGCCGGCGCCGCCCTTGATGCTGCTGGACGTGTCGCCCTTGCCGCCTTCTTTCTTGATGATGGTCGGCAGCGGCGGCACCTCGTCGGGGTTCAACGGCCGGACGAGGCGCGGCGTGATCAGGACCATCAACTCGGTCCGTTCCTCGCGCTTTGCCTTGCTCTGGAAGATGGCGCCGATGATCGGCAGCCGGCTCAGAATCGGAATCGCGGCCTTGTCTTCCTGGCCGATGTTGTTGAGGAGCCCGGCGATCGCGAACGACTGGCCGTCGCGCAGCTCCACTTCGGTCTGCGCCCAGCGGGACGTCAGCGCCGGAATCCGGAAGCCCGCGATCGTCACGCCGTTGTTGAAGTCGAGCGCGCTCACTTCCGGCCGCACCTTGAGCCGGATGACGTCGCCGGCGATCGTCGGCGTGAACTTGAGCCGCACGCCGAACTCCTTGAACTGGACGTTGACCGATCCATTGCCCGTCACGAACGGAATCGGGAACTCGCCGCCCGACAGGAACTCGGCCTGCTGCCCGTTGTAGGCGATCAGGTTCGGCTCCGCCAGGCTCTCGAACCAGCCCTTCTGTTCGAGGGCTTTCACGACTGCGCCGATGCCCTGCTCGCGCTGGAAGAAGAAGAGGTTGAGATAGTCGCTGAACACGAGGCCCGACACCTGGTCGCGGCTCGAGTCGACCGTGTCGTCGAAAATCGGCGCCGGGAACTGCTGCGTCGTCGAGCGCGCGGTGAACGTGCTGCGCGTCGCAAACGGCGTGACGCCGAGCTCGGTGATCGCGCGGCGGTTCACTTCCGCGAACCGCACCTGCAGGAGCACCTGCTGGCTGCCGCCGCCGCCGGGCAGCTGCAGCATGTTGATGACGGCGAGCTTCGGCGCGCTGGCCTGCGCGACCTCAGCCGCGCGGAGATGCACGGTGTTGCTCGAGACGCGGCCCGAGAGAATCACCGAGCCCTCGGTGTACGTCACGCGGATGTCTTCGCCGGGGAACAACGCCAGGAGCGTCTGCTCGAGCGGCGTGACGGCGTTGACGATCGCGACCTCGTGATGGATGCGCGTCGTCTCGCCCCAGATGATCATGCTGATCGTCCCGGGCTTCTTGCCGTTCAACAGCAGCTCGCGTGGTCCCTTGACGATGAGGTCGGCGACCTCAGGATCGTTGATGGAGTAGCCCTTGACGTCGAACTCCGTCGAGAGCGGCAGCGACCGGCCCGCCAGCAGCACGATCCGTTCGGCCATCGTGCGATCGGGAACCGCGCCCTGCACCGTCGGCTGAGGTGTCTGCGGCGGCTGCGCGGGCGGCACTTGCTGCTGCGTCTGCGGGGGCGTCTGCTGCGGATCGGCCGATTGCACGGCCGACACGGACGGCGACAGGAAAATCGCGGTGAGCGCGACGATCCCGACGCCCGCCCATCCGAGCGGTCGCTGACGTCGAGAGAACGACATTACAGGCCTCCTCCTTTGGGTTTCTCGGTTTCGCTCTTGATGATTTCTTCGCTGCGCTTCGCGCCACGGATCGCATCGACCGTGTACGGCTTCGGCGCTGGCGGCGGTGGGGGAGGCGTCACCGCTTTCCTGGTCGGACCCGAGGCTTTGATGACTGGCGGCGGTGCCGGGGCGCCGAGCAAGCCGGACATGCGCGCGCCCTGCGTCTGCACCGACTCGGTGTCGAGCGGGTTGCGGAGCGCCAGGACGATCTGGCCCTCGTTCTGCGCGAGTGCGAGCTTCTCGGCGTCGGGCGGCGTCACGAGCAGCGTGACGACCGCGGTCTTGATCGGCTGGCCGTTCTTCGCCTGATCCTGATCGAACTTGGTGCCGGCGGCGAGCACCTGGATGTTGTTCAACACGGCGCGCGACATGCTGTTGTCGCGATCGCGAATCGTTACGACGACGTCGACGCGCGTGCCGGGCACCGTGAAACCGGCGACGCCGATGACGTCGTTCACCTTCACCGACATCGCGCGCATGCCGGCAGGAATCGTCGGCGGCAATCCGCCGCCCGCTTCCTTCGGCGCGAGCTTGCGCTCGGTGATCGGCTCGTTCGTCACGATCTGCGCCACGGCGCCGCGGCCGAGCACGTCCTCGATCTTCGCGAAGCTGCCGTCGACGTTCGTGTCCTGCGGCCAGCCGGCGAGACGCACGTGCTGCGCCTCGAGAAGCGTGCCCACCGGCACGTCCTGCTTGGCGACGACCAGATAGTGCGCCGGAATGTACTTCGTGCGTTCCGGAATGTTCTGAATGGCGCGAAAGACGCCGAAGCTCGCGACCGCGGCCATCGCGACGGCGACTCCAACGACGATGAGCGTGCGTGTTCTACGATTCATCACTGATCCCCATTTGACAGCTGCCGCCTACGAGCCCGTGGCGGGCACTTCCAACCGCATGATCGACCGGCCCCGCAGCGTGATGCTCGTCCATCCGCTGCCGCCCACGAGCGCGGCGATCGGACCCAGGTTCGTAAACTGGCTGTGATAGAAAACGGTCACGGTCACGATGTCGATGGTCGCTGCCCCCACAGTCGTAGTCCCAAAAGTAACTATCGGTGCTGGGTGAGGGTCCGTTAGTCCGCTGGTCTGGAGGTACTGTTCGACACGATTCTGTACGTCGGTCGGCGAATAACCGGGCAAGGTGCCCATGCGGGCGCCCTCGCGCGCGGCGTTCGTCACGACTTCGTAGCGCTGAAACATGAAGCCGAAATCGATGATGCCGGCGAAGATCATCAGCAGAATCGGCAGCACGATCGCCATCTCGATCAGCTCCGATCCCTTGTCCCCTGCGTACCGCGCCAGACGCCGTCGGATTAACGTAGCCATAGAGTCATCACCAGACCCGCCGCGATCGGCAGCGCATATGGCACCTTCGGAGTGCCGGTCGCATCCAGGCTCATTCCCGGATGCGGTTTCAAGCCCATCACCTTCCAATAACCGAGCAGGCCCCACACGTTCGAGAACGCCTGCTTCGTGTAGCCCCTGGCGAGCGCGACGCCGAGCCCGAGCACGCCGCCCGCGATCGCCGAGTACGCCGCAAGCCACACGGTCGGTCCCGGTCCCAGCCACGCGCCCAACGCGGCGATGAGCTTCACATCGCCGGCGCCCAGCCCGCGCAACGCGAACAGCGGAAAAAAAAACGCCGCGCCGACCAGCCAGCCGGCGACCGACCATCCAAGGCCGGACCAGCCCGTATCGGCGAGGTGAAATCCGAACGCCCCGGCCGCCGCGCCGAACGTCAACATGTTCGGAATGCGGCGCGTCTTCAAATCGGTCACGCACCCGCCCAACGCGACGGCGAGTGCCGCTACCTGTGGCACCGTCATCGGGGTCCTACGAGCCCCCCGCGGGATCGGGCGTGTTCCACAGGTTGTTCACCGAGTTGTCCCACGAGCCGTACGTATTTCCGATC
>JBLNGH010000247.1:0-3691 GCA_050264575.1 Acidobacteriota bacterium | reverse complement strand
GGTCTGCCCTCGGCGCGACGCCGCGCGGATCAGGCCAGCTATCAGGAGGTCACCGTCCGATCGGCGATGGCGAAGACGGTCGGGATGCCCTTCAAGTGGGCGCTCAATCCGTACCGCGGGTGTACGCACGCGTGTGAATACTGCTACGCGCGCAAGTATCAGCGGCACCTCGAGATGGGCGCGGGCGACGACTTCTCGTCAGTCATTCTGGTCAAACACAATCTGCCGGACGTCCTCCGCCGCGAGCTTGCGCGGCCGCAGTGGACGCACGAGCTCGTGGCGATTGGCACGGCGACGGATCCGTATCAGCCGATCGAAGGTCATTACCGGCTGACGCGCCGCAGCATCGAGGTGCTGATCGGCTCGCGCACACCGTTCTCGATCGTCACGAAGGGACCGATGGTGGTGCGGGATCTGGATCTGCTCGTGGAAGCGACTCGCGGCGAGGGATGCGAAGTCTACGTGAGCGTGCCGAGCGTCGACGAGGCGGCATGGTCGCGGCTCGAGCCCGGCACCGCCTCGCCCCAGCAGCGGATTCGCGCGGTCAAGCAGATGAGCGACGCCGGCATCGAGACCGGCGTGCTGATGATGCCGCTGGTCCCCGGCATCACGACGACGAGAGACAGCATCGAGCGGACGCTGCGCGCCTTCGCCGACGCCGGGGTGCGCCAGGTTGGCGCCAACGTCGCGCGCCTCGATCCGGGCGTGAAGGAACACTTCCTCGCATTCCTGTCACGCGAGTATCCGCATCTGTTGGACGGCTATCAGCGGCTCTACCCGCGCGCGTACGCGTTGAAGGAGTATGCGGAGAAGGTGAATGCGACAGTCGCTGATGTGAAGAGCCGCGTCAAGCCTGGAAGCCGGGAAGCTCGGAAGCCGGGAAGCAAAGAGCTCTAAGCTCCCAGGCTTCCAGGCTCCTGGGCTTCCAGGCTCAACGTCAGATGCCGCGCAGCGCCATCAGCGCCTTAATCCGTTCCTCAGTTGGCGGATGGCTGGAGAAGAGCTTGGACATCCCGCCGCCGAGTCCGGCAAACGGATTCATGATGAACATGTGCGCCGTCGCCGGATTGGCGTCCATCGGAATCTGATGGACGGCCGCGTCGATGTGTTTCAGCGCTGAGGCGAGGCCTGTCGGCGAGCCGGCGATCTCCGCGCCGCCGCGATCGGCGCCGAACTCACGCTGCCGCGAAATCGCCAGCTGGATGATGGTCGCCGCAATCGGCGCGAGCAGTAACATCGCCAGCAGCACGAGCGGGTTGCTGCCGCCGCGATTGTCGTCGCGCGATCCCATCGGAATGAAATACGCCATGTGCGCGAGCATCGTGATCGCCGCGCCAATCGTCGCGGCCACTGAACTGATGAGGATGTCGCGATGCTTGACGTGCGCGAGCTCGTGCGCGATCACGCCCTCGAGCTCGGGCTCGGGCAGCAGCCGCAGAATGCCTTCGGTCGCGGCGACCGCCGCGTGCTCCGGGTTGCGCCCCGTGGCGAATGCGTTCGGCGACTTCTCCGGAATGATGTAGACCTTCGGCATCGGCAGGCCGGCCTTCTGCGCGAGCCGCGCCACGATCCGGTCCAGCGGATGATCGGGTCCGACCTCCTGCGCGTGGTACATGCGCAGGACGATCTTGTCCGAGAACCAGTAGCTGCCGGCGTTCATCAGCAGCGCGATGATGAACGCGATGACGAGACCACTCTGTCCGCCGATCGCGCCGCCGGCGACAATCAGGAGTCCGCTGAGAGACGCCAACAGGATCGCCGTCTTCAATGTGCTGCCCATGACTTAACTATAACCGGGGGACATTCGTCCCCGGACCCCCTCTCGCCGGCGCTCGCGGGCCCCTCCGCCCCACTCCGCTCCGGCGGGGCGCGCCCGTGGCGCGCCTATGTACTCAGGCGCGCAAGCAGGCCGGCGACGAGCGCCGCGCGCGGCGCCAATTCCTTGATGACGACATGCTCATGGAGAGCATGCGGTCCTTCGCCCACGGCACCGAGGCCGTCAAGCGTAGGGACGCCGAGCGCCGCTGTGAAGTTCCCGTCGGACGCGCCGCCGGTCGCCCCTTCGGCGAGCGATCGGCCGAGATCCGCGGCAACCTGCCGCGCCAGATCGTAGAGCCGCGCCACGCCGGGCGTGCGCTCCATCGGCGAGCGGTTGATGCGTCCCGTCACCGTGAGCCGCACGCGCGGATCGACAGGGCGCAGCGACGCCAGCGTCTGTTCGATCGTCGTCGCGTCCTCGAGCCGCGCGATGCGGACGTCGACGAACGCGCGCGCGCGCTCGGCGACGACGTTCGAACGCGTCCCGCCGTCGATGACGCCGACGTTGACGGTAAGCCCGCGTGCGGCATCGCTCAGTCCGGCCAGCGTCGTGATCTGTCGCGCCAGCTCGTGCACGGCGCTCGCGCCCGCGCCGGGATCGGCGCCCGCATGCGACGAGATGCCGTCGGCGACGAGCACGAACTCGCCGACGCCTTTGCGCGCGGTCTTCACGGCGCCGCCCTGCAGCGCCGGCTCGAGGACGAGCACGGCCGCGCTCTCCCGAGCGAGCGTCTCGATGAGGGCGCGCGACGTCGCGCTCCCAACCTCCTCGTCGGTCGTCGCGACGAGTCGAATTCTCGGGCGCGCGGTCTCGGGCATCTGCGACGCGACCAGCCGCGCGGCCGTAATGCCGATCGCGAGGCCCGCCTTCATGTCGAGCACCCCGGGTCCGAAGAGCTTGCCGTCTTTGACTTCGAGCGGCATGCGCGCGAGCTGCCCGACCGGCCAGACGGTGTCGAAGTGTCCGACGAGCAGCACGCGCGGGCCCGTGCCCGCCCACTCTGCAATCACGTGCGCCGCGGTGGATTTGGCGTCGACGCGCTCGACCGACGCGCCCGCGTCACCCAGCCGCGCGACGAGCACGGACGCGCAGTGTTCCAGCGCGTCGCGATCGGTGCTCGGCGATTCGGCGGACACGAGGTCGCGGGCGAGCTCGACGATTTGCGGTTCTGACTGCAGGCAGGCCGAGAGGCGGCCGGTCACGGTCCTCTAATATCGGGGTGATTTCCATGGGCCTTCGGCCGCTCGGTGTTGCCGTGCGCGCGCTCGCATTTGGCGCGTCCATCGCCCAGAGTCAGCAACAGACGACGCCTCCGCCGACGCAGTCGCCGGTCCCGAAGCCGTTCCCGGGATCGAGCCAGCCGACGAGCACACCGCCCGGCAAGCCGGCGGATCCTGGGGCCCCTCCAGCCGCTGCGGCGGCGGCGCCGGACCGCCCGAATGCGCCATCGGCCCAGGTGCTGGCCGGCGCGCCCGTCTATCCAGGCGCGGATTTTCTGGAGACGTTCGACGCGGGCCGCGGGCAGAAGTACTTCATCTACGGCACCAACGCGCCGTATCTCGACATCATCAACTATTACCGTCAACAGCTCGGCGGCGGCGGACGCGAACTGTTTCGCGCGCCGCCCATGCAGCAGTTCGATCTCGGCCGCTTCGACGAGCAGACAATGGCGTATCCGCCGAGCGTCGTGGTGAAGGATTACGCGTGGAACGGCGCGGCGGGATATCTCTTCATTTCCGGAACCACCGAAAAGCGATACAAGACGATTATTCAGATCGTCCCTGCGATAGCGCGCTGACCACGCCAGGCTTTTCAGGCGTTCGAGGGAAGCCTACGTCCGGTCCCGCCGAAATTCGGCCGCCTTCTCGGTCA
>JBLNGH010000246.1:0-7521 GCA_050264575.1 Acidobacteriota bacterium | reverse complement strand
GTGAGCGTGCTGAAGACGGCGTACGCCAGCCCGCGCTCCTCCCGGATGTGCTGAAAGAGGCGGCTGCTCATCGAGCCGCCGAGAATCGCGTTGAGCACGTACAGCGCATGACGATTGGCGTGCGCCTGCGGATAGGCGGGCGTGCCGACGCAGAGATGCGTCTGCTCGATGTCTTTCGTGCGCTGTGTGAGCCCCGGCGTCACCGCCGGCGGGTCGGCCAGACCCGGCGGCCGCCCGCCCGGCAGCTGCGCGAATCCGCGTTCGATCAGATCTTTCAGCCGGCCGTGCTCCAGGTTCCCGGCCGCCGAGATGATCAGATTGGACGCCGTGTAGTTCCGGCTGAAATACCGCCGCAACCGATCGGAATCGAACGACATGACCGTGTCGCGTGTGCCGAGGATCGGACGGCCGAGCGGATGATGCGACCAGAACTGCTGCGCAAACAGCTCGTGCACGAGATCGTCCGGGGCATCCTCGACCATCTTGATTTCTTCGAGAATGACCTGCTGCTCCTTCAACACGTCGTCCGGCGCCAGCGCCGGCCGCAGCAGCATGTCGCTCAGCAGATCGATCGCGACCGGCAGGTGTTCGTCGAGCACCTTGATGTAGTAGCCGGCGTATTCCTTCGCGGTAAACGCATCGAGCTGGCCGCCCACCGAGTCGATCGTCTGGGCAATCTCCCGCGCCGATCGCGAGGTCGTGCCCTTGAAAAGCATGTGCTCGACAAAGTGCGCGACGCCGCTTTCATCGTCGGACTCATGCCTGGATCCGCGCATGACCCAGACGCCGACCGTCACCGAGCGGACATGCGACATCGCCTCGGTAACAAGGCGCATTCCCGACGGCAGCGTGTCTTCAACAACCATCGTGACACCCGTGGCAGGCGCGGTCCCGTACGTAATGCTCTAAGTTGTTCAATGGCTTGACTTTAACTGCAAGCGTCAAGACCGGAATTCTATCACAAAAGCCCGGCTCCGGGCGTAGGGTCTGCGGCCCGCGCCTAAGGCCCGGAGCCGGAGGTTCGAAGCTCGAGGTCTGCCGTCCCATTTCCGATCAATGCTCTCAAAAGATCATCCCATGAGTGCGCGGATTGACCTCCTGAATCTCGATCGCCACGAACTGGAGCAGGCGCTCGTCGATCTGGGCGCGCCGCGCTATCGGGGGCGTCAGGTGTTCCGCTGGCTTTATCGCGGCGGCGCGACCGATTTCGCGGCGATGACGAATCTCGGCCGCGACCTTCGCGAGAAGCTCGCCGCCACGTTCACGATGGAGTTCCCGGCGCTGGCGTCGCAACAAACATCGTCGGACGGCACGACGAAGTTTCTGCTCGCGCTCGCCGACGCCCGGCACATCGAAGCGGTCTTCATTCCCGACACCCCGTCACAGACCTTCTGCATTTCGACGCAAGTCGGGTGCGCCATCGGCTGCACGTTCTGTCTGACGGGAAAGATGGGGCTCACGCGGCATCTCACCGCGGGCGAAATTGCCGGACAGGTCCGGCTGCTGGCGCACGCGACCGGCCTCGCCGCCGCGCCGTTCAACATCGTGCTCATGGGAATGGGCGAGCCGCTGCACAACTACGACGCCACGATGAAGGCGCTCGGGATTCTCGCCGACGAGGAGGGACTCGGGATGCCGCCGCGGCGGATGACGCTGTCGACGGTCGGAATTCTTCCCGCGCTCGAGCGGCTGGCGACGGCCCCGCTGATGCCGAACCTCGCGATTTCCCTCCACGCGACGACCGACGAGCTTCGCAGCCAGCTGGTGCCGATCAACCGGCGGTACCCGCTGACGGATCTCCTGGACGCCTGCCGGCGATTTCCACTGGCGCGACGGCGGCGGATCACTTTCGAGTACGTGCTGCTCGATGGCGTCAACGACACGCCCGAGGACGCGCGCCGGCTCGTGCGGCTTCTGCACGGCATCAAGGCCAAGGTGAATCTGATGCCGCTCAATGAAGCGGCCGGGATTCCGTTCAAGCGGCCGAGCGACGAGCGCGTCAACGCCTTCGCACGGCTGCTGGCCGAGCGCGGCGTCAGAGTGATGGTTCGAAAGAGCCGCGGCCGCGACATCCGCGCCGCGTGCGGCCAGCTGATCATCGAATCAGAGCAACGATCGACCGGCCAGAGGCTGGCGATGCAGATGAAATGAAAATGACCTCGGGGTTCGTTTTGCGGAAGAACGCCTCAAAAACGAAACCCGAGGTCATTTTCATTTCATCAATCTCTTCGCCGCCGCCTCCACTTTCTCTTCCAGCTTGATCTTGTACTCGCGCAGCCGGGCGGCGACATCCGGCTGGGCGAGCGCGATCATCTGCGCGGCGAGGACGCCCGCGTTGGTGGCGCCGGGCTTGCCGATCGCGACCGTCGCCACGGGCACGCCCGGCGGCATCTGCACGGTCGAGAGCAGCGCGTCCAGTCCCTTCAGCGCCGACGAGTCAATCGGCACGCCAATCACCGGCAGCGTCGTATGCGCCGCGACGACGCCGGCCAGATGTGCCGCCGCGCCCGCGCCGACGATGAACACGCGGACTCCGCGGGAAGGCGCTTCTTCGACGAGCCGCAGCACTCGCTTCGGCGAACGATGCGCGGACGCAACCGTCATCTCCGACGAGAGCCCGAGCTCGGTCAACGCCTCGGCCGCGGCGGCCATGACCGGCGCGTCCGAGTCGGACCCCATCAAAATCAACACATCCATGTTCACTCCGGGGGACTTCGTCCCGCCGGACCCCCTATCGCCGCGCCATCGGCGCGGCTTTCATCAATCCCGGCGCGGCCCGCTAGCTTGGGGTTGCCACCGTTGCCGGCGTAGCGATGACCGTGGCACCGATCGCTTTCTGTCCGATGTCTCGCCGGTACTGCATGCCGTCGAATTCGATCAGCGACGCCGCGGTGTACGCCGCCGCGATCGCCGCGTCGAACGATCGCGCCTGGCCGACCACGGTAAGCACGCGCCCGCCGGCCGTGACCAGACGTCCATCAACGAGCCGTGTCCCGGCATGGAACACGAGCGCGCCCGGGACGGCGCCGGCGCGATCGAGACCGCGTATCTCGTGGCCGGTTTCCGGCGGCCCGGGGTAGCCTCGGGCGGCGAGCACGACGCCGACGAGCCGATCGCCGCCTTCCGCGAGCGTTCCGAGACGAAGATGGCCGGCGGCAGCGTCGAAGAGCGTGACGGCGAGACGGCCCTGAACGAGGGGCAGCACGACCTGCGCTTCCGGATCGCCGAGCCGCACGTTGAATTCGATCACCTTCGGTCCCTGCGGCGTCAGCATGAGGCTGATGTACAGAAACCCCTGGTACGGGTGTCCTTCCTCACGCATGCCGATCACGACGGGCCGCGCGATCCGCCGGATGACGTCCGACATGATCGAAGGCGACAGCAGCGGACTTGGCGCGAACGCGCCCATGCCGCCCGTGTTGGGTCCGCGATCGCCGTCCCGGATGCGCTTGTGGTCCTGCGCGGTCGAGAGCGGCATGATCTCGTTCCCGTCCGTCAGGACAAAGCACGACACCTCGGGCCCGGTCAGGCATTCCTCGATCACGACTGTCGCGCCGGCGGCGCCGAACTGCCGATCGAGCATCGCGGCGCGGACGGCGGCTTCCGCTTCGGCGCGGTTTTCGGCGACCGTCACGCCTTTGCCGCCGGCAAGACCATCCGCTTTCACGACGACCGGGAATCCAAACTCGCTGCCGCCGACGGCGGCCAGCGCCGCATCCACGCCATCGCACGTCACGAATCTCGCCGTCGGGATGTCGTGTCGGACCATGAACGCCTTCGCGTAGGCCTTCGAACACTCGAGCGCGGAGGCCGCCTGCGACGGTCCGACGATCGCGCGGCCCTGCGCGCGAAAGAGATCGGCTACGCCGCGTTCGAGCGGCGCTTCCGGGCCGACGACGGTCAGGTCGACATGCTCATGGCCGGCGAGCGCCAGCAGTTCGTCGGGCGCGGCGAGATCGGCCGGGACCAGCCGGGCCACCCGCGCCATACCGGGATTGCCCGGCGCCACGACGACTTCGGTCACGTCCGCGTCACGCGAGAGCCGCCATGCCAGGGCATGTTCGCGTCCGCCGGAGCCGAGCACGAGGACCTTCATTTCTGGAACGGATTCTATGCGGATTGCCGCGGAGTTAGGGCCCCGCCCGCCCGACCGACGAGCCGTGCTAGGCTACTGTGTTGCCCGCAGCACGAATCACGAGGCTGTGGGAGAGATCGGGCGGAGAGGGGGTGTCGAGGCCTTGGCAGAAGTCAAGATTCAGGAGGGCGAATCCATCGAGAGCGCGCTCCGCCGATTCAAACGAAAGGTGCAGCAAGAGGACATCATCAAGGACATCAAGAAGCATTCCTTTTATTTGAAGCCCGGCGACAAGCGCCGCGCCAAACAGGCCCTGGCTCGCAAGCGATCGCGGAAGAAGCAGCGCCGGGAACTGGAATAACCCTGGCCCTCGGGTTTCGTCGTTCGGCCGCACGAAACCCGAGGTCTTTGGCCCGTCTCCTTGTGAAAAGGCGGGTTGGCCCCTTAGACTAGGGCGCGACCGGACGCCAGACGGTCGATTTCCACAGAGTTTTCGCCGCTGCGGCGGCGGCCATACGAGGAGTTTCGCATGCAGATCGAGGAACGAGTCGTCAACGATGTGACGATTCTCGACCTGAAGGGGAAGATAACCCTGGGCGAAGGCGACGAGGCCCTGCGGGAAAAGATCAACCAACTCATCAGTCAGAACAAGAAGCGGATCCTTCTGAACCTCGCCGGTGTTCCGTACATCGACAGCGCCGGTCTCGGCGAAGTCGTGCGGACGTACACGACGGTGAGCCGCCAGGGCGGCCAGCTCAAGCTGGTGAATCTGACCAAGCGAATCGTGGATCTGCTGACGATCACCAAGCTGCTCACCGTGTTCGAGGCGTTCGACTCCGAGCCGGAAGCGCTCAAGAGTTACTCGTGAGCTGACCTCCCCTGCCCGGGGACCGATGGCTCGAATTACCTCCGCCACTCCGGCGGTTTCCACTCCGGCGGGCGACACCGTTCGCCGTCGATCCGTCGCGGCAAGCCTGCTCCGGTCGCTGCGGCCGCACCAGTGGACGAAAAACCTGTTCGTCTTCGCCGGTCTCATCTTCGCCGAGCGGTTGTTCGATCTCGGCGCGGCCGCCAGGGCCACGGCCGCCTTCGCCGTGTTCTGCGTGCTCTCCGGCGTCGTCTATCTCATCAACGACGTCAAGGATCGCGAAGCCGATCGCCGGCATCCGATCAAATCACGCCGGCCGATCGCGTCGGGTGCGCTCTCGCCCGGCACGGCCGTGGGCGCGGCGGTGATTCTGACCGTCGTCGCGCTGGGATCGGCGTTCTGGATCAATCGCGAGTTCGGCATCGTCGCGCTGGTTTACGTGACGCTGCTCACGTTGTACTCGCTGTCCCTGAAGCACATCGTGATTCTGGACGTGCTGACGATTTCGGGAGGCTTCGTCCTCCGCGCGCTTGGCGGCGCCGTCGCCATCGACGTCAAGTTCAGTCACTGGCTGTTGCTGCTGATGCTGCTGCTCGCGCTGTTCCTCGCGCTGAGCAAGCGCCGCGCCGAGCTCGTGACGCTTGCCGACGACGCCAAGGGGCACCGGCCGAGCCTGGCCGAATACAGCCCGTACCTCCTCGATCAGATGATTGGCGTCGTGACCGCGTCCACGCTGCTGGCGTACGCGTTCTACACGATCGCGCCCGAGACGGTGGCCAAATTCGGCACCGATCGCCTGCTCTGGACGGTTCCGTTTCCCTTGTACGGGATCTTCCGATACTTGTACTTGGTGCACCAGCGCGAAGGGGGCGGCAACCCGTCGGAATTGCTCGTGACGGATCGGCCGCTGCTGCTGTGCGTCGCCCTCTGGGGATTCACCGTGATCGCCATCCTGTACGGGCCCTGGAAGTAATCTGACTGTATGGCCACGACCCGTCCGAAAGTCGCGATTCTTCGAACGACGCCGGCAACCGTGCTGGGGGACTACCACCGGCTGATGAACCTGGCCGGCTATCAGGACGTCATCGCGCGCGACGCCGACACCGCCCTCAAGGTCAACATCTCGTGGCACTTCTTCTTTCCGGCCAGCTCGACGACGCCGTGGCAGCTCGAGGGCGTGATTCGGGCGATGAAACAGGACGGGTACGACCCGGCTCTTCTGCACGCCTGCCACAACCGGACGGTCGTGATCGACGCGCATCTCGGGGAGCGCGAGAACAAGCAGGTGAACGTCACCGACGCGCACGGCCTTCGCAACATCCATCTCTACGAAGGCGACGAGCCGTGGATCAACATCCGCGACGCCGTCGGCGACTTGACGAAGAAGTTCCTGTGTCTGAACGACGTCTACCCCGACGGCTTCATGATTCCCCGCCGCTTCATCGGCGAGAACATCATCCATCTGCCGACGGTCAAGACCCACGTCTTTACGACGATGACCGGCGCGATGAAGAACGCGTTCGGTGGGCTGCTGAACGAGCGGCGCCACTGGACGCATCCGGTGATCCACGAGACGCTGGTGGATCTCCTGATGATCCAGAAGCAGATCCATCGCGGCGTCTTCGCGGTGATGGACGGCACCTTCGCCGGCGACGGCCCCGGGCCGCGCTGCATGGTGCCGCACGTGAAGAACGTCATCCTGGCGAGCGCCGACCAGGTGGCCATCGACGCGGTCGCGGCAAAGCTGATGGGGTTCGACCCGCTCAACATCAGGTTCATCCGGCTGGCCCACGATCTCGGCCTCGGCTGCGGCGATCCCCGTGACATCGAGATCGTCGGCGACACGGCGGCGGCCGCCGAGAACTGGCGGTTCACCGGTCCGTTCCGCAAGATGACGTTCGCCTCGCGGATGCAGCACAAAATCTACTGGGGACCACTCAAGGGCCCGATCGAGTGGTCGCTGAAGACGGTGCTCGCGCCGTGGGCGTACATCGCAAGCGTCGTCTACCACGACAGCTTCTGGTATCCCGTGCTGGCCAAACAGAAGATGACGCAGGTGCTGGCGAGTCCGTGGGGACGGCTGTTCAGGCACTGGGAGCGCGTCCGGCCCGACGATCGCGGGTACCCGGCGATTCCCGAAGAAGGCGCGCAGATCGCGCGCACCGGCATCAAGGCGCTCGGCCGGTCGCTCGGTATCCTTGCGACGTGCATCAAGGAGGCGCCGGAAATTGCCAGCCGGCGGCGGCACAAGGTGGATTCGTGAATTGGTGATGGGGGTGATGGGTGATGTGGTGATTCAAAAGGCGCTGGCCAGAGCCAGAAAGGTCTTAATCACCACATCACCAAATCACCACGTCACAAATGCAATCGAAGGAATAGCCATGTCCGACTTCAACGTCCGATCCGACTCGGTGGACGTCGAGCAAATCATGCGGCAGATTCGCGCCCGCATTCGCGAGAAGCGCGGCGCCGACTACACCGAAGCCGAGCTCCAGCAGCTGGCGACCGTCAAGCTGGAGCGATTTCTCGACCCGCGCGGCCTCAGGTCCGATCTCGTCGAGCAGTTCCGCCGGCATCG
>JBLNGH010000245.1:0-3525 GCA_050264575.1 Acidobacteriota bacterium | reverse complement strand
CCGTCTCCTGATGGTCGATACGGCACCGCTGATCGCGATCGTGGACGACGAGCCGTCCGTCCGGGTCGCGCTGGGCCGGCTCTGCCGTTCCTACGGATTGCGCGCGCGTGAGTACGCATCGGCGCACGCGCTCGTGGCTTCGCTTGCGGAGGACCGGCCGGACTGCGTGGTGCTCGATTTGCAGCTGCCCGACTGCGAGGGACTGGATGCCGACGCCTGGTTGCGGGATCGCGGCTTCGATCTGCCCGTGGTCATCATCACGGGTCGTGACGACGTGAAGACCTCGTCGGAATCAGTCGTCTTGCGCAAACCGGTCGACGCCAAAACTCTGTTCGCCGCGATTCGGAACATCCTCGAGGTCCGCTAGCAGACCGCGGTTGTCCCAAGGTCATACAGCCTCAGCAGTCAGTCGGACGTACGATCACACGCCATGAACCCATCGACGGTGGCCGTCGGACTGGCGGCTGCGGTGACGCTCTCTGGCAACCTGAAGACGGAGACAATCAGCGGGTACGCCGAGTTCAAGCGGGGCGACACGCTGATGGTGGAAGGTCAGCGCGTCGTCGCTACGCAGAAAACCACGCTGAAGGGCGCGAAACGCCTCGCGGACATTCCGCTCGGGTTCGAGGTCAAGGTCAAGGGGACGCGCAACGCCTCCGGCGTTCTGATCGCCGAGCAGGTCGAGGCCAAAGCAAACGCGAGCGGGGGAACCGAGCAGCAGATCATCGCTTCGAGCAACGAGGCCGAGCAGACGTGGGTCAAAGAGGGGATGATGTTCGAGCCCGCCGACAGCGGCAACATCATCAAGATCGGCGACATTCTCGAATCGGGGCCGTACGTGACCCGCGCCCGCAGGATCATGGATCGGCTCCGGCCTTCGTACATGCCCGCCAGCGCCCTGAGAGTTCGCGTGGTGAAGACCGATCAATGGAACGCATCCGCGATGGCCAATGGCGCGATCTGGGTCTTCTCAGGGCTGATGGACGCGATGAATGACGACGAGCTGGCGATCGTGCTCGGGCACGAGCTCACCCACTACTCGCACGAGCACATGCGGCGCCAGATGAGCAAAGGCACCGTGGGGCAGATCCTGGGCACCGGGGCGGCCATCGCGACGTCGCAGATCAAGAACAAAACCGCGCAGCAGGTTGCGGCGTTCGGTGGCCAGATGGGGCTGTCCGCGCTGATGACGGGTTACAGCCGCGACTACGAAGATCAGGCGGATCGCGTGGGACTGCGCTACGTGTACGAGGCCGGCTTCGACCCGACCAAGGGGCCGGGACTCTGGCAGAAGTTCAAGGACAAATACGGCGAGACAGATAAGGTCACCAACTTCTTCACCGGCGATCACTCACGACCGACCGAGCGGATTCGTAACCTCCAGCGGCAGATTCAGTTGAATTACTCGGCCCCGCGCAAGGCACAGTGACGAAAACTCTCGCGCTGCTGGCGTTCGCCGCCACGACGAACGCAGCGGCGCAGCGGTGTGATTTCAGCAAGGTGCCGGGCGTCGTCTGGTGGGGCCCCGAGAGCCGAATGGCGGTCTCGCGGTTCGCCGCCTACATGGCCCCGATCCTCTGGTTCTCTCCGGACGAGCCGAATCTCAACGGCACGAGCGGGGTCGACATTCGCGTCCCCGAAGCGTTCCCGGGCGAATCCGTTCCCCCACGCCCGGTCATGTACTACCAGTTAGATCGCGTGCTGACCCGGCCCGGCGCCAAGGGCTCGGCCATCAGCAGGGTACCCGAGGCCCCTGCGCAGGGCACGCTGGATCTCACGAAAGTCGCCGTGGTCATCGTCCGATACTTTGCGTACTACGCCACGGAAGAGGGGCTCGGGGCGCACCCGCACGACATCGAGCCGGCGGAGTTCCGCGTCGCGATCGTTCCGAGCACCTGGGACGGATTCAAGAAGTGGTTTCCGCGCGGCGTGCGCTGCGAAACAACGAATTATGTGATCGTCGTGAGACGGGCTTCGGGACAGGCCCACGGGTTGGTGTGGTTCTGGAACGTGCTCGACACGGACGACTATTCGCAGTTTCCCTTGCACCTGCTGGTCGAGGAGGGGAAACATGCGTTCGCGACCGACAAGAACGGCGACGGCGTGTTCACCAAGGGGTACGACGTCAACGTCCGGATCAACGATGCCTGGGGCGCGCGCGACATCATCCGCACTGGGATGCTGTTCTCAGGAGGATACGAATCCTGGATGACCAAGGTGCGGCGACCGGAGCACCGCGTCCTGCCGCCACTCCCCGACGATAGTCGGCTGCGCACGAGCCTCGGGCGCCGCAGCGCCGGCGTGCGGAGCGCGGTGTACGAGCTGCGGCCGTTCCCCGCGCTGTCCATTGCCAAAGACGATCCTGTGCTCGCCCATCTCATGGTCGACAAGGTCATCGCAAACTGGCCGGAGGTCGAAGGCCTGAACGATGCCAAGGGCTGGGGCAAGGCCCTGAGCGACGGCGCCGTGATCAAGTCGCTGTCCATCGCGTATCGCTACGATGGCGACGGCGGCATCGTGTGGTCGTTTCCGTTTCTCGTCGTCAAACATCTCGAAGACCCGATGACCGGCGGCTACATCCTGCAGCGGATGTACGTGCGCGGCCCGCACCTGCGAGATTTCGGCTGGACGGCGCTCTACACCCCCTCCGCCTCGCGCTGGCTCGATTCCTATATCTCGGCGGGCGCCGAGAATCTCCACTCCACCGATTCAACGGGCGCGATCGCCGGCAAGTGGGCCTTCGTTATGGAGACCGGTATCAAGTTTCGCGTCAACATCAACGAAACACCGTTCCGAGCCCTGCACGTGTTTACGGATTACTGGGGATTGCGTGCCGGCATCAAATACCGCGGGGCCATGAGTATCAAGCAGCTGACGTACGTCCTGGAATTTGGGGCGGGGTCGTTCTGATCAGGCCGCTACGGACTACTGAGGCCGCGCACGACCGACGATGATGGTGATGTTGTCCTGACCGCCGCGCTCGAGCGCCAACTTCAAGAGCTGGGTGCATGCTTGCTGCGACGAGCGCAGGCCGGCGAGACCCTCGGCCAGTTCGGGATCGCTGACGTGCCGCGTGAGGCCATCGGAACACAATAAGAACACGGCATCGCGCTGCTGATCGACCGCCGTCACGACCGGCACCGCGACCTGACCGCCAATCGCGCTCGTCAGCATGTGCTGCAGCGGCGAATTGGCCGCCTCGGCGACGGTGAGATCGCCGCGGTCCACGAGCTCCTGCGCCGCCGTCTGATCGCGCGTGAGGCGGCGCAGCGTGCCGTTGCCATGGACGTAGCACCGGCTGTCACCGACCTGGAGCACGTACACGCGTGGCCAAATCCCGATCGCCAGCGTCAGCGTGGTGGCGGGACCGCCCCTGCCCCGCACCTCCCAGTCGTCGGTGCGGAGCGCGCGGACGGCGGAATCGGCATCCAGGGCCGCGGTGCGCAGCGCCTCGATGAATGCCGATTCGTGCCCCGGATCGGCCGCGGCAAAACAGCGCAGCGTGGATTGGACGTACTGGGCGAT
>JBLNGH010000244.1:0-24385 GCA_050264575.1 Acidobacteriota bacterium | reverse complement strand
AGAAGCGCGGCGCCGACTACACCGAAGCCGAGCTCCAGCAGCTGGCGACCGTCAAGCTGGAGCGATTTCTCGACCCGCGCGGCCTCAGGTCCGATCTCGTCGAGCAGTTCCGCCGGCATCGGACGCTCACGCCCGAGCTGCCGAAGTACGAATTCGACGACTCGACGCTGTATCAGACGCACCGGGCGGCGCTGCGAAGCATTCGACAGCTCTTTCGTCCACTCGTGAAACTGTTCATCAATCCGAACTCCGTCAGTCATGCGCTCACGCTTCAGAGCCGCATGAACGACGACTTCCACAAGCGGATCCGTCAGCGTGAAGAGACGGACCCGCTCTTCTACGAGGTGATCCACAACCTCGTCGTCGAGATCACGCGGCTGGGCATCGAAGTGCAAAACCTGAAGATGCGCGTCGAGTCCTTGTCGAGCCGGCTGGACTTCGACGAGCGGCGGGCCCGCTCGCTCGAAAACGTCGTCCAGTACAAAAGACCTGCCGGTCCGTCAGGTCCTTCAGCTCCTCCAGGTCCTCGAGGTCCTTCGGGACCTGCAGGTCCTTCGGGTTCTTCAGGTCCTTCGGGTCCTTCAGGTCCTTCGGGTCCTGCAGGTCCTTCGGGTCCTTCAGGCCCGGCGCCCGCGCCGTCCGGAGGACCCGGCGGCGCGGGGATCGCAGCTGCGCCGGGATCAATGGGCGCGCCGGGTGAGCGGCATCGCCGCCGGCGCCGCAGACGCCGCCGGCCGGGACGGACGATGGCAGACCGGATGTCCTCGAATCCGGAGAACGGCGGACAGCAGAGCTCACCGGGAACGGACGGCGGCGACTCCCCAGACTTTGCGGATCACGGCGACGAGGACAACGGCTCCGGCGGACACGAAGATTCTGGCGGACCGGAAGGATCCGGAGCTCCGAGTCAGTGAAGCTGGCGGTTGTTGTTCAGCGCTACGGCGCGGACATCAGCGGCGGCGCCGAACTTCACGCCAGATTCGTCGCGGAGCGGCTCGCCCGCCACGCCGAGGTCACCGTTCTCTCGACCTGCGCGCGCGATTACATCACCTGGAAGAACGAATTGCCGCCGGGCGAGGAGACGATCAACGGCGTCAAAGTCCGGCGCTTCGCGGTCGCGCGTGCGCGCGACACCAGCGACTTCGGGCGGCGGTCGGCGCTGGTCTTTACGAAGCCGCACTCGATTGATGACGAACTGAAGTGGCTGGACAGCGAAGGGCCCCGGAGTCCTGAGCTGATCGAGCACATCCGGCAGGTCCGAAACGATTTCGATTTCTTCGTCCTGTTCAGCTATCGCTACTACCACGCGTGGCACGCCGCGAGGGCCATCGCCGACAAGGCTGTCCTCGTCCCGACCGCCGAGCGTGACGATGCGATCGGCGTCTCGATCTTTGCGCCGGTCTTCCGGGGCGTGCGCGCGCTCATGTACAACTCGTTCGAGGAGCGCGCGCTCATCCAGGGCATCAGCGGCCGCAAAGGACCCGGCGTGGTCGTCGGCGTCGGATCGGAGATTCCCGATCGCACGCAGCCGTGGCGATTCCGGAAAAAGTTCAACGTGAAGCGGCCGTTCGCGATCTTCATCGGTCGCATCGACGAGAACAAAGGCTGCTCCGAGTTGTTTTCGTACTTCGAGCGCTACGCCGTGATGTATCCGCATGGGGTCGATCTCGTGCTGGTTGGATCGCGCGTGCTCGACATCCCCAAACATCCCCGCATCCGCCACGTCGGGTTCCTGTCCGACGAAGACAAGTTCGACGCGTTGGCGGCCTCCGACCTCCTCATCATGCCGTCGCGGTTCGAAAGCCTCTCGATGGTCGCGCTCGAGGCGTGGGCGCTCGGCAAGCCGGTGCTCGCCAACGGGCACTGTGACGTCCTGCGCGGTCAGGCGATCCGGAGCAACGCCGGCTTGTACTATGAGAATTTCGAGGAGTTTGCCGAAGGGTTGTACGCGCTCGAGGCGTCCGGGCCGCTCGGCGGCATGCTCGGCCGGAACGGCCGCGAGTTCTTCCGCCGGCACTATGCGTGGCCGGTGATCGAACGCAAGTACCTCGAGATGTTCGATCGGCTGAAGCGCGAACCGGCGACGTCCGGCATCGAGCCGCTGCCGGGATTCCTGGCGCGCCGGCAGCGTTCCGCTCCCCCGGCACACGAGGTCGTCGCGGCGGTTCCCGCCGGACCGGTGCTGCGATGACGAACGGTCCCTTCGACCCGGCGCGGACCCGACCTTGCGTCCACCAGATTCTGGCGACGCTCGGCTACGGCGACGCGATCGGCCACGAAGTACTCGGCATCAGGCGCGCGTTGCGCGCCGCCGGATTCGATTCCGAGATCATCGTCGAGACCGTCGATCCAAGGCTGGAGGATCTGACGGTCGACTATCGCGACATCGTCGGCGTCGTGACCACCGACGATGTGCTGATCCACCATTTTTCGCTGGGGTCGCGGGCGTCGCGTACGGCATTCGCGCTGCCCTGCCGGATGATCCTCGTCTACCACAACATCACGCCGCCCGAGTATTTCCTCGGCGTTCACGATCAACTCGTGCGGCAGTGCTATCACGGACGGCGCGAGCTGCGGCCGTACGTCGCGCGATGCGACCTGGCGCTCGGCGACTCGGAGTTCAACCGGCAGGAGCTCGAGGCGCGGGGTTTCGCGCCGACGGCGGTGCTGCCGGTCGTTCCGGATTTCTCCCACCTCGAGACCACGCCCGATCCGCGGATCGCCGAGGCGTACGACGACGAGTGGACGAACATCCTGTTCGTCGGCCGTCTGGTCCCGAACAAGAGGCCTGACAACCTGATCCGGTTCTTCCACGCCTACAAGACCCTCTACAACCACCGGTCGCGGCTCATCATCGCCGGTGCGTACGGCGGGTTCGAGGGGTACCTGGCGCAGCTGCATGCGCTCATCGCCTCCCTGGGCGTCGACGACGTTCATATCCTCGGACAGGTGACGGACGAAGAGCTGACGGCCCTCTACGACGTAGCGGATCTCTTTCTGTGCGCAAGCGAGCACGAGGGGTTCTGCGTCCCGCTCATCGAGTCGTTCTACAGGCGCGTGCCGGTCCTCGCGTATGCGGCGACCGCCGTCCCGGCGACCATGGACGGCGGCGGGATTCTCTACGAGACACGGGATCCGCGGCGAGTGGCCGCGCTGATCGAGTCGCTCGTCAGCGACGGCGAGCTGCTGGACCGCGTGCTCGACGCCCAGGACGCGGCGCTCGCTCGCCTGCTCGCGCAGGATTTCGACCGGCTCATCGTGCGCTTCGTCGAGGAAGTCCTGGCCGGACCACGGAAGCCGCCGGCGCCGGTCGCGTACGATTTCTGGCGCCAATTCAAGCTGGCCGAGGAGCTCGAGGAAGTTCGACAGACACGGCCGTCGGCGTTCCACGCGCTTCCGCTCTCGCCCGACGCCGCGGGCGCCGTTGCGGATCTTGGTCCGTCGGCTGGTGGGCGTTCGGGCGTCGCGGCAGAGGCCGGTCAACCCTCGCGCGATCGGTCGCCGGCAGGGCCGATCACCGCGTCCGGACGGAGACCGGCGTGATCGTCAACCAGTGGCTGCCGGCCGCTCACGCCGGCGACGCCGTCGGCGACAGCGCGCGCGCGCTCCGCGCGTTGATCCGCGGTCAGGGACACGAGTCGGAGATCTACGCGCTGACAATCGACGCGGGGCTCGAAGCCGAGGTACAACCGTGGACCGATCCGGCCTCGCGGTCCGGTGACATCACGCTGTTGCACTTTGCGATGCCCTCGCCGATGACCGAAGCGATCGCCAGGCTGCCGGGCGGGCGCGTGCTCGTCTATCACAACGTGACGCCGCCGCGCTTCTTCGCGCCGTTCGACGAACACATTTGCCGGCTGGTGACGCTGGGGAGGAGGGAATTGGCGACGCTCGCCGATCGGGTCGATCTTGCCGTCGGCGTTTCGGAATTCAACCGGCAGGAACTCGAATCGCTCGGCTTTCCGCGCACCGCGGTGCTGCCGCTGCTGGTCGACACCGCGCGTTTGACGGCGGCCGAGCCGGTGCGGTCGATCGAACGGCTCCTGCAGGACGGGCTGGTGAACATCCTCTTCGTCGGGCGAATCGCACCCAACAAGAAGATCGAGGATCACATCCGGCTGGCCGAACAATTCAAGCGGTACGTCGACATCTATTACCGGTTCATCTTCGTCGGCAAGCACGACGCGGTGCCGCGCTATTTCTCCGCCATCCGCGCGCTGGTGGCCGAATACAAGATGCTGCCCGACCGGTTCTGGTTCACGGGACAGGTGCCGGACGTCGAGCTGGCCACGTATTATCGGAACGCCCACGCGTACGTTTCCCTCAGCGAGCACGAGGGGTTCTGCGCGCCGCTCGTCGAGGCGATGGCGATGGATGTGCCGGTCGTGGCCTATGCGGAAACGGCGGTTCCGGAGACGCTCGGCGGCGCGGGGCTCGCGTTCCGGCCGAAGGATCTGGAGTACGCCGCCGAGCTCCTGGGCGCGGTGATCTACGACGAGCCGCTCCGCGAGGCCGTGATCGCCGGGCAGCGGCGGCGGCTGCGGGATTTCGGCCGCGCGGCCGTCAGCGACCGGCTGACTGCGATTCTGGCTTCCTAAGACATGCGCATTGCATTCGTCGTCCAGCGCTACGGCACCGAGATTCTCGGCGGGTCGGAATACCACTGCCGGCTGGTCGCCGAACGGCTCGCCGAAAGCCATCACGTCGACGTCCTCACGACGTGCGCGCGCGACTACATCACGTGGAAGAACGAGTATCCCGAAGGCGCCGATCGGCTGCGCGGAGTCACCGTGCGGCGCTTCGGCACCGCCCGGACGCGCGACATCGAGGCGTTCAACAAGTACTCGGACTGGATTTTCAACACCAGCCACAGCCGGAACGACGAGCTGGAATGGCTGAAGCAGCAGGGCCCGTGGAGTCCGGCGCTCATCGAGTACCTCGAGCGGCATCACCAGAACTACGACGTCCTGATTTTCTTCACGTACCTCTACGCGCCGACGGTGATGGGGATCCGGGTGGCGCCGTCGAAGAGCCTGCTGGTGCCGACAGCGCACGATGAGCCGGCAATCCGCCTCGGGATTTACCGCGACGTGTTCGCGAGCGCCGCCGGGCTCGTGTGGAACACCGACGTCGAACGGCGGTTCGTCTCGTCGGCCTTCCACCTCAGGGCCGTCGTCGAGGACGTCGTCGGCTGCGGCGTCGATCTGCCCGAAGGCGACACCCCGGACAACGGCGCGCGGGAACCGCGCGAGAACCCGCCGTCGGACGGCCGCGAGCCGCTGCCGCCGCATCTCGAAGGGCCGGCGAACGCCTTCAGACGCCGGCATCGCATCCATGGACCGTTCGCGCTGTACGGCGGTCGAATCGATCCGGGGAAGGGCTGCGAGGAACTGCTCGAGTACTTTCAGACGTACGTCAAAGACGGCGGCGACGCAACGCTCATGTTGATGGGCGTCAAGCTGATGCCGCTGCCCGACGATCCGCGCGTGCGTTTCGCCGGCATTCTTCCGGAAGAGGAGCGGCTGCACGCGCTCGAAGCCGCCACCGTCGTGGCCGTACCGTCGCCGTACGAGAGTCTGTCGCTGCTCGCGCTGGAGGCGTTCGCCGTCGGCACGCCCGTCCTGGCCAACGCGCGCGCCGACGTGCTCGTCGATCACTGCCTGCGCAGCAACGCGGGGCTGTTCTACGCCGACCGCTGGGAATTCGTCGAAGGACTGAAACTGCTCATGCGCGACGCGAAGCTGCGCGCCGCGCTCGGCCAGAACGGACGGGCCTACATTCAGCGCAATTACCGCTGGAGCATCATCCTCTCGAAGTACGAACGGCTGTTCACCCGGCTGCGCGGAACGGCGCGTGAGGCGCGATCGCGATAACGGCCGGCACGTACGAATGCCCGCAAAAGTCCAGATGTCAGCGATTTGTCTGACTGCGGCGATTCGGGGGACTTAGTGTCAAAAATCAATACCCCCTCCAGCGGTCCACGTTCGAAATCGTCAGCGAATCCGGCCGTTCAAGGTGGCGGCCAAATTGCACTCAGCCGGGGCGATGTCGGCTAGACGATTGGCCATCGGCGCCGAAAGAGCGCACATCGCCATGCCGCCTCCGTCCAGAGCGAACGAGAGCAGGCCGAGGCGGCGCTACGTCGAGCCCAAGCGCGTCTTCGTCGCGCTCGACGGCCGTGAATTGATCGTCGGCGGCCGGCGGTGGCGCATCGAAGTGTTCAGCGTGCGCGATCTCGCGGGCTTGCGGTGGATCCAACTCGCGCTGAGGGGCAAGTCCGCCCTGATGTTCGCGTTGAAGCTCGACGCTGGCGCAGGCGCGCGCCGCGCGGTGACGGCCGTCACCTCCAGGTTGATGAGCCCGGCAGTATTCGACGACGTTCCCAACGTCGCGTAACACGTTCGACCTCAACCGCGTTCAACACACTTTTGTGCGATAGCAGAGCAGCTACCACTTTTGGACGTACGACCGTCTCCAGTTGCCGACGTTGCAGAGAAATGTCAACCGCATCGCCGACAACCAATCGCAACCGACGCAAAGTCGTTGCAAAAACGTTACTGAAACAGGGAACGCCGCTTGCTCGAACGTCGAGACGCTGTGGACATTAGGTTCACCTCGACGCTGACTTCGGAAGACGAGAACATCGTTGCGCCGGCGATTCTCACGGCTCTCGCGAGCATTCTCGATCTGCTGCCGATCGCGTACATGATCCGAATCGACACGGTAGACTCGCACGTCTACCAGCACACCGGACCGGCTACGAAGGTCGTGTCGCTTGGGGATCGTTACCGGCCACGGCCGGGTGCGTTCGCGGCAGGCGAGTCGTAAGCCAACACAACTCATTGTTCGGGCCCGACTGTTTCTTGACGCCTGAACAAGTTCGCAGTCGACCACGAGAAAAGTCTGCCTGAAGCGGGACTTCTCATGAAGATCTGAAGACTCAGGCCGGATTCTGCGCCTTTTCGTGGCCCACCGTTCGCATAGAGTTCCCGACCATGGCTGGTATCGGAGCTTCCCGGATCTTCCAACCGGAGCAGCGCAAGCCCCCAGGGCAGAACCACGATCCGTTCCTGGCCTTCGATTCAGAAACGGCGGAGCCCGAGCCGCAGCCGGCACCGGCACCCGTGCCGGAGCCGCCGCCGTTTCTCCACACGAATCTGCAGGAGCTGCAGCACCAGCTGCGGACCACGCATCCGGTCGACGGGATCGAGCGCGTCGAGCGGCCGCAGAATCTTGCGCCGATCACGATCGGACTGTGCGTCGGACTCGCGGGCATCATGACTGCCGGCGTGTTGTACTTTCAACTCGGCCGTCAACAGGCGGCGGCACGGCCGGCGCCGCTCGTGAAGGCGACCGTCGAAACGCACGGGACCGTGAACGTCACGTCCAATCCAGTGGGCGCGCGCGTGCTCGTCGATGGCCAGCTGCAGGGCGCGACGCCGCTGACACTGTCCGTCCCGATCGGGTCGCACGAGCTCGAACTGCGAAACGGGTCGGCCGCGCGCAAGCTGCCGTTCACGATCGCCGGCGGCGAGACCGTGTCGCAGGTCGTGGATCTCGAGCCTGGCGCGGTTCAGGGATTCGTGACGTTCAAGGCGCCGGCCAACATGCGCGTGATTGAGGCGGGCCGAACGCTCGGGACGACTGCCGGCGGAAAAATCGCGCTCTCTCCCGGCCGTCACGATCTCGAACTGGTGAGCGCAGCGCTGGACTTCCGGAAGCCCGTCACCGTGCACGTGACCTCAGGCCAGACGACGACCGCCACCATCGATCCCCCTGAGGGACTTGTCTCGATCAATGCGCTGCCGTGGGCGAACGTCTCGATCGACGGCAAACCGGTCGGCACGACCCCGCTCGGGAATCTCAAAGTGGCGATCGGCCAGCACGAGATCACGTGGCGGCATCCGACGTACGGTCAACGCCGCATGACCGTCCAGGTGTCCGCCAAGTCGCCGCTGCGCGTCGGCATGGATTTTCGGCAGTAACGTGATGCTCTCGACTCCGGTTCTCGCGGTCGCTCTTCTCCTGGCGCAGGGCTTCGGCTCTGCGGACCAGAATCAACGCCAGACCCAGGGCCGGACGCAGTCTCGTCCTGCCGCCGCGCATGGATTGGCGTCCGCGAAAGTGCTCTATGCCGCCGCGTCATATGAGGAAGCTCTGACCCAGTTGTCAGACGCGGATCCGGCAGACGATGTGGAGCAGATCGAGATTTACCGGGCGCTCTGCCAGATCGCGCTCGGCCGCGACGGCGATGCGGCGAAGTCGCTCGAGCGGCTGCTCGACCGCAATCCGTTCCATTCGCTCAGCGAGGCGGAGGTGTCGCCCCGCCTGGTGACGATGTTCCGCGAAGTGAAGACGCGGCGACTGCCGGCGGCGGCGCGCGATCTTTACATGCAGGCTCGAACGAAATACGACGAGAAGTCATTCGGGGCCGCGGCCGATATGCTCCGCGAGCTCCTGGCGGGCCTGGCGAAGGAAGACCTGGAAAACCAGGCAGGCCTCGCCGATCTGAAGCTGCTCGCCGAAGGATTTCTGCGTCTGACCGAGATCGAGATCGTCAGGTACGGCGCCATGTCTCCACCGCCGTCTCCCACACCCGCGCCCGTAGTGAACACCACAGCCGCGTCTTCGCCGGCCGTCGACAAGATCGTCGCCACGTTCGGCGGTGTGCCGCTTGGCGCGACGCCCGCGCCCGTCATCTACTCCTCCGAGGATCGGTACGTCGTCGCTCCGGTCGAAGTGTCGCGGAAGATGCCGAACTGGAATCCGCCGCCGACCGTGCAGCCCGGCGTCTATCAGGGTCTGCTCGAAGTGGTCATCGACGAGCGCGGGACCGTCCAGGATGCGAGAATCCTGATTTCGGTCGCGCCGACGTACGACCCGCTGGTCCTTGCGGCAACCAGGAACTGGAGATTTCGGCCGGCGACCTTGAACGGCGAACCGGTGAAGTACCGCAGGCGCTACGAGATCATCCTGCATCCCGAATAACCGAACCAATCTATGCGCGACCCAGCAGGTCCGCGACTCCTCCAGCGACGTGTCCTGATCGGGTGGCTCTTTGCCTGCGGCCTCCTCTGGACCAGTCCGGCTGGAGCGCAAACGGGCGACAACGTCCTCGTCGTCATCAACAGCGCGAGTCCGGCGTCAGTCGCGGTGGGGGAGTACTACGCCAAGGCGCGTCGCATACCCGAGAACCACGTCGTTCGGCTCGCGGCCGGCACGGCCGAAACGATCGACCGCCCGGATTATGAACGGACGATCGAAGCGCCGATCGCCGCGTGGCTCGCCCGGCACAGCCTGCAGGACCGGGTGCTCTATTTCGTTCTGACCAAAGGAGTCCCGCTCCGCATCAAGGGCACCGAAGGTCGCGACGGCACGGCGTCGAGCGTCGACTCCGAGCTGACACTGCTCTATCGAAAGCTGGTCGGCATCCAGACGCCGATCGTCGGCAGAGTGGCCAATCCGTATTTTCTGAATGACGCGCCAGTCACCGGCGCCAAGCCGTTCACGCGCTTCACCGCCGATATTTATCTGGTGACGCGTCTCGACGCGTTCACGGCCGCCGAGGCGATGAAGCTCGTGGACCGCGGCATCGCGCCCGCACGCGAGGGCAGGATCGTCCTGGATGAGCGCGGCGCTCCCGACCGTCCAATCGGCGATCGCTGGCTTGAGGAAACCGCGGACCGGCTTCGCGGCACGAACGCGGACCGGCTCCTGCTCGAACGGACAGCCGTCCCGGCGGCGACATCCGACCCGGTCCTCGGGTATTTCTCGTCGGGGTCGAACGATCCCTCGAATCATTTCCGCCGTCTGGGGCTCAAGTTCACGAATGGCGCGCTCGCCGGCATGTTCGTGAGCACCGATGGACGAACGTTCGTCGAGCCGCCGGCCGACTGGGTGCCCGGCGGGCGGAGCGGCCCCGGCGCGGACTCTCTGGCCGGCGATCTGATTCGCGAAGGCGTGACCGGCGTCGTCGCCAACGTCGCCGAGCCGTATTTCGACGCGACGGCGCGGCCGCAGGTCATCTTTCCCGCGTATCTCTCCGGATTCAACCTGGCCGAGTCGTTCTTTCTCTCGCTGCCCTTCCTCGGCTGGCAGACGATCGTCGTCGGCGATCCGCTGTGTACACCGTTCGCGCGACAGGCCCTCTCGGCCGCCGAGATCGACAAAGGCATGGACCCCTCGACGGAGCTGCCGGCGCTCTTCGCAGAACGGCGGCTGGCGCTGCTCTCGGCGAGCGGAATGAAGGTCGACGGATTGAAGCTCCTGCTCCTGGCCGACGCCCGTCTCGCCCGCGACGAGGGCGCGAACATCGAGCCGCTCCTGAAAAAAGCCGTCGAGATCGAGCCGCGGCTGACGATTGCGAATCTCCGGCTCGCGGCCGGGTATGAATCGCGGGGCGAGAACGACCGCGCCATCGAGCAGTACCGCCAGATCATCGCGAGCGAGCCGCAGAATGCGATCGCGCTCAACAACCTGGCGTATGCGCTCGCCGAACGGCAGAAGAAGCCCGAGGAGGCCCTGCCGTTTGCGCAAAAGGCGTATCGCGCGGCGCCGGCGCCGGACATCGCCGACACGCTCGGCTGGATCCATCACCTGCTTGGCGACGACGAATCGGCGCGGCCGTATATGGAGAAGGCCGTCGCTGGCGCGCCTGGGAAGGTGGACATTCTCATTCACGCGGCGACCGTGTATGCCGGCTTGAACGACGTCGCCAAGGCGCGTGAGACGCTCCAGGCTGCCGAAAAGCTCGACCCGTCGATCGGTGGACGACCCGACGTCAAGACCTTGCGCGCCCGTGTGCGGGATCCCCTCACGCCGCCTCCCGCCGGCACGCCTGTGTCTTGATCACAATCCTCAAGGCGATCGGTCCGCCTGGGTCCATTCCCTTCATCGGATTCTGCGGCCTCGTCGCGCTGTTGCTGACGTACGTCTGGCCCAAGAGCGCCCGCCTCGCGCGTGCATGGCTGGCCTTCGTCGTCATCGGCCATCTGATTCTGGCGGTCCCTGTCGTGGCCAACGCGATTGCGGGCCGACTGCCGCGCGTCGCCTCAGCCGACGCCGCGGCGCTCCGTGACATTGACCTGGTGTTCGTGCTCGATGGCGACAACCGGCGCGGACGGGTGAGAGGCGCGGCGCAGGCGTCAGTCGCGTCGCCCGCGAGCACGGTGTGGATCCTCGGGGGCACGCCGTGGCTGGTAGACGCGCTCGCGGAGACCGGCGTCGCGCGGAACCGCATCAAGCACGACTACCGGCCGGCGGACACGCGCGAGCAAATCGACTGGGTCCGGCACATGATCGCCGGTGAGACGGCAAGCCGGACCGCTATCGTCGCTTCGCGGCTGCAGATGCCACGGGTTGCGGCGCTGTCGCGCGTCGCGGGGCTGCCGGCGGTGTTGATTGCGTCGCCGATTGACACGGAGCCGCCCACCTCGGGCTGGCGAGTGCTCGTGCCGAGCTATTACGCGCTTCGCGTGAGCCGCGATGCCATTTACGAGCACTTCGCGCTGAGTTACTACAGCTGGCGGGGATGGATATGAAGTGTGTGGCGGGGGTCGATCTGTCGACGAATCCGGGCAGCGACCCCCGAACCACTCGGATTCCGGCACACGAACTGACCTTCCCTCCTGGTCTCGACGCGTGTTTCCACGCGTTGTTGCAATCACCCTCCTGGCGGCACCAAACGGGAGCAAGGGGCATGCCTACCCTTGATTGGGGCAGCCAGCGATTTGCGAAGCACGAATCGCTGGAGATTCACACGGCGTGTTCAGCAAGTCCGCTGAACAACAGACTCTGTTCACCCGAAAAGTGGTCTTCCTCAATCTCTTGTATCCTCAACGGTCGTGCACCGGCCGCGCGTCCTGCAAGTTGTGCTGAGCCTCGATCCGGGCGGCACCGAACGGCTGGTCGTCGAGTTGGCGCGCAGACTGCAGGATCGCGCTCCTGCGATGGTGTGTTGTCTTGACAATGCCGGCGCCTGGGCGAGGGAGCTCGAATCCCACGGCATCGAGGTCGTGGCGCTCGAGCGAGACAGCGGGTTCAGGCCGATGCTCGGCCGCCGCGTCGCCGATCTTGCGCGCCGGCACGACGCGACGGTGATCCACGCCCACCAGTACTCGCCGTTCGTGTACAGCTGTCTTTCCCGCGTGTGGCGCCCGGGATCGCGCGTCGTTTTCACCGAGCACGGCAGGCTGTCGGACACGCCGCCGTCGGCCAAGCGGCGTCTGGCGAACCGGATTCTGGCCCGGTTTCCGAGCCGTGTCTTCGCCGTCTCGGAAGACCTCAAGCGCCACCTGGAGCGCGAGGGATTCGCGCCGGACGCGCTCGGCGTGATTTACAACGGGATCGACGTTGGCCCCGTCCCGGATGCCGCACTCCGCGGGGATGTGCGACAAGCGCTCGGTGCCGACGCCGGCACGTTTGTCGTCGGCACGATCGCTCGTCTGGATCCCGTGAAGGATCTCGGCACGCTGATCGAAGCGGCCGCCACGCTTCGGGGCGTCCTGCCCATCGCCGTCGTCATCGTCGGCGATGGGCCGGAGCGGCCGTCGCTCGAGGCTGCGGCAAAGCGGCTCGGGATCGACGGAGAGGTGCGATTTCTCGGACACCGTGAAGACGCGCGGCGATGGCTCGCCGGGTGCGACGTGTACGTCAACTGTTCGATCAGCGAAGGGGTTTCGCTGACGATTCTCGAGGCGATGGCGGCGGCGCTGCCGATCGTGGCGACTCGCGTGGGCGGCACGCCCGAAGTCGTGGACGCCGCCTCCGGCCGGCTGATTCCGGCCCGCGACGCGCGGGCGCTTTCGGAGGCGCTTCTGGAGCTTGCGCGCAATCCCGGCGTGCGCGCCGCGCTTGGCCGATCGGCCCGGCAGCGTCTCGAAGCCCGTTTTACGCTCGACCGCATGGTGGGGGAGTACGCCGACGTCTACGCGTCGGTCACCGGGGACCGCGGAGGAGCGCGTCACTGATATGTGCGGCATCACCGGGGTCTTCGCACTCGACGGCCGGCTCCATCCCGATGCGCGCGCAGCCGTGCCGGCGATGAACGCGGCGATCGCGCACCGCGGCCCCGACGGCGACGGCTTCTACGACGCGGTCGACGTCTCGCTCGGCCACCGGCGGCTGGCCATCATCGATCGCGCGCGCGGCCAGCAGCCGATGACCAACGAGGACGGCTCGTGCCACATCGTCTTCAACGGCGAGATCTACAACCATCGCGAGCTCAGGCCGCAGCTCGAAGCCAAGGGTCACCGGTTCCGCACGTCCAGCGACACCGAAGCGATCCTGCACGCGTACGAAGAGTACGGACCCGCATGCGTTGAGAAGCTCGAAGGCATGTTCGCGCTCGTCATTTACGACGGCCGGCGGCACGAGCTCTTTGCGGCGCGCGATCGGCTCGGCAAGAAGCCGTTCTTCTATGCGGTGCTCGACGGGACGTTTCACTTCGCGAGCGAGCTCTCGGCGCTGACGAGGTCGCCGCTGTGGAAGGGCGAGCTCGATCTCACCGGTCTCGAAGGCTATCTCTCGCTCGGCTATTTCATCGCGCCCTCGACGATCTACAAGGACGTACACAAGCTGCTGCCGGGGCACTGGCTGCGCGTCGCGAACGGCCGGATTCACACCGCGGAGTATTGGGACGTCCGCGAGTTCGACACAGACGATCGTCCGGCCGAGGATCTGCTGCCGGAAATCGACGAGACGCTGCGGCACGCCGTCCACGAGCGCCTCGAGAGCGAGGTGCCGCTCGGCGCGTTCCTGAGCGGCGGGATCGACTCGGGCCTGGTCGTTTCCTATATGGCCGAAGCGCTCGGCGATCGACTCGTCACGACGTCGGTGGGATTCGGCGAACGCGGACACAACGAGCTCGAAGCGGCGGAGCTGACCGCGCGGCACTTCGGAAGCCATCACCACGCAGAAGTGATCGAGCCCAGGCTCGAGGATGTTCTCGGACCCGTGACGGCGGGACTGGCTGAACCGCTGGCGGACTCGTCGGCAATCCCGACGTGGTACGTTTCGCGCGCGGCGCGGCGGCACGTCACGGTCGCGCTCAGCGGCGACGGCGGCGACGAAAGCTTTGCCGGCTACGATTTCCGGTACGTCCCGCATGCGCTCGAGGCGTCGGCGCGGCGCTTCATGCCGACCGGCATGGCGCCGGCGGCGGGATGGCTCGGCGCCCGCTGGCCGCGCTCACGGCATCTTCCGAAACCGCTGCGCGTGAGCACGCTCCTCGAAAACCTCTCGCGCGATCCCGCGGCCGCGTACTACTCGGACCTCGCGTTTCTCAAACCATCCGACACTCGCAGGCTCATGGGCCGATCGCCCGATCGCGATCCGTCCTCGAGCCCGGTGTACGCGGCGGTGACCGATCCGTATCGACGGTGTCCGTCGTCGGACGCCGTTCAGCGATCTGAATATGCGGACCTCAAGGTCTATCTGCCGAACGACCCGCTCGTGAAGGTCGATCGGATGAGCATGGCGCACAGCCTCGAGGTGCGGTGCCCGCTTCTCGATCGCCGAGTGGTCGAACTCGCGTTTCGCATTCCGGCGTCGCGCAAGCAAGTCGGACGTCAGGGCAAGACGCTCTTGAGACGCCTGGCGCAATCGCGTTTGCCTGCGGGACTCTGGCGGCTGCCGAAGCGCGGGTTCACCGCGCCGACCAGCGATTGGCTCAGCGGTCCGTACGCCGCGAGATTTCGTGAGGAGGTCCTCGCGTCAGGATCGTCGATCGTGGACTATCTCGATCGAAGCGATCTCGCGCGACGCTTCGATGGACATCGCAAGCGCGAAGATGATCACGGATATGTACTTTGGGCGGCGTGGATTCTGGAACGTTGGCTCCGTGATGTCGGTCGCGCGTCTCGCCAGGTCGTCACCTGATCCGTATCTATCCATCGTTGCCGCAGAGAAAAGTCTGCCTTCCGGTGTCCTTCGATTGACTCGAGTTGCGATCCCCATGTGATGTCATCCGCGATCGAAGCCGCGCCAGTTGGGTGCAGACAACGGGTTTCGCTCCGGATTCCGGCCGCCACTGACGCCCGCTCGATTCGTTGAACCTCACGCCGCTGAAAAAGGATCTCCTGGCCTTGCCTTTGCTGAATCACGCAGGTCGTTCAAGGCGCCTCCAGCCCGGGCGTTTGCACATGAAGAGCCTCACTTCGAAATTACTCCTGGCCGCAGCGTTGCTCCTTGCGGCCATACTCGTGATACCCACTGTGTCCTTGTCGCTTCCTGCGCGGGGTACGGCCAGTGTGACGAGCACTGCCGGGACAGCCATCCTCGCGACGTCCGTTCCTGAAGCCGTTTCCCTGCTGGTTCTCGGGGCCTCGCTCGCAGGACTCGGCGCAGTCGTGAGACGACGGGTCTCGTCAAAGAGAAACAGCTAGTCCGTCTCGAAACGAAATCCGAGGTCTTGGTCGCACCAAAGAGGGCCGAGAATCGTCCACGGCCGCTCCATCCGCGATCAAAGGGTTCTCGCCATGAACATTAGTCAACTCTCAGGGCGACTCTTGTCCAAGGCACTCGAACTCGCACCCTCTGAATGGACGGTAAGTCTCTGTTCCTGAATGGGTTCTGGTTCGGATGCCCCCTGGTTGTCAGCCGGAAGGGCCCTTGCTACGTAGCGTCCAGGTCGGTTCATGAAGTCCGTTACGGTACGAGTCGTTCTGGTCCTCGTGGCGAGTGGGAGCTTTCTGGTGCTCTATGCACCGGTCTTCGCCAGTCTGGTCCAGGACTGGGCCCACGACGACAACTACTCGCACGGATTTCTAATCGTGCCGCTGGCGCTTTATTTCGTCTGGGAGCGCCGCAAGCGCCTGGCTGCCATCCCGACCCAGCCAACTCTTCTCGGTCTCGGCGTCGTCGCGGCCGGACTGGCCATGCTCCTCGGCGGGCTGCTCGGCGCGGAACTGTTCCTGACGCGTCTGTCGATCATCGTGGTCGGCGCCGGCGCGATTCTGTTTCTGTTCGGCTGGGGGACGTGCAGGGTTCTGGTCTTCCCGTTGTCGTTCCTGCTGTTGATGATTCCGATTCCGGCTCTGGTCTTCAATCAGATCGCGTTCCCGCTGCAGCTGCTGGCGTCGCGCGTCGGCGAGTCGGTCCTGTCGGGACTTGGCATTCCCGTTCTCCGCGAGGGGAACGTGATCGTTCTCGCTCACACGAGTCTCGAAGTGGCGGAAGCGTGCAGCGGCATCCGATCGCTCATCTCGCTGCTGACGCTCGGCATCGTGTACGGCTACTTCACCGATCCGCGGACCGGCATGCGCACGCTGATCGCGCTCTCGACGATTCCGATCGCCATCGTGACGAACGGCGCGCGCGTCGCCGGCACGGGCGTGGCGGCGCACTACTACGGCGTCGAGGCCGCGCAGGGTTTCTTTCACACGTTCTCCGGATGGCTCGTTTTTGTCGTCGCGTTCGGCCTGCTGTTCGTCGTGACGCGACTCTTGATTCGCGCCGTGCCCCGGCATCGAGCGACTGAGCCGATGCCGACCGTCGCCGCGCCGCGGATCGAGAGGGCCGTATGACGGGAAGATTGATCGCACTCAGCGCGTGCTTTCTCGCGACGTCGGCGTACGCGGCCCACGCGATGCGGCCGGAAATCGTGCCGCCGCGCGCGCCGCTCAAGAACCTTCCCCTCCAGATCGGGCGCTGGCACGGCCAGGAGGCGCCGAAATTCAGCGACGAGGTCCTCGCGGTCCTCGGCGCCGACGACCTGCTCAGCCGGTTCTACCTCGCGCCGCAGGAGCCCGCCGTGTCGCTCTACGTCGGCTACTACCGGAGCCAGCGCGAGGGCGACACGATGCACTCGCCCATGAACTGCCTCCCCGGCGCGGGCTGGCTGCCGGTGTCGGACGATGACGTCGCGATCGACGTTCCGGGCCGCGAGACGCCAATCACCGTCAACCGCATCGTCATTCGCAAAGGCGCCGATCGGCAGGTGGTTCTGTACTGGTACCAGAGCCACGGGCGCGTCATCGCCAGCGAGTACTGGAGCAAGGCGTACATGATCTACGACGCCGTGCGCCGGCACCGATCCGACGCGGCGATGATTCGCGTGATCAGTCCGGTGCTGCCGTCCGAAGACACGACTGCGCTCGCCGAACAGCGCGTCACGGAATTCGTCCAGGGTCTGTTTCCGAATCTCGAGAGGCACCTGCCGTCATGAGTCGACAAAGGACCGGGATCACGTTGCCGAAATCGTCGGTCGTCGTCCTGCTGATCGGGGCTCTGGCGTTCACCGGATGCTCGAAGGATCCGGAAGTCGCCAAGCGGGAGTTCGTCCGGAGCGGCGACGAGTATGTCGCCCAGAAGAAGCTCCGCGAAGCGGTTGTCGAGTACCGGAACGCGGTCCAGCAGGATCCGCGATACGCCGAAGCGCGGCAGAAGCTCGCGCAGACGTATCTTCAGCTGGGCGATCTCAGCAACGCGTTCCAGGAGTACGTCCGTGCCGCCGATCTGCTGCCGGCTGACGCCGACGCCCAGGTAAAGGCCGGAGAGCTGCTGCTCGTCGCGCGGCAGTTTCCGGAGGCGAAGGCGCGCGCCGAGAAAGCGCTGGCGACGAAACCGGCGCACGTCGCGGCCCTGATTCTTCGCGCCAATGCCCTCGCCGGTCTGAACAAGCTCGATGACGCCGTGACGGAGGTGGAGCAGGCGATCCGCACCGATCCCGACCGGAGCGAAAGCTACGCGAGTCTCGGGATGATGCAGCTCATCCGCGGCGATCGGGCGCAGGCCGAAGCGGCGTTCAAGCGCGCCGTCGACACGAACCCGAACTCGACGCCGGCGAGGCTCGCGCTCGCCAATTTCTACGCGGTCATCGGCCGGCGCCAGGAGGCCGAGACGCAGTTCAAAGAGGCCATCAGGATCGATCCGAAGGACATCCTGGCCAATCGGGCGCTTGCGTACTTTTACGTCGGGTCGGGCCGCGCCCCGCTGGCCGAGCCGCACCTGAAGACGGTCGCCGACGCGGCCCCGAACGCGTCCGGCAAGCTGATTCTGGCCGATTACTACCTGGCGATGCGGCGCCCGGACGATGCGCGCAAGCTTCTCGAGGACGTCGCCGGGACCGACAACGAGGGATTCGCCACCGCGAAGCTCCGGCTCGCCGCGCTCGGTGTGTCGGCGGGCGACCAGGCGGCGGCGGCGCGGCTCGTCGAGGACGTGCTCGCAAAGTTCCCGTCGCACGTCGAAGCGCTCATTGCGAAGTCCGAGCTGCTCGCTCGCGCCGGCAAGCTCGACGAGTCGCTGACCGTGGCCGAGGCCGCGGTGGCCGCCAATCAGCGGTCGGCACGAGCGCAGTTCGCGCTCGGCAAGGTCTACGCGCTCAGACGCGAGGAGAGCGACGCGATTGCCGCGTTCAATCGATCGCTCCAGTTGAATCCGCGGCTCGCCGATCCGGAAGTGGAGCTCGCCAAGATTCACCTGACGCACGGCCGGCTGGACGACGCCGAGCACTTCGCGCAGAGCGCCATCACGAAAGTCGCCGGCTATGCGGAGGCGCACCTCCTGCTGGCGCGCATCTATCTGTTGAAGCGGCAGCCGTCCAGGGCCGAGCCGTCACTCAAGGCGCTGTCAGCGGCGTTTCCGAATTCGCCGGCCGTTCAGAGCGAGGTCGGCCTGCTCGAGGTGAGCAAGAACAATCGCGCGGCGGCGCGGGCCGCGTTCGAGCGCGCGCTGGCCAAGAATCCGACGTACGTGGATGCGCTGGCCGGCCTGATTCAGATGGACATCGAGGACAAGCGCTTCGACGCCGTCAAAGGGCGCGTCGCCGAAGCGCTGCGGGCGAAGCCGAAGGACGGCCCGATTCTCCTGCTGGCCAGCCGTACCTACGGATCGCTCGGTGACCTGGCGACCGCTGAAAAAATACTGCAGCAGGCGGTCGCCGCCGATCCGAACAACCTCGACGCCTACGGGATGCTCGGACACCTGTATGCGACGCAGGAACGGCTCGCCGAAGCGACGGCGCAGTTCGAAAAGCTGGCCGAGAAACAGCCGAAGTCGGTCGCCGCCCACACGCTCACCGGCATCCTGCTCGACATGCAGCACAAGACGTCGGAGGCGCGCGCGCGGTACGAGCGCGCGCTCGAGGTCGATCCGCGCGCGGCGGTCGCCGCCAACAACCTCGCCTGGATTTACACGGAGACGGGCGGCAATCTCGACATGGCGCTGCAGCTCGCGCAGACCGCCAAGGCGCAGCTGCCCGATCGGCCGGAGGTGAACGACACGCTCGGCTGGATTTACCACAAGAAGGGGTTGAGCGCGATGGCCGTCAATCCCCTGCTGCAGTCGATCCAGAAGGATCCGAAGAACGCCACCTACTACTATCACCTGGGGATGGCGTACGCGGGCAGCGGCGACAAGGATCGCGCGCGCGCCTCGCTGCAGCGGGCGCTCTCGCTCGATGCCAACTTCAGCGGCGCCATCGAAGCGCGCGAGACGCTGCTCGGTCTGAAAGGCTGACCGCGTCGATGCGGGCGATCCGCTGCGACACGCTGGCGGGTCTCGAGAACATTGCGACCGGCGGCGATCCCGACAGCATCGCGCACACCCTGGTGTTCGACGCCGTCTGAACGTCGTTTGAAGTTGGAAGTCTCATGTTCGAAGTTTGAAGTCACCCTCCCCGTAGGAACTCTGCCAGCACGTCCTCGCAGGCCGTCTCGCGCGCGCGAAACCACTCGTCGTCGGCAAACTGCCGCCAGCGTCCGAGCGGCACGTCGGACACGAGCGCAGCCAGCCGTTCGGGATCGGCATCCAGTCCGACGGCGGCGGTCAGCTTCTGAATTTCCGATTTTGGCGATCGGACCAGATCTTCGAATGCGAGCGAATGGTCTGCATAGGCGCGGCCGAAGAGATACGACAGCTTCCAGAGAAAGTAGAACACCCGGTAGGGGGACGGTTCGTCTCTCGGGGCCAGAAACGGGAAATGCTGCTTGAGATCCTGTGCCCAGGCGCGCAGATAGAAATGATCGTGCGGATCGAACTGATCCATGGTGACGTCGCGAGGTACGGCCTTCAGATCGACGAGCGACGAACACCATTGATCGCGCGGGTGACGGTACAAGTGAACCAGCGTCGTCCCGGGAAACTGCCGCCGCAGCCAGGGAAGCCGAAAATCGAACCGGTTGCACTGGAGAACGGCGCGCCTCGGCGCCGCGTGCTCGATCAAACGTCCGAGATAACGGCGCAGTCCCGGATCCCACGCGGACTCGTCCATGAACAGACGGCGCGTCGTCCACTCGAGCCGATGCCACTGGCCCAGGTCGGCGAGCCCTTCATATTCGCGCCAGTAGTCGTCGATGCCACGGTGGGTCCGGTCGATTCGATCACCCCGGGCCGCTGGATCGAACCATCGCCGCTCGTTCAGCGGCTCGTAGTACGCCACACACGAGTCGACGTGGCGGAAGATGTGCCAGAGCAGCGTCGATCCCGTCCGGAACCTCGCGGTGATGAAGATCGTGCCGGCCCGCAGGTCTGCCCGGGTTTCCGCGGCGTGCCCGAGATCCGCATAAGGCGACTGGACATCCGTGACGGAAAATCGTGGCCGCCAGGCGAGCAGTCCGGCCAGGGAATCGGCGGCGATCTCGCGGCCATCATCGGTCGCGAAAGCGCGGCGCAGCGTCTGGAAGAAGAATGATCGGAGGCGGTCACGCATGGGACGGGTTAGTTTTCCACAAAACACCCGCCCCCGCCCCGTGCAACCGGGCGTAACTGGCGCGGAAACTCGAGAGATCGAAGTGCCGCTCGGCCAGGTCGAGCAGCTCCATCGCGCCGCGCGCCCGCGGCGCCAGGACGCGAGCGATCTCGCGATACAGCCGCACTCGATCGGCGCGCTCGAAGTGACGGATGAGCCGGAAGCTGTAGAGCAAGTGAAGCGGCCCGCGAGCGGACGGCGGAACGCATCAGCCCGCAGGACCGGCGCGTCGTCCCATGCCGCGATCGTCGAGACGCCGGCGGGGCTTCAGCCAGCATCTCCGCGCTCGCGTCGCCGGCGCGCGACGGACTCACGCGCGACGCGATCGTCCTGATACACCTTTTGGATCTCTGCCGGCCGCTGTACACGCGGCTCACCGTAGCCAAGCTCGTGCCATCCGGCGCCGGAACCACCGCTCGGCACGGCCCGTTTGAGCGCCGCCTCCAGAATCGTTTCTCGTTTCGAGGCGTCAGACGACAGCTTCTCCGGACAAATAGTCGCCTCCAAGGTGGATTTTTGGGCTGCCAGCGTCAGCCGGGGTTACGAGGTTGTCAGCAAGAGTCTTGCAATGGAGGGGAGCCAACGCCGCTGCTGCTAGACTCAAGAGCTGCGGCTACGAGCGCATGCAGGGCCTTCTCGTCACCTACGCGATCGTCCTTGTCGGAGCGGTCATCTCGCTTCGCCAGCCGGTGACCGGCCTGTTCATCTACGTCGGCCTCTCCGTTCTGCGGCCCGAGGCGATTTGGGGATGGGCGGGCAACATGCGCGGCCTGAGCAAGCTCGAAGCCATCCCGCTGTTGATCGGCTGGGCCTTCCAGGGGTTCGGATCGTGGCGCTTCGGAAAAGCAAGGGCGATCGTCATCTCGCTGATCCTCTTCGGCATCTGGGCGATGCTGTCCGGAGCGCAGGCCGTCGACGGAGACACGGCGGCAGACGCGCTGCTGGAATTTCAGAAGACGTTCCTGCCATTCCTGATCGGCATCACGATGATCAAGAACGAGAAGCAGGCGCGGCAGCTGCTCTGGGTGATCGTTCTCTGTCAGGGCTACGTGAGCCTGGACATGAATCGGGTGTACCTCGGCGGGTACAACCGCGCCCACGCCGAAGGTTTCGGCGGCATGGATAACAACTCGTTCGGCATCAGCCTGCTGACGGTTCTCGGCGGCGCGCTGGCCTTGGCTCTATCATCGACGGGCTGGATCGCGAAAGCGGTCGCCGGCGGCATCACGCTTCTCATCCTGCATACGGTCCTGCTGACGTTCTCGCGCGGCGCATTCGTCGGTCTGCTTTCCGTCGGTGCCGCCGCGGTCTGGATTTTTCCGAAGCGGCCGAAGTATCTGGCGCCCGTCGTGTGCGCCGGCCTGATCGCGGTGATGCTCACCGGTCCCGAACTCTCCGCGCGGCTGGCGACGACCTTCGCGCCTCGCGAAGAACGCGACGGCTCGGCGGAAAGCCGCTTCGATCTCTGGAAGGACTGCTTCACTGTAATCGGCCGGGAGCCGATCTTCGGCGTCGGACCGCGGAACTGGGGGCTGGTCGCCGAGGAGTTCGGCTGGCCCAGGGGCAAGGAAGGGCACAGCTTGTGGGTGCAGATGGCGGCCGAAGTCGGCGTGCCCGGGTTCCTCCTCCTCTTCCTGTTCTACACGCTCACCATCAAGCGGTTGTGGCCGATCGCCCGCGGACGAAGTCCAGGCATCGACGGGAGCACCGCGATGCTTGCGGCCGGGCTCATCCTGGGGCTCGTCGGGTTCGCGGTCTCCGCGCAGTTCGTGACCGTCGAAGGGCTGGAGCCGCCGTACTGGATGACCATGATCGGCGCGATTCTGCTGAAGATCCGAAGTCTCGCGGATGAGGCCCCGGCTGCCGTTCCGGGCCCATCGAAGAGGGCCGTACCCCTGGCGCCTGCGGTCGCGGTCCCGCTGCGCCCCAGGCCGACGCTCGTCCGGCCGCCCACGCGATAGCGGGCTATTGCCGATCGAAGTCGATCAGGTCCGCAAGCGGGACGCGGACCTGCCGTCCCACTAGCGGCACGTTCAAGTCCAGCTGGGCAGTTGGATCCGGCGGCTGCGCCTCCAGGTATTCGAAGATCGCGAGGCTGATGCCGATCAGGCGCTTGTCAGTGGTAATGATGGGAATTCGCAGTCGCTCGACGAACTGACTCGTCTTCACCTCCTCTCTCAGCCAGTCGATCACGCGAGAATCGCTGGGATGATCCTCGAGGACGATGTACCGCGTGCCGTACTTCTTGAGCAGCGCGTAGATCTCGTGCGGGTCCTTGATTCGGTCCTGAACGCTCGATCGGCCCATTCGTGACGTCGTCAGGAGCTTGTCGGCTCTCAGGACGACGTGCTGCCCTTCCGGATCGTGCTTCCGGACGAAAAACACGAAGTAGCCGGTGTCGACCGGTCCGCTGAACAGGATGGTCGGCGATGACCCCTGCGTGAGGACATATTGCGCAGCGGCTTCGTAGCCGTCAGCGCCAGTCGGCCGCACGTTGCGGCCTACCCACAGTTGCCAGGCTACGCCAGCGGTCAATGCCAGCATCGCGACCCGTCGCGCGGCGGTCGACCGCAAGACGGCAAGAGGACCGGCGGCGCACAGGAAATACGCCGGAACCGTGATCATCCCGTAGCGCGGCGGATCGACGCGGCCCGTGACGAACATGACCGCGAGGAGCGACGACGTCATCCAGACCAGGCTCAGCGCGACGCGCACGTCGCGGCGGATGATCGAGATGATCGCGGAGATGGTCATGATGACCAGGAGCAGCATCGAAAGATGACCGGTCGCGATCGCCCACAGCACGGAGGGCCTTGGCGCCAGCCGGCTCGTGGTGTTCGTCGAGACGAACCGGACCAGCGCGATGTTGAATGGTGAGAGAACCCAGGTGATGACCGCGATCGGGATGCAGAGCGCCAGTCCGAGCAGCGTCAGCAGGATGACGTCCCGCTTGAGGAGCCGGCGCCATCCGACAAAGAGCAGCAGAAACAGCACGTCCACCGGCAGGACGAAGAGCGCCAGTTGCTTGGCATACAAGCTGCCGACGGCGCAGAGCACGAACATCGCGTAGTCGCGCGCACGGCTCGTGTCGCGGAACCTGACGAGCGCGTTCATCGCGAGCAGCACGAGCGCGAGCATCGGCATCTCGGACAGGACGGCCTGACCGAAGCCCACGACGGCCGGATTCGTCGCGAAGAGCAGCGTCGCCCAGAACGCGACGCGATGGTCGTACAAACGGCTCGCGAGCGAGAACAAGGTGCAGATCGCGAGAAAGAAGAACCCGATGATCGCGATCCGCGACCAGAAGACCGAGACGCCGAACACCGCATAAACGGGCGCGAGGCTCACGGGAAGGAGCGGCGGGTGGTGTCCGAGCGACAACGCGGGGTATTGCGCGTAGTAGTGTTCGGCGAAGTGGAACAGCCCGTTGATGGTCCAGGGCCGTCCGGAGGTGAAGTAGTCGTAGAGGAAAACGCCGTTCATCATGTAGCGCGGCATGTCGCCCTGGAGCGACACGGCGCCTTCGTCCGTCAGGTCGCGCGCGGCAAGCGTTCCGGCCACGACCAGGATCGCAATGATGACCGCACGCCGGACCCAGGCCGTGGTCAGGAAATCAACCGCGGCGGCCCCGGTCTGTGCGGTGGCGGGCCGGTCGATCGGCTCGAGCGTCGTCATGGCCTCGAGCGGCAACCCGGT
>JBLNGH010000243.1:0-17026 GCA_050264575.1 Acidobacteriota bacterium | reverse complement strand
CTCATTCGCCAAATCACGTCGGGCGAGTTCGTCTGCAACAGCATCGAGGCCGTCGACGAGAAGACGCGGACGATGTACATCACGGCGGTCGGGCGCGAGCCTGAAGAGGATCCGTACTACGTGCACCTCTACCGCGTGAACATCGACACCGGCGACATGAAGCTGCTCAATCCGGGCGTCGGCTCGCACGGGTCGGCCATCAACGACAAGAACACGTTCTTCATCGACACCTGGTCGCGCGTCGATACGGCGCCGATGTCCGCGCTCTACGACACGATGGGGAACAAGGTCCTGGACCTCGAGAAGACGGACGTCTCGGCGCTCCTCGCGCAGGGCTACAAGTTCCCCGAGACGTTCGCGGTCAAGGCGGACGACGGCGTGACCGATCTCTACGGCGTGATGTACAAGCCGTTCGACTTCGATCCGGCCAAGAAGTACCCGATCATCGAGTTCGTCTACCCGGGTCCGCAGACGGAGAGCGTCACGAAGACCTTCTCGCCGCGCCAGGCGAACGTCTCGCTCGCGCAGTTCGGCTTCGTCGTGATCGAGGTTGGCAACCGCGGCGGGAACCCGCAGCGATCGAAGTGGTACCACAACTTCGGCTACGGCAACCTGCGCGACTACGGGCTTGCCGACAAGAAGGCCGCCGTCGAGCAGCTCGCCAAGCGCCATCCGTGGATTGACGACACGCGCGTCGGCATCTACGGCCACTCCGGCGGCGGATTCATGTCGACGGCGGCGATGCTCGTCTACCCGGACTTCTTCAAGGTCGCCGTGTCGACGTCAGGCAACCACGACAACAGCGTTTACAACCGCTCGTGGAGCGAGAAGCACGACGGCGTGAAGGAAGTCGTCGACAAGGAAGGCAACGTGACGTTCGAGTACGACATCGACAAGAACCAGGACCTGGCCAAGAACCTCAAGGGCAAGCTCCTGCTCATGACCGGTGACATCGACAACAACGTCCACCCGGCGAACACGTTCCGCGTGATCGACGCGCTCATCCGCGCCAACAAGCGGTTCGACTTCCACATCATCCCGGGCAAGCGGCACGGCTACGCCGACGCCAGCGACTGGGTCTTCTGGATTCGCGCCGATTACTTCTGCCGGCACCTGCTGGGCTACGCGCCCGACAGCGCCGACATGGTGGAGTTACAGCGCGAGGTGGCGATGCGCCGATAAGACAGGCATGGGGGGACGGGTTAGCCGAACCTGTGAAAAACTAACCCGTCCCCGTTGAATATTGTCCGAAATCCCCCCCCGTCAACGTCGGCGAGCCTCTGATCGCAACCGTCGTCCCAACTGGCCCGTGCTGCTGGGCCGGCTGGCCCGCGTGCTGGTGGCCGTGCTCCTGGGCGCGACCGGGGTCTGGGCGCTCTACACCCGCCTGAGCACGACGACCGCGATTCGTGACGGCGCGCCGAGCTGGTCGCCCGACAGCCGCCGGATCGTGTTCTATTCCGAACGCGGCGGCCCCGCCGACCTGTGGGTGATGGACGCCGACGGCGAAAACCGGAAGCAGCTCACCGCGACGACGGCCGACGAAGGCGGCCCGGTCTTCTCCCCCAACGGCAAGCAGATCGCGTTCGACACGGACCGCGACGGGAACTTCGAGATCTACGTGATGGGCGAGAACGGCGAGAACGTCCGCCGGCTCACCGAGAATCCTGCACGGGACGTCTCGCCGGCGTGGTCGCGCAGCGGCAAGAAGATCGCGTTCATGTCGGATCGCGACTCGCGGCCGAACTTCGACATCTACCTGATGAACCCTGACGGCACCGGCGTCGAGCGGGTGACGACGAGGGACTCGAACTGGTTTCCGCAGTTCTCACCCGACGGGCTCCAACTGGCGTTCCACGTCGGACGCGACGTGCACATCCTCGATCTGGCGACGAAGACGCTGCGCAAACTGACCCACGATCCCGCGAACGGCATGTATCCCACGTGGTCGCGGGACGGGATGCAGCTCGCCTTCATGAGCTGGCGAAACGGCCGGACGGAGATCTTCACGATGAACGCGGACGGATCGAACCAGCAGCCGATCGTGACGATGCCGAGCGGCGGCGCGATCGATCCGCGCTGGTCGCCCGACGGCACACGCATCGCGTTCGTTCACGTGTCCGAAGAGAAAGCACTGGACGAGCAGAACGCCAACGACCACCGCATCATTTATGTCGTCGACGTCGCCTCGGGCAAGACGACGAGACTCAGCAGGTAAGAAGGACTCTGTCGGTCCTCCAGGTTCGAGGACCTGAAGGACCGACAGGGTTTTTGACGCCTGAGGACCTGCAGGACCGACAGGGTTTTTGTCACCGTAGGACCGACACGCTTTCTTCTTACTTCGTCATCGGATCCGGCCGGACGCTGATCGTGCTCGTGTACGTCTTGCCGTTGGCGACCATCGTCACGCGGTACGTTCCCGGGGCGACTTGATCGGCGCCGAATCCGCCGCCGCGTCCGCCGCCACCACCACCGCCGCCGCCGAAACCGCGTCCCCCGCCGGGTGGCGGAGGTGTCGCGACCACCGGCACCGGGACGAGGCACGGACCTGCGCCGCCCCCCGGGAATCCGCCGCGCCCCTGTGCAGGCGGCGCGTCAGGCGGAGCCGCGCCCGCGCCGGCAGCACCTGCGCCTCCCGCACCACCGCCGCGTCCACCACCGCCTCCGCGACCGCCGCCGCCGCGTCCGCCACCCGCCGCGGGCGCGCCCGGACCGCTCGACCAGCGCATCGTCCACTCGATGCGTCCGACGCCTGCGCCGTAGCCGGTTGGATTGGTCGCCGAGACCGGCGTCAGCGTCGCCGAGCAAGTGCTCTGACCGTCAGCGCTCGACACGTCGAAGCGAACGTCGCCGCTGACTTTGCTGCTCAGGTAGTAATTGATGACCGCGTTCCGAGTCGGGTTCGTTCCGCGGAACGCGAGCGCGCCTCCGCCGTGCTGTGGCTGAACGCTCAGCCACTGCGTGGCCGTTCGGTTCTTGAACAAGTGCGCTTCGGACTGCTGTACCTGCGACGTCATCTGCTGGAGCGGCGAGATGTCGTCGAGGACCCAGAGCCCGCGTCCGTGCGTGCCCGCGACCAGGTCGTTGTCGCGCGGATGGATTTCCACGTCGTGCACGGCGACCGTCGGCAGGCGTCGATCCGCTTGCGGCCCCGTCTCGTTCAGCCGCTTCCATGACTGTCCGCCGTCGAGCGAATAGAAGGCGGCGAACTCGGATCCCGCGAACAAAAGGCTCGGGTTCACGAGATCTTCCTTGATCACGTACATCGGGTTGCCCGGCATGGCGTTGGGTATGCCGTTCGTGATCTTCGTCCACGTCTTGCCGTAATCGGTCGTCTTATAGACGAACGGATCGTAGTTGGCGAAGCGATGGCCGTCGACGGTCACGTACGCGGTGCCGCGCGCGTGATGACCGGCTTCGACGCGGCTGACCCACATGTCGGGCCTGGGCATGCCCGGCATGCCGGCCACGCCGACCTTCGTCCAGGTCTTTCCCGCGTCGCGCGTGACCTGCACGTTGCCATCATCGGTGCCAATCCAGATGTTGCCGGGCTCCAGCGGCGATTCGGAGATCGTGATGATCGTCGCGTGGTATTCGGCGCCGCCGCCGGGATCCTCATCCGGCGTGAGGCCGCCCGAGCGGCGGACGGTCTTTTCCGGATCGTTCTGCGTCAGATCCGGGCTGATCAGCCGCCAGCTCTTGCCGAGGTCGGTGCTCATCAACAGATGATTCGAGCCGACGTACACCGTGCGGCTGTTGGTCGGTGAGAGCTTGATCGGCGTGGACCAGTTGTACCGCAGCGGTCCGAGTTGTTGCGGCTGCTCACCCCAGTTCTGGTCCAGGGCCCGCTTCTCCATCTCGGCGGTGATGACGTCCGAGTAGTTCGAGATGTTGTTCTTGCTCGGGCGCATGTTGGTGCGCTCGCGCGTCTGGAGATTCGAGTACCCCAGATTGCCGCCGTTATTGGCCGGCTGCGACTCGGTGATTACGATGTTGGGATCGTCCGGTGGCGATTCGGCGTGGTAGCCGTCACCGCCCGAGAGATTGACCCAGTCGCTCGTGTAGATCGCCTGCGCTCTCGTCTGCGAGGGCCCGCACGAACTGCCGGCGTCCTGCAGTCCGCCGCACACCCAGTACGGATCGGCCATCGTCAGCGCGAGGTCGTAGTACTGCGTGACGTTGAGGTTATTGAAGCGGAGATCGGTCACGAGGTCGTCGTGCGTGAGGTTCAGACCGCCGTCGCTGCCGACGTAGTACCGCCCCTTGTTGTGCGGGTCGTGCCACATCGCGTGATAGCAGTGGCCGCCGCCGGGCCCGCCGCCCTGCCACGTCTTGCCGCCGTCTCGCGACGTCCGGTAGTTGATGTTGAAGCTGAAGATGTACTTGTCGTCGACCGGACTGATCGCCACGTGCATGTAGTAAAACGGCCGGCTGATCGTGCGGTCGAGGAACACCCAGCTCGCGCCGCCATCCTCCGATCGGTACATGCCGGCGCCGAGCTTCGACATGTCGCAGTCCGCACTCGGGGCCGCCGGGGGAGCCGGCGGTTGAACTTCGGCGCCGCCGCCGCGTCCGCCGCCGCCACCACCACCGCCGCCGCGTCCGCCGCCACAGTTCGGCTGGTAGCCGTGCTCGATGTGAGCCATCAGTACACGCGGATTCGTTCGCGCGATCGCGAGACCGATGCGTCCCATGTCGCCGGTGGGGAAGCCCTTGGTCAGCTTGGTCCAGGACCGGCCGCCGTTCGTGCTCTTGAAGATTCCGCTGTTCGGGCCGCCCGACTTGAGCGCCCACGGATACCTGATGCGCTGCCAGAAGGCGGTGTAGAGGACTTCGGGATTCGACGGATCCATCACCATATCGATCGCGCCCGTCTGCGGATCGTTCGGCAGCCCTTCGGTGAGCTTGTTCCACGTCTTGCCGCCGTCGGTCGTCTTGAACATGCCGCGGATGCCGACCTTGTCATAGATGTTCCCGATGACCGCGACGTAGACGACGTCCGGGTTCCTCGGGTGCAGCACGATTTTCGCGATGTTGTACGAATCCTTCAGCCCGACGTTCGTGAACGTCGCGCCGCCGTCGGTCGACTTGTAGATCCCGTCGCCCCATGCGGCGGAATTGCGTCCGCACTCTTCGCCGGTGCCCACCCAGATGATCTGGGGATTCTGCTGGTTGATTCGCACGTCGCCGATCGAGGCCGCGCCGTAGTTGTCGAAAATCGACGTCCATGACGTCCCGCCGTTGACCGACTTGAAGACGCCGCCCGACGCCGATCCGACAATGACGTGCGACCAGTCCTCATCGAGCGCGTCGATCGCGGAGATGCGTCCGATCAGGTTGGCATTGCCGATGTTTCGCCACCGCAGCGACTGCAGCATCGGATCGGATGGCGGAGCGGTGCTGGATTGTGCCGCCAACGTTGCCCCGGCCAGTGCGAGCGCCGAGACGAACGTCAAGCGGACCCAGCGGCGTACGTGGGCGCGCATGGAGTCCTCCTGTGTGTTGAATCGTTCCCGAGTCAATGCGCGAGAGTTCGGGAATTCTTACACAAAGACGTGTCAGGGCAAAGGGCAGAGGGCAAAGGGCAACGGGGAGGGAAAAAGGAAGAGGGAAAAGGGGGGCATTAAACGGCGCGCTGTTGAAGCCAATCGCGAAACTGCCGGAACGCTTTGCCCCGATGCGACACAGCGAGCTTGCGCGCGTCGTCGACTTCTCCAAGAGTGCTGGAGTATCCGGGGTAATAGAAGATCGGATCGTAGCCAAAGCCATATGCGCCACGCGGCGATTCGGCGATCTCGCCTTCAACAGCGGCTGCACATGTGAAAAGCACTTGGGCCTTGGGCCTTTCGCCTGGGGCCTGCACGCGATCTTCTGCCGCCTTCGGCCCTCGGCCTTCGGCCTGACCTACAAACGCCAGCGAACAGACGAACCTGGCCGTCCACGGCCGGGGATGCGGCGCCAGTTCACGATACAGGCCGCGAAACTTGTCCGGATACGTCGCGCCCGGGTAGCGCGCGCTCTCGACGCCCGGCCGGCCGCCAAGCGCGTCGATGGCGAGTCCGGAGTCCTCGGCGACCGTCGGCAGATCGGATGCTGCCGCGTAGTATCGGGCCTTCAGGAGCGCATTTTCCGCAAACGTCCGTCCTGTTTCTTCGGGCTCCGGCACGTGGTGCAGATCTTCGAGTGAAAGCCAACGGACGGAGACACCTTCGAGCGCCCGGCGAATCTCCCGAAGCTTCCCCCGGTTGGTCGTGGCAATGAGGATGCGACTCACGCGGAGGCCTTTGGCGTGACCGTCGTGAGTATAATTCCAGCCTCCCACTTCCAAAGGTGTGTGGCATGGCTCCTAATCGAAGGCTCGTTTCCTGGTCGCTCGCCATCGCGAGCGCTCTCGCGTTCGTCGTCGGCTCGTCGGCACAGCAAGTGGCGCGCGTGGTGTCGCAAGCGGTCGTGACGCCGGACAACCCGATTTTCGGCGCGCAGGACCCGCAGCCGCCGCCCACTCAGCAGCAAGAACCTGAGCAGCAAGGCCGCGGCGCGGGCCGAGGCAATCAGCCGCCGGCGCCGCGCCCGTACGACCAGGTGATCACGAAGGCCGCGAAAACGGATGACGGCATCTTCAAGGTCCACCGGGTCGGCGACACTCTCTACTACGAGATTCCCAAGGCACAGCTGAACAAGGACTTTCTCTGGAACACGCAGATCAAGAAGAACACGATGGGCGCCGGGTACGGCGGGCAGGCTGCGGGCAGCCGCGTCGTGCGCTGGATCGCGAAGGGCGATCGCGTGCTCCTCATCAACATCGACTACAGCGTTGTCGCCGAGGGTGACACGCCGATCAAGGAGGCCGTGGACGACGCGAACTACCCGACGATCATCCGGGCGTTCAACGTCGCGGCCTACAGTCCGGACAAAGATCCGGTGATCGACGTCACGTCGCTGTTTATGACCGACGTCCCGGAGTTCTCCGTGCGCGGCCGCATCGGCGGTCGCGGCTACGACGCCACGCGGTCGTTCCTCGAGAAGGTCACCTCGTTCCCGGAGAACATCAACGTCGAGGTCACCCAAACCTTCACGGGCGGGACCGACCCGGCGCCGGCCGGCGGTGGACGCGGCCCGGCGGGCGGGGCGCGCGCCGGCATGCGCGGATCGAGTGCCACAGTGCTCACGCATCACAGCATGGTCAAGCTGCCGGAGAAGCCGATGATGCCGCGCCTGTTCGACGAGCGCGTCGGCTACTTCACGCAAGGACTGATCGACTACGGCAGCGCGGAGCATCGCTCCGAGTCGAAGCGCTTCATCACGCGATACCGGCTCGAGAAGAAGGACCCGAACGCCGAGCTGTCGGAGCCCGTGAAGCCGATTGTGTACTACGTCGATCCGGCGACGCCGAAAAAGTGGATTCCGTACGTCAAGAAGGGGATTGAGGACTGGCAGCCCGCGTTCGAAGCGGCCGGCTTCAAGAACGCCATCGTCGCGCGCGAGGCGCCGCCGAACGATCCGGACTGGAGCCCGGAGGACGCGCGGTACTCGGTGATCCGCTGGCTCCCGTCGACGACCGAAAACGCGTCGGGGCCGCACGTGCACGACCCGCGCACCGGCGAGATTCTCGAAGCGGACATCCAGTTCTACCACAACGTCCAGAACCTGGCGAAGAACTGGTACTTCGTCCAGGTCGGCCCGCTCGATCCGCGCGCGCAGAAACTGCCGCTGCCCGACGATCTGATGGGCGAGCTCTTACGGTACGTGACCGCGCACGAGGTCGGCCACACGCTCGGCTTCCAGCACAACATGAAGGCCAGCTCGACGTACACGATCGCGCAGGTGCGCGACAAGAACTGGGTCAAGCAGAACGGCCACACGCCGACGCTGATGGACTACTCGCGATTCAACTACGTCGCGCAGCCCGAGGACGGCATCGATCCGGCGGATCTGATTCCGAAGATCGGTCCCTACGACAAGTGGGCGACGATGTGGGGCTACAAGCCGATCCCGGGCGCGAAGACATCGGAGGACGAGAAACCGACGCTCGACAAGTGGGCGCGCGAGCAGGACGAGAAGGCCTTCCTGCGGTTTTCGACCGAAGGTAACGGCGGTTCCGATCCGGGAGATGAGACCGAGGCGGTCGGCGACGCCGATGCCGTGGCGGCGACGCGTCTCGGGATCAAGAACCTCGCGCGCGTGTCGGAGATGCTGCTGGGCGCCACGAGCACCAAAGTCGGCGATCCCTGGAACGAGCTCGAAGAAGTCTACGGGCGGATGGTGAGCCAGTGGCAGACGGAGATGAACCACGTCGCGCGCGTCGTGGGCGGATTCACGTCGCAGCAGAAGCACATCGGCCAGGAAGGCGTGCGCTTCGTGATGGTACCGCGCGACAAGCAGGCCGAAGCGGTGCAGTTCCTGCTGCAGAACGCGTTTCAGACGCCGATGTTCATGATCCGGCCGGAGATTCTCCGGCGAATCCAGGCGACCGGCGTGGTCGAGCGCGTGCGCACGGCGCAGAACTCGATCATGGGCAACCTGCTTCAGGCGGCGCGGCTGGATCGCATGGTGGAGCAGGTCGCGATCGACGGCCCGGCCGCGTACCCGCCGGTCAATTTCCTGCGTGAGCTGCGCAAAGGTGTTTGGGCGGAGCTGGCCAAGCCGGGCGCCGTCATCGACATCTATCGCCGGAATCTCCAGCGGTCGTACCTCGGCACGATCGACGACCGGCTGAACGGCAACACGGAGCCGAGCGACGAAGTCCGCGCGCTGCTGCGCGGCGAGCTCCGCGCGCTCGACGTCGAGCTGCAGGGCGCCATCGCCGGCACGACGGACGTGGCCACCAAGCGGCACTTCGAGGATTCGCGCGATCAAATCGCGACGATTCTCGATCCGCGTGCGATGCGGACCCGGGGCGCTGCGCCGGCCGCGGGTGGACGCGGGGGCAGGGGAGGCGTCCGCTAGTCCAAAGGTGTAGGCCGGGCCTTCAGGCCCGGCGCCAGCTGCCGACGCCGGCCCTGAAGGGCCGGCCTACATCTCAGTACTTCAGGATTTTGCCGACGATCTCTCGCTGCTTTGCAAACAGAGCTTTGAGTCCGACGTCGGCGAGCGCGAGGAGTGCGTCCAGTGCCTGGCGATCAAAGGGTTGCGTCTCGGCCGTGCCCTGCACCTCGATGAACCGGCCGTTCGCCGTCTTGACGACGTTCATGTCCACTTCGGCGCGGGAATCTTCGTCGTAGGCCAGGTCGAGCATGGGTGTGCCGGCGATGATGCCGACGCTCGTCGCCGCCACGTAGTCGGTGATCGGCAGCCGCGTGATCACGCCCTGCTCGCGGATCCGCTCGAGCGCGAGGACGAGCGCGACGAATCCGCCCGTGATCGACGCGGTGCGCGTGCCGCCGTCGGCCTGGATGACGTCGCAGTCGATCCACACCGTCCGCTCGCCAAGCTCGGTGAGCGTCGTCACCGATCGCAGCGATCGGCCGATCAGCCGCTGAATCTCCTGCGTCCGCCCGCCGACTTTGCCGGTTGACGCTTCGCGCGTCGTGCGGGTGGACGTCGCCCGCGGCAGCATGCCGTACTCCGCGGTCACCCAGCCCTTGCCGGTTCCGCGCTGAAAGGGCGGAACCCGTTCTTCGACCGACGCCGTACAGATGACGCGGGTCCGGCCCACTTCGATCAACACCGATCCTTCCGCATGCATGGAGAAGTCCGGGGTCAACCGCGTGTCACGGCCGGCGTCGGCGGCCCGTCCATCAGTACGTGTCAAAGGACCTCACAGGAAATTGTGATGTGGTGATGTGGTGACGTGGTGACGTGGTGACGTGGTGAATTGAGAGACATGATGCTCTGAAATCACCACATCACCAAATCACCAGATCACCACATCAACGATTGTAGTTGTCATCTTTTCACCCATTCGAGCGCGCGCTTGAGGGGATGACGCAGATCAAGGTGTCCGGCGAGCGTGTCCACTTCCTTCCCGTCCACGAGGATCTGCACGGCGGTGATGTCCGGCAGATTGACCGTCAGCGCGTTCACGAGCGCGAACACGGCCAGCGCCTCGTCCAGCGAGCCGCCGGTGTGCCCGCGCACCGCGTCGGCCGTGAGGTCGATGTAGGCCTCGCCGCGTGGAGAAAGATACACGGCGCGCACCTTCGTGCCCGCAGGAATCGCCGAGACCACGCCCTCGGGCGGCGGCTGCACCTGCGCTTCGACGATGCGCTTCGCCTGTTCGGCCGGGGTCTCGCCGAACAGCACCTCGGCGCTGACCGGCTGCAGTTCGATGCCGGTATCGGCGACGTAAAACAGCTGTGCGTGAATTTTTCGCGCCGCTACGGGAGCCGTCTGACCGGTCTCGGTGGCGGGCTCGCCCTGTGGCGTCGTGAGATACCCCGGCAGCCGGGCGACGACCAGCCAGATGCCGAGAAGGAGCGCGAGGCCGCCGCCAATGGCGAGCGCAAGAACCGCGCGCTTCGAGATCTTCGCCGGTGGACCACTGCGGCGGAAGCGGATCGCTCGACGGGAAGATGGCTCGCTCATCGCTCCGGAGCCCTCGTCTCCCTATCCGGCACGCCGCGCCGCGCGTCGGCGATCGTCGCGATGACCGCCTCGACGATCGTGGCCGGCAAGTCGGCGCCGGTCAGCGCGCGTTCATCGTCTCCGTTCGTCAGAAAGCCCATTTCGATCAACAGCGCCGGCATGTTGGCGCCGACCAGCACCCGCAGCGGCATCTGTGCCGCCGGTTTGGGTTGCATCGGGATGCCGCGGCCCGAGAGATGCCGCACGAGCACCGATCCCAGGGCGGTCGATCGGCTCGCGAACGGCAGCTGGGCCACATCCCAGGGCGTCGCTTCGATCGTGCGGGTTCCGCCGCCGAGCGCCGGGACTGCTGCGCCGCGCCCCGTTGTCGCGCCGGCCCGGCCGGCGTAGTCGCCGACCGCCAGCGACAGCACCTGCGCCCCGCGCACGTCAGGCCGCACCGAGGCGTTCACGTGGAGGCTGAAGAAGACGTCGGCCTTGTTGTTGTTGGCGATCGAGATGCGGCGATCGTAGGGCACGTTGTCGTCCCCCTCGCGAGTGAGGAGCACGCGCAACCCCAGCCGCGATTCGATCGTGCCTTTGAGCTTTTGCGCGACCTGCAGCGTCAGATCCTTCTCCTTCACGCCCCTCGCGCTCCGGACGCCCTCGTCGTCTCCACCGTGACCGGGATCGATGACGACGGTCCGGATCGTGCCGGGCGTCTGGATGTCGATGACCGGCGGCTCCTGCGCGGGGGCGGGGGCGGGCGCGGGCGTCTGCGCCGACGCCGGCGCCGGCGTCAGATCGATCGTCAGGCGGGATTGATCGCGATCGGTGTCGGCCTGGAAGCTCACGGCCGACGGTCCCAGCTCGAAGACCAGCGTCGCGCCGTCGGCGTGCGCGGCGGTCACGAACTCGGGTGCGAGCCCGACAACGCCGCGCGTGTCGAGCGCCGCGGCGTCGAACCGCACCAGGAGGCGGCTGCCTTCCCGCGTGACCTTGTGCGGTGTCGGCGGCTGGACGTCGACGATGAGCCGGCCGTTCGATCCGGCGCGCTCGAACCGCACGGAGACCTGCGGCACGCGCACGTCGCCGACGAGAATCAGGTGTCCCGCGCGACGGACGTCGATGCGGATGCCGAGCGCCGGACCCAGCGCGGCTGACAGGAAGTCGATTGGAACCGCCCACGTGGATCGATCGCGCTGCACGGGTCCGCTGAGCGACACGACGCGGCCGGAGACCTGCGCGAACGCCTGCCCGGCGATCAGGTTGATGCGCTGCCCGCGTACCGTGATCGTGAGCGCGTTCAGCGCCGCATCTTCGGTGGTCGTGAAGCTGAACAGCGCCGCGATCTGATCGATGCCGACGACGTCGGTCCCGCCAGAATTGCGAAATGGAATGGCCCGGCGGCCGTCGGGCATGAACACGGTGTACGTGTTTTGCGGCGCTGCTTGCCAGGCGGATAGTGCGGTCAGGCTTGTCAGACCAAGCACGAGGCAGATGCGGGAGAGGTGGGAGACAATCTGCAATCTGAAATCTCGAATCTGCAATCGGTCGTGTAATCTACAATCTGGCAATCAGTGGTCCCTCGATTGTAGATTGCTCTGCGATTCCAGATTCCTGATTGCAGACCTTCCAGATTCCAGATTATAGATTTCAGATTATCCATGGCTGGCTACTCCGGCACCCCGCTCGTCAAGAAGCTCGGTATCAAGCCCGATGCCCGCGTGGCCCTTGTCGCCGCACCGCCCGGATTCCGTCGCGAGCTGGTCGGCGTGCCGCCGCGCGTCGCGCTGAGCGCCCGTGCCCGTGGATCGCCGGATCTGGTGGTCTGGTTCGTCAAGTCCCTGCGGCAGCTGGACGCGGGCATTGTTTAGTCTCCACAGGAGCAAGATGCTGACTCGCATTTCGGTCGTGTTATGCGCCGTCCTGGCAGTTGCCGGTGTCGCCGGCCAGTCGAATCGACAAGTCGCATACCCGATCCAGGCGGTGCCGCTCAATCAGGTGCAAATCACCGGCGGGTTCTGGCGGCCCAAGATCGACACGAACCGCACCGTCACGATTCCCCACATCCTGCTGCAGAACGAGAAGACCGGCCGTGTGGACAATCTGCGGAAAGGCGCGGGGCGGATGCCGGGCGAGTACGAGGGCCGCAGGTTCAACGACACCGACGTCTACAAAGTGGTCGAGGCGGCGGCTTACACGCTCATCTCGCATCCCGACGCGAATCTTTCCAAAAAGCTCGACGAGCTGATCGATTTGATCGCAGCGGCGCAACAATCCGACGGATACCTGTTTCCGGCGCGGACCATCAACCCGGCCAGCCCGGCGGCGGGCGTCGGCACGGAACGATGGATCTACGAGAACACCGGCAGTCACGAGCTGTACAACGCCGGTCATCTGTACGAAGCTGCCGTCGCGCATTTTCTGGCGACGGGAAAGCGCACCCTGCTCGATATCGCGGTCAAGAACGCCGATCTGGTGCGGCGGACGTTCGGCCCGGCGGCTCGCCACGATGCTCCGGGCCACGAGGAGATCGAGCTCGCCCTCGTGCGGCTGTTTCAGGCGACGAACGACCGGCGCTATCTCGATCTCGCGAAGTTCTTCCTCGACGAACGCGGCAAGAAGCACGCCTCGCAGGACTATCCGGCCGACTCGAACTTTGCGATGTACAACGACCGGCCGTACCGCCAGGATCACCTGGCGGTCATCGACCAGCCGCGGGCTGTCGGGCACGCCGTCCGCGCCACCTATTTATATGCGGGCATGACGGACATCGCCGGGATGATGGGCGATCGCGCGTACGACAAGGCGGTCGATCGGCTCTGGCAGGATGTGACGTCGAAGCGGATGTATCTCACCGGCGGGCTCGGCGCACGCGGTACGGTCGAGGCCTTCGGCGACGACTATGAGCTGCCGAATCGGACCGCCTACACGGAAACCTGCGCTTCGGTCGGCGGACTTCTCTGGCACTACCGGATGTTCCTGAAGTCGGGCGACGCGAAGTACCTGGACGCGTTCGAGCAGACGCTCTACAACGGATATCTGTCAGGCGTCTCCGTCAGAGGCGACACCTTCTTCTATCAGAATCCGCTGGAGTCAACCGGCCGCGCTGAACGCAGCGCCTACTTCGATGTGGCCTGCTGTCCCGCCAATCTCGCGCGGCTCATGGCCCGGCTGCCCGAGCTGATCTACGCGCAGCGGATGGACGAAATCTTCGTGAATCTGTACGCCGACACGACGGCGGTCGTGAAGCTGGCGAAAGGCGACGTGCGGATCACCCAGGCCACACAGTATCCGTGGGACGGGAAAATATCGATCGCGGTGCAGGTGGCCGACCCGATGGAGTTCACGCTTCGCCTGCGCGCGCCCGGGTGGCTGGGCGACGCGCCAGTCGCCAGCGATCTCTACCGGTTCGTCAAGCCGGCCGACAACGAGCCGATCGGGCTCATCGTCGGCGGCCGCCCGACGGCGGTTCAAATCGAGAACGGCTGGATCACGCTCAGGCGCCGCTGGATGTCCGGCGATCGGATCGATCTCACGCTGCCGATGCCCGCGCGCCGCGTCTTCGCGAACGATGGCATCAAAGACGACGCCGGCAAGGCCGCGATTCAACGTGGACCGATCGTCTACAGCCTGGAGGGGCTGGACAACGGCGGCCGCGTCGTCGACGCCGTCATTCCGCTCACGGCAAAATTCACCCCGGTGTTTCAGGGTGAGCTGCTCGGCGGTGTGATGGTGTTGAAGGCGGACTTGCGGGATGCCGCGCTCCCGATGGCCGCCACGCGTGTCTACACGGCGATTCCGTACTTCGCGTGGGCAAATCGCGGACGTGGGGAGATGGTGGTCTGGATTAAGTACTAAGAAAGCTGCCGCGTGTCGGTTCCGGGGTTCCGGAGTTCCGAGGTTCTCAAAGCCGGGTTCCGAGGTTCAGATGCCGGTCACGAACAGAACGCGGAACCCGATCTTGAGAACTCCGGAACCTCGGAACCTCGGAACCCCGGAACCCCGGAACCTCGGAACCCCGGAACCCCGGAACCACCAGAGCCAGAATCCTCTTACATCAATCTTTCTACCACCCAAAACGCGCCGACCATCGCAATCGCGATCGACGCCGGACGGACGACCAGCCGTCGATAATCCGCGGACGGCACGCGCATGGCGACCAGCGCCAACGCCGCAACGAGAATCACGGACAGCTGACCGGCTTCGACGCCGAGATTGAACGCCACGAGTGTGCGCAGAAACTCGCTGCGCGGAAGGTCGAGCGCCATCAGCGCCTCCGCGAAACCCAGTCCGTGCAGGAGCCCGAACGCGAAGACCAGCGCGAGCCGCCACGGCGTGAGCGTGGACGTGCAGATGTTCTCGAAGGCGACGTAGACAATCGACAGCGCGATGAGCGGTTCGACGATCGAAGAGGGCAAACGGACGAGCCCGTACAGACTGAGGCCGAGCGTGATGGAGTGGGCGACCGTGAAGGCGGTCACCTGCGCGAGCACCGTGCGGGTCCGAGTCGCCAGCAGGAACAGCCCGAGCACGAACAGGATGTGGTCGAGGCCGTTGGGCACGATGTGCGCGTAGCCGATCGCCACGGAGCGGAGGAAGCGATGGACCTGGCTCGACATATCAGCCGAGTCAATCGCATACCACCGGCTCTCTTCGGTGCCCGTCAGCCACTCGAACGCCTCATCGTCCGGCGGCGCGTCCATCCCGTCGATCCCTTCATAGCGCACGGCGAGCGGATAGCTGCCGGCGACGAGCGTCGTGGCCCACGCGAGCCGCGACGCGCCGGAGGGAAGGCGGCCCGAGAATCGAACCGCGACTTTGCCGTTCTGATCCGGCAATTGTGAGACGCCGGTCACCCGCAGCGCGACCGGCGCGACGTCGGCCCGCACGCGAATGTGCGCGACGAGCGTCTCTCCAAGTTCGAGGATGCGCCGCACGGACTCCGTCTCCCGACGGGTGCCCGCCGTCGCCGGCCCTGACATCGCTTCGAGCTTCGTGACGATCGCGTCGCCGAGCGTCGCGAACGTCACGTCGATCGTCCGATCGCGATTGATCGTGATCTGGGTGTAGGTGAGGGCTGTCGGATGCGCCATGACGCGGCCGCCGCTTGCGGCGATCGTCAGGCACACCAGGCACGCGGCCAGCCGCGCGCGGTACTTTCCGGCGATCATCGGTCCACTCCGATCGCTCCGGTCTTCGTCCTGGCGGCGGCGCCAATGGCGGCGGCATGCCGATGGATTCCCGCGTCTCGCGTGCCGGTTCGCAGCGCGCGCGCGATCGCGGCACGGGCTTCATCGAGGCGGCCGGCTTTGAAGTACGCCCACGCGAGCGCATCCTCGGTGAAGATGTCCGCCCGTTGTGTCGCTGCCTGCTCGGCGAGCTTCACCGCGTCGTCGATTCGCCGCCCTCGCTCGGCGAGGAAAAGCGCGAGGCGCGCCGGCTCCGGCACATCGGACTGCCAGGCAGCCTCCGCGAGGCGGTATTCCGTTTCCGCTTCGGCGGTCCTTCCCAGCGCCGTCAGCAGATCGCCTTCCAGCGCGAGCGCCGATGGAGAGGACGCCTGGGCGAGAAGTTGCCGCAACCGCGCCAGTGCGGCGGCATTCTCGCCGGCCGCGGCCATCGTGCGAACGAGCCCTTCGACGGCGAGCGGATGACCCGGGAAGGCGAAGTCGGCGTGCCGGAATTCGCGTCGCGCGTCGCTCGTCCGGCCGCGCGTGAGATAGAGGTGGCCGAGCTGGGCGTGGTGCCACGCGATTGATTCGGGATCGCGGGCGCTCGTCGCTTCCAGCGCCATCTGCATGTACCGGACGGCGCCGTCGAGATCGCCCTGCAGCTCCCGGGCGTACGACGCGCGGGCGTACGCGGCGGCGTCGGGCCGACGGCCGGCCATCGCGTCGAACGCCGTGAACGCCTGGTCATAGTCACCCAGCTCGAGGCGCGCGTCGCCGATCACGCCGTACAACCACGCGTCGTCGCGCCGTGTCTGAAGACAGCGCTCGGCAGCGGCGATCGCGTCCCGGAACCGATGCTGCGAGAGCAGCACGGCGGCGAGCATGCGCCTGGCGTGGTAGTGATCGGGATCGGCCGCCAGGACGCGCGAGAGCGCGCGCTCGGCGCGGATGGCCAATCCGGCGTTTCCCGTGACCCGGGTCTGCCTCAGGAGCGCGTCAGCCAACGTCACTGCCGCAGCCGGATCGTCCGGTTTGGCTGCCAGCCGCGCTTCCATGTCGGCGATTGTCTTGACGAGATCGTCACGGCTCGTCGGCCGCGCGCCGGCGCTGCCGAGCATTGGAACCGCGACTTCGGGTTCGCGTACCGGCGTCGAGCATCCGGCGCCGCCGAGGAGCACGCCGGCGCCGAGGATCAGGATGCGACAAGTTGCTTTCGACATGACTGTCTTCTTTTCTTGGTTGCTCGCGGGGCCCCACCCCCGCTCGCCCGGGGGGCGGGGCGCGCAGACACCCTCGCCACCCCCCGACAATAAAAAACATCAAGCCGGGCCCCCCCCCCCCCCGCC
>JBLNGH010000242.1:0-5600 GCA_050264575.1 Acidobacteriota bacterium | reverse complement strand
GCGGTGAGTACCGCGTCGTCGTCACCGTGCGGTAGGGGCGGGGTCAGACCGGGGTCAGACCGGGGGCAGACCCCGGTCTGACCCCGCGGTCGTCATCTCAATACATCCACTGGATCCACGCGCGTAGCCCGGAACGCCGGAACGAGACACGCGAGAATCGCGACGGTCACGAGGATCAGAATCGCGAGCGCTGATGCCGAGTCCGTCGTCGTCACACCGTATAAGAGACCACCAAGCACCTTCGACAGACCAAACGATCCGGCAATCCCAATCACCGCGCCGATTGCAATCAACCGGCCGCCGTGCCGCAGGACAACGGTGACGATTTCGCGCCGCGTCGCGCCCAAAGCCAGCCTGATGCCGAACTCACGGGTGCGCTGCGCGACCAGGTACGACATCACGCCGTAGATGCCGATCACGGACAAGACAAGCGCGGTCGTCGCAAACAGACCCAGAAGCCAGGTGGTGAACGTCGACGCAGACGTCTGCGCTTTCACCAGATCCGCCATCGTCGATACGTTGAAGACGACGATGGACGGGTGCGCGGCGCGGATGGCGGCGCGCACGGCGCTCGTCACGGAGGCGGGATCGACGCTGGTGCGAATCAATAGACCTTGGACCGCGCGATCCAGCGCGGGAAAGTACAGGTCCGGATCGCCGGTCGGATTCGACGGCAACCCGCGGTACTTCACCTCGCCGACCACGCCGACGATGGTGAGCCACGGATTCTGCGACGTAACGGCCCCGAACTTGATGCGTTTCCCGATGGGATCCTGATTCAGCCAAAAGCGCCGGGCCACGTTTTCGCTGACGATGACCGCTGTGCCGTCGGGTCTGGCTTCGCTCTCATGGAAGGTCCGGCCAGCCTTCATCGGTATCCCCAAGGTGTCGAAAAACTCGGGCGTCACCCGGTGCACGTACGCGCGCGGCATGGTCTGTGCGCCGCTGGTCGAATCCCCCTCGGCCGAGTAGAAGACAGCGGAGGTGTTGCCGTCGAGCGGCACGTCGCTGGCAAGGCTCGCCGATGTCACGCCTGGCACGGCACGGACGCGCTCGAGAATGACGGCAATGGAGACGACGAACGGCGGCGGCGGTTGCGCCGCGGCGGCCTGACCGCCGCCTGGCGCAACTGTCGGACCCCCGGCCGGCGAAGATCCGGTCGTTGGCGCGGGTTGACGCGGAACGCTCACGTCCAGCGTCAGCAGCGCCTCCGGATTGAATCCGGGATCGACCGCAGTCAGCTTCTGAACGGACCGGATCATCAGGCCCGCGCCGACGAGCAGCACGATGGCGAGCGCCACTTCGGCGATGACGAGCGAGGCACGGACGCGATTCGACCGCGCGCTGGTGGATCCACGCGCCGTCTCTTTGAGCGCGTCGCCGAGCTTCTCCGATCGCGTGTGCATCGCGGGCGCGAGTCCGAGGAGCAGACCGCAGACGAGCGCGACGGCGATCGTGAATGCGAGGACCACGACATTGATTCCCGGCTGGACAAAGGACGGAAACGTCACCGGGCTCGCGGCCGTGAGCGTCTTGACGGCCACCTGTGCGAATGCCACGCCGGCAGCGGCCCCTGCAAGCGTCAGCACGCAGCTTTCGGTGACGAGTTGCCGGAATAGTCGCGATTGCCCGGCGCCCAGCGCGCTGCGGACGGCGATTTCGCGCTGACGCGCCTCCGAACGCCCGAGGAGCAGATTGGCGACGTTCGAGCACGCAATGAGCAGCACGAAGCTCACCGCCGCCATGAGCGTGAGCACGACCGGTTTCAGTTGCCCGTACGTCTCGACCGACAGCGGGCTCACTTCGACGGCGCGCTTTTCATTGGTGTCGGGATACTGGCGCTCGAGCTGCTTCGAGATCACGTCGAGCTCGGCGCGCGCCTGATCGATCTTCGCGTCCGGTTTCAACCGCGCAATCGTCTGAAAGCCGCGATTCCCCCGGTTGTCGAACGCGGTGCCGCTCAACGCGAACGGAATCCAGAGTTGGGCGGTGTCCGAGACCCCGGTGAAACCGGGCGGCATGATACCGACCACCGTGTACGTGCGCGTCGAGGACTGAATCGTGTGATTGAGGATCGACGGATCGGCGTCGAAGCGCCGCCGCCAGAGCGCATCGCTCAGAATGACGACCATGTCGCGATTCGGAACCTGGTCCTCCTCCGGTTTGAACGTCCGGCCGTAGGCCGGTGACACGCCGAGAACCGCGAAGTACGGCGCCGACACCGTCTCGATCGGAATCCGCTCGGGCTCATCGAATCCCATCAGCGTCATCGTCGTCGTGGAGTAAGCGGCCATGTCGACGAACCTGGTCGATCGCGCCCGCCAGTCGAGATGATCGAGGTACGAATTGCCGCGGCGCTCGACGGCCGCGCGCTGCACGTTGCCGATCAGGACGACGAGACTATTCGCGTCCGGATACGGCAATCCACGCAGCAGCATCGCATCGACCAGGCTGAACATCGCCGTGTTGGCGCCGATGCCGATGGCGAGCACGAGGATGGTCACCACACTGAATCCGGGCGATCGCACCAGCGTCCGCACGGCATAACGCATGTCCTGAATCAGGCTGTCCATGGAAGGAAACCTCCACATCTCTCGGGTCTGCTCCCCGAGCGCCGTGACGTTGCCGAATTGCCGTCGGGCGGCAAGCGCCGCCTGCTCGTCCGTCAGGCCGGTCCGCTTCCGCTCTTCCACGCGCATCGCGAGATGAAATGCCAGCTCGTCATCGACCTCGCGGGCGCGGCGGCGCCGGCCGGTCATGTCGAGCAGCCGGCGGCAGATGCTGATGAGGTCGTGGCGCGTCTTCATCAGGATCAGGCGGTCTGCATGACGCGCGTGACCGCCGAGGCGACGCGGTGCCAGTAGGCGGCCTCACGCTCCAGTTCGCGGCGGCCGAGCGCCGTGAGGCGGTAGTACTTCGCGCGCCGGTTGTTCTCCGAAGTGCCCCAGCTCGATCGCAGCCACCCGCGTACTTCGAGGCGATGGAGCGCCGGATAGAGCGCGCCTTCTTCGACGCGCAGCACCTCGTCGGACGCGCGCTGGATCGTCTGCGCGATGCCGTAGCCGTGCATCTCGCCGCGCGTGAGGGTTTTGAGGATCAGCATGTCGAGCGTGCCCGGCATCAGTTCGCCGGTCGGCGTGGCTTCTCCCATAAGTTATTTAGGGATCGTGTACCCTGAGTCGCGGTGGTGTCAACTGGATGGATTCGGACAGGGCTCAGCCTGGTCAGGAAAGCCGGCCGATCTGCGAAGTTCGAACCTAATACTTCGAACTCCCGTCTTGGTTGCTGGGGTCACAGGCACCTGTTACCCTAAGGTATCCACATGGATCTGGTCGCTTTTCTGATTGCCGTCAGCTTTGCGGCCGGCCTGAACGTGTACGCTACGGTCGCGACACTCGGGCTGCTCGCGCGATTCAACGTGCTGACCCTTCCCGGATCGCTCGAGGTCATCACCAACGAGTGGATCATCGGCACGTGCGTCGTGCTCTTCGTCATCGAATTCATCGCGGACAAGATTCCGATGTTCGATCTCGTCTGGAACGCGCTGCAGACGTTCGTGCGTGTCCCGGTCGGCGCACTGCTCGCCTACAGCGCCACGAACGGCCTGTCGCCGACGTGGCAGCTCGCCGCAGCCGCGGTCGGCGGCGGCATCGCGTTCGCGGCGCACGGCGGCAAAACCGCGGCGCGTGCGGCCGTCACCCCGTCGCCGGAACCGGTCTCGAACTTTGTCTTGAGTGTCGGTGAGGACGCGTTCGCGATCTTCATCACCTGGTTCGCGACGCAACATCCCTATCTCGCCGCGATCATCGTCGTCATCCTGCTGGTGATCATCCTCGTGCTGGTGCGGTGGATTGTCGGCGCGATCCGCTCACTGATGCGATCCGCCGCGCAGCGATGGGATCGCCTCGCCGTCAAAGCCTAAGACACTTGTCGGGACGTCAGGTACATTCAGGTATGACGGGTACGCCTGGTCCAAGGAACCTGATTCTTGTCGTCTTTTTCTGAAAAAGATGACACGCGTCAGAACGTTCCGCGGACCTGACGTACCTGTCGTACCCGATGTACCCGACGTACCGACAATCGTCAGAAGCTGCAGGTGTCCGCAACCCTCTGGAAGCTCTTCACGTTGAACACCGGAAGGTCCTTCTCGTCGATCTTGCCGCCGGGCGGCGGCGTCGGCACCTGCTTGATTTCGGCCTGACCGGTCACCTCGACCTTCGCGTTCACCTGGCTTTCGAAGTCCGGATCCTCCATCTGGGCCTGAATCCGGTAAACGCGCGGCGTATCGCCTTTCTTCGTCGGATCGACCGCCCTCTCGAGCAGATAGGCATTCGGCTTCAGTCCCTTGGCGATACAGCCGACCACCTTCATGTCCTGCATCTTGGGCGGCGTTTGCTGCGGCGGCGACGTCTGGGGCGTCTGCGCCATCCCGGCCATCGACAGCAGCGCACTGAGCGTGAGTACCTGGAATAGATTGCGCCTCATCGGTTGGTCCCTCCTTGCAGGCCGTGCCTAGGCGCGGCCTGAACTTCGAACTCCAGACTTCGAACTTCGAAGAAAATGCGAAGCTCCAAGCTCGAAGTAGCCTTTTTGCAGGGATAGCCCTATTAGTTGGGACGATCGTGGGGCGCCTGCAGCCTCACTCCTCCCGGAGCGCCATGACCGGGTTGAGCCGCGCGGCGCGCCGGGCCGGCCAGTACGCCGCGAGGACAGCCACGACGGTCAGCCCGACGATCGCGCCGACCATGGTGGCCGGATCGCCAGGCTCGAGGCCAAACAGCAGCGAGCGGGCGCTCCGGGCCGCAGCCGCGGCCAGGGCCGCACCAATGGCGAGGCCGACCACGAGCAACTTCAGGGCCTCGCGGACGACGAGGCGCGTGACGATGCGCCGGTCGGCACCGAGCGCCATGCGGATCCCGATTTCGCTGCGGCGCCGCGCGACCATGTACGACAGGATGCCGTAGAGACCGATGACGGCGAGCAGTCCCGCCAGTCCGCCAAAGAAGCCCGCGAGCATCGCCATCAGCCGTTCCAGCACGAGCGTTTGCGCGATCGTCGTATTGACCGCTACGGAATCGACAATGATGCTCGGATGGACCTCCGCCAGTGCGCGCGTAATCGCCGCGACGAGCGACGACGGCGGCAGCGATGAACGCACCAGCACGTTCGTGTACGGGTCCGGCTTCTTGTCCTGCCCTTGCGAGATGAACAGGCACGCTTCGGGATCTTCGCGCATGGTCCGGTATTTCGAGTCTTTGACGAGCCCGATGATCTGGATGGGGACGATCGGATCTCCCGCAGGCGGCTCGATGGCAAACGTCCGCCCGATCGGCGACTCGCCCTTCAGGATCTCGCGGACGAACGTCTCGTTGACGAGCGCGACTTTCGGCGATGACGTCGTGTCCTGATCCGTGAAGTCACGTCCGGCGAGGACCGTCGTGCCAATCGTGCGGAAGAACCCGCCACTGACCTGATTCACGTTCGAGATGCCGAGCGGTTTGGAGTCAGTGCCCAGGATTCGTTCGTTCCACCCGTTGCCGCTGATGGGGACAATGACGGCTTCGGCGGCCCGATCGACGCCGGGCACAGCCGAGACGCGC
>JBLNGH010000241.1:0-6988 GCA_050264575.1 Acidobacteriota bacterium | reverse complement strand
GGCGAGCGTCACGCGGACGCCGGTTGGCGTGAGCGTCTGCAGCCTCTGCTGCAGGTCAAGACTCCGCGGCAGGAATTCCCGAGAGAGCGCGACCAGGTACGACCCGGCGGGAAGGCCGCGGACGAGGTACGTCCCCTTGGCGTCCGGACGGACGACGCGCGTGCGGCGCGAGCCGGGGTACCAGTGTTTCCTGTCGGCTGAAAAAACAACGACCCAGTCGTCCCGGCTCGGCTTGTCCGTTGCGTCGGCGACGCGACCGGACAGCTCACCGATCCGATCGGTCAGCGTCAATCGGACGTCGTCGATTTCCTCGCCGGTGCTGAGATCGATCGGCTCGTCGAGGACATCACGGCCGCGGATCACTGCGGCCTTCAGCATCCAGGGCGAGCGCGGATCGGTGCCGCCAGCCTGAATCACATAGCGCCCCGGCATCACTCCTTCGATCGAGAATTCTCCAGTCGCCACGGCGAGCGACGAATTGCCGTCGATGGTCGGAATCCGGATTCCTGGAATTCCCGCCAGAGGGAGAAGCCAGGCGCCCGCATCCTGTCGATTAAGTTCTTTGCCCTCGAAGGCGATACGGCCGGACAGGTTCGCTCCTGGCTCGAGCACCATGTTCACCATCGCTGGCAAGAGTGGATCCGCTTCAATGTCTATCGACGACCAGAGACGAACGACCGTATCCGCATTCGACGCGACCTCCGCCGACGCGAGCAATCGGTACCGGCCGGCTCTTGCCTCGAGCTTCACCGTCGATCCGGCGACTTTAGTCGTCTTCTCCAGGATTGGTATCCGGTCGTCGAGGAGGATTTGATGCAACTGGATCTCGCTCACCGGGCGGTTCGACGCGAGCGTGACGTTGATGTGTGCGACGAGCGTGGGCTGGACGGTCAGATCGATTCCTGATGATTCCGTGCCTTCGGAAACTGCGACCGTCGAAGCCTGCGATGCGGTCATTACTCCCGGATAGAAGACCGATCCCTGAACGACTTGACGATCGTTGCCGTCGGAATCGACGAAGTGCACATCAGTTCTCGCTGTTACCGGATCGCCCATTGCCACGCTGACCCAGTACTCGCCCGGCGGCACGGTGGTGAGGCGATACCTGCCGCGCGCATCGGCGGTTGCGGCGCGGCCGGTGACCAGCGCAAGGTAAGGACGGGCGACGATCGAGAGCGAATCGCCTGATTGTTCCAGCTGCATTGGCGTCAGGACGATCACGACGCCCAGCGCAGGGTCGCCGAACTCGTCGGTGAGCACGCCACTGATCGTCCCGCCGCGGCCCGCCGCAAGCACGACAGTCTCGGTGCGTGACCCGGACGCGACCTGGAGGATTGTTGATGTGGGGATCGTTGTCACCGTAGACAGTCCCAATTGCGGAGTGCCGAGGCTGTACGATCCCCCGGGCACGTTCTGAAACTGGAACCTTCCCGCGGCGTCGGCTCGTGTCGCCACCGTTCCGCCGCCTTTCTCGCTTTGCCGGAGCACGACGGAGGCGTGCGCTACCCCGGTGCCGTGGGCATCGGTGACGCGCCCGGCAACAACGGCGGTGCCGTAGTCCAGCGGCCGGCTGCCGGTGAATCGTTCACGGAATCGGACGACGAGGTCAGGAACAGTACGATCCTCGCCGCTTCTGACCTGGACCTTAGTAGCTTGCGCTGCTGTCGTCGGATCGGGCGCTCCGGACCTCGCGAAATCTTCACCGACGAACACGAATGAGGCGGGGTCGCCAGGCACGTTGATAGTGAATTCACCCGCCGGCAGCCCGCCAACCCAGTACCGGCCGTCGTCGTCCGTGCTCACCATCGAGCGGACTGGCTGAGGTGCCATCGTCGGCTGGACTTGAACGCCGTTCGCTCTCTGCAGCATTACGGATGCGCCGGCAACCGGTTGACCGGACTCATCGAGAATCCGGCCCCCGAGCGACGCGCCCGGGGGAACGGTCAGGACGACGTTGTCGATCTGCTCACCATCCGCTGCCGGTCGGACGGATGTGTACGGCCCGGGTGGGTACCCGGCTTTCGAGACAAAGAAGTTCACGATGCCCGGCGCAACACCGCGAAGAATGAATCTGCCGTCGATGCCGGTACGGAACCCGATGTTGGTTGGAATATCCGGCCTCGGGTCCTTTACGCGCGCCGCGCTGACCACCGCGCCGCGAAGCGGTTGGAACGTGCGCGCGTCGATGAGCTGGCCGGTGATGGTGACAGAAGACCTCGGGTTCCGTTTTACGTTTGCCGTAAAACGGAACCCGAGGTCATTTCCCGCCAGCAGGCCGAGGGACATCGCGACGACGATCCCCTTCACGCCCATCACCTCCTCCGCAAATCCTGCACTTTCTTCTCGCCCTCGGCGAGCGTCACGCGGACACCCGACGTTGCCAGCGTCTGCAGTGTCTGCTGCAGATCATCGTCTTGTGAAACGAAAGTCGAGGAGAGCGCGACGATGTAGGACCCGGCCGGAAGCGCGCGGACGGTATAGGTCCCTTTGTCGTCGGGGCGGGTGACGCGCGTGCGGCGCGAGCCTTGATACCAGTGCTTGCTGTCGGTGGAGAAGATGACCAGCCAGTCGCTGGCCGCCGGTCTGTCGCCAACCCCCATGATCCGTCCCGAGAGCTCGCCGATCCGATCGGTCACCGTCAACACGACATCGTCGATCTCCATTCCGGGGTTGAGATCGATCGGCTGCTCGAGCACGTCTCTGCCGCCGATGGTTGCGGCTTTCAGGATCCACGGGGAGGTCCGGCCACGGTCGGCGACGCCGGCCTGGATGACGTATTGCCCGGGCACCACACCGCGGATCGAGAACGTGCCGGTCGTGACGTCGTACGTGGCGCCGCCCGGGCTGAACCCCCACCTCGTTCCGGGCACGCGCGCGACTGCGAGCAATGAAGGACCGGCTCCCTGACGCGACGTGTCCCTCGCGCCTTCGAAGACGATGCGGCCGGAGAGATTGGCGGCGGGCTCGAGATTCATGGTCACGGTCGCGGGCAGCAACGGATCCGCGTCGACCTCGACAAGCGACCAGAGACGATCGATCTTGTCCACGTTCGACGCGACGTCGGCTGACGCGAGCAGCCGGTACCGTCCCGGCGCAACGTCGAGCGTCAACGTGGAGCTCTTCACCGTCGTTGTGTTCTGAATCGCCATCCGATCGTCGAGCGCGATGTAATTGAGCTGCACGTCGTTCACCGGCCGGCCGGCAGTGATCGTGACGTGGATGTTCGCGACGAAAACCGGTTCCAGCACGAGGTTGATGCCGGCGGATTCTTCACCTTCGGCAACGGTGATTCTGGTCGCGAGGGACGCTCGCGGCACGCCGGGGTAGAAGACCGGCGCAGTCGCGAGCACACGATCGTGGCCTGCACCGTCCTGGAAATGGACTTCGCTGGTTTTGGGCGCCTGGACGCTGACGAGGTACTCGCCTGGTGTCAGATCGACCAGGCGATAGCGGCCTCGCGCGTCGGCGGTCACGGTGCGAGCCGATGGGCCCGCCTCCGAACCGTACGGGCCCGCGATGGTCACAGCGGCCCAGACCGGATCGCCGAACTCGTCGGTTACAGTGCCGCTGATGACGGCGCCTTTGCGGAGCGTCAGCACGACGTTGTCGGTGCGTGCGCCGGCGGTCACCACGATTTCCACAGGCGTAAGGGATGGCTGTGTCCTGAGCTGCAGTCCCATAGGGAAGCCCGGTGCTCTTGCGCCGATGCCGAAGGTTCCGGCCGGCACGTCGCTGATCTGAAAATTGCCGGCGCTGTCCGTTGTCGCGTTGAAGCCGCGCGACGGATCGGCCGGGCTCATGAGCACGATGGCGTTCGAGATGCCGCGGCCGCGCGTGTCGACGACGCGTCCGGAGACGACGTTCGTTCCTCGCGCATTCACCGCCGGAGAAGAGAGGCTCGACGGCCTCAGCTTGACGACGAAGTCAGCGCCCGTGCGCTCTTCGCCCACGTCGACCTTGACGGCCAGGTTCTGCGATCCAGGTCGATCCATCGGATCCTGCGCGACTCCGACTTCGCCATACGGGTTGGCCGCAAGGACGTAGTCACCGGCCGCCAACCCGCCCAGCCAATACTGTCCGTCGTCGTCGGTCACCGTCGCGACGCTTTGAGAGATGAGCGTGCGTCCGGTCAGCGTCGCCACGCTCGAAGAGCTGAATATCCGCTGGCCTCTCGTCTCCAGTTGCGACGGTGTTCCAGTCGTCACGAGCGCATCGGCGACCGGCTGGCCCGACTCGTCCACGACTCGTCCCGAGATCGACGCTCCCGGCAGAACGGTGAGCACGACGTTGTCGATGGTCTCGCCGGCAATTGCAGGACGGGCCGACGGGTACGGACCCGCGACATAGCCAGCTTTCGCGACGGAGAAATGGACGATGCCTGGCGCGACGCCGGGCAACACGAACTTGCCGTCCGCTCCCGTCCGGAATCCGATGTTCGGTGACGCGTCCGGTTTGTCGACGGGGATCCGCACCGCGCGCACGACTGCGCCCCGCAATGGCTGGAAGGTCCGCGCGTCGACGAGCTGGCCGGTGATGGTGACGCCCTGCAGGTCATTTCCCGCCACGAGTCCAGCAAGGAATACGATGGTGAAGATTGCCTTCGTGTCCGTCACCGCTTCAGTCCTGACCTCGGAAATCACCTTCGAACATTGAGTACCTTCTTCTCGCCCTCGGTCAGCGTGACACGAACACCGGACCCGGCCAGCGCCTGCAGCGTCAGCGGCAGGCTGTCGTCCTGCGACAAGGAATTGGGCGTGAGTGCCACCAAGTACGCGCCGGCGGGGAGTCCGCGGACGACGTACACGCGTTTGTCGTTTTGCGGTACCACGCGGACGCGTCGTGAGCCCGGATACCAGTACTTTTGATCCGCCGAGAACACGACCGCCGACTCCTCCAAGCTCGATTTTGCCGCTGCGTCCGTCAACGTGATCGACAGCTCACTCAGCCGATCGGTCACTGTCAGGGCGACCTTGTGGAACTCCGCGCCCGGATTGAAATCGATTGGCAGATCCAGGATGTCTCGGCCATCGATGGCGGCACTCTTGAGCATCCAGGGCGATCCCCGTTCGCCTGCCTGGATGACGTATCGACCCGGCAGGACGCCTTCGATCGAAAACGCTCCCGTGGCGGCGTCGAACGTCGAGTTGCCCGGCGCGAAACCGACGCGCGTGCCTGACCCGACCGGAAGCAACGACGGGCGAGCTCCTTGCGGAGCCACGGAACCGCTTGCCTCAAAGATCAGGCGGCCGGAAACGTTGGTTCCTGGCTCGAGCATCATGCTCACAGACGTCTGCAGCAACGTGTCAGCCTCGACAGTCATTGACGACCAGAGCCGAATGACGTCGTTGCCGGACGGAACATCGGCAGATGCGACCAGTCGATACCGGCCCGGTTTGAGATCGAGCGTGACCTGCGATCCCGTCACCGGCGTCATGTTCGGAGCAGCAGATCGATCGTCGAGCGCGACGTAGCGAAGCTGGATATCGTCGACGGGCCGGCCTGCGTCGAGTGTGACGATGACACTTCCTGCCGACGTTGGGCGAAGTACGAAGTCGACACCAGCGGACTCGGCGCCCTCGACCACGGCGAGCGGTGAGGCAAGCGACGCCTTCGGCACGCCCGGATAGAAGAGCGGTGCGCGCGCGAGAATCCTGTCCTGGCCCACGTAGTCATCGAAGTGCACTTCGCCGGCGGCGATCGGTTGTGCGCTGAGCAGGTAATCCCCGGGCCGGAGGAGTGGGATGCGATATCGTCCGCGCGCGTCAGCAGTGACCATTCCGCCTGACACCAACCCGTCGCTGCGGCTCGCGATGACGGTGACTTCAGCCGCGACCGGTTCACCGAATTCATCGGTGATGGTCCCGCTGATGACGCCGCTCCTCCCGACCGTGAGCACGACATTCTCGACGCGCGAGCCGCCGGTGACGGTGGCAGTCGCAGTCTGTGACGAATTCAGCCACGCAACAGAATCGCTGCGCACAACGCGAAGGACGAACGTGCCGTCAGGCAGCCGGATGATCCGAAAGGCGCCGTCCGAGTTGGTGGTGGCAGTGATCGTTCCGAGGCTGCCAACAGGCGAAGTGAGGGTCACGGTAGCGCTTGGGACGCCGCGGCCAAGCGAGTCGATCACCCGGCCCGAGACGCTGCCGGTGCCGGTTTCAGCCTTCAAAGCCCCGCTGCGGGACCCCAGGGGCACGAAGCGCGCGACGAGGTCCACTCCCGTGCGGTCTTCGCCTGCCGCGAGCGTGGCGGGAGCAGGTTGCGACCTCTCTGCCATCACGCCTCCACCGCCGATCACGATTTCGTCGCCGTCACGAGTCTGAATGATCGTCCTGGCCTCCTGAATGACCGTGACCTCGTAAGTGCCTGCCGCCAGTCCGCCTGCCCAATACTGCCCGTCATCGTCAGTGGTGACTACTGTGTCTCGACTCGACGTGACGAGACGTTGATGGAATTGCGACCTGTCCGACGTGCCCGTTGTCGTCTGATCACTCTGGCCGCCGGCAGCAATTCGCACTTTCATTCCCGCAACGGGCTGGCCCGACTCGTCGGCGACTCGCCCCGAGATCGACGCGCCGGGCAGGACGGTCAAGATGACCTTGTCGATTCGCTCGCCGTCAACCGCCGGACGGACTGATGGATACGGTCCAGGCGCGTAACCGGCCTTCGCCACGTAGAACTTCACGATACCCGGCGCGACGCCGCGCAGGATGAACTTGCCGTCCTCTCCGGTCCGAAACCCGATGTTGGGTGACGCACCCGGCTTGTCAGTGGGAACCCGGGCGGCACTGACGATGGCGCCGCGCAGCGGCTGGAAGGTGCGCGCGTCCACGAGTTGGCCGGTGATGGTGACGCCTTGTAGAGACCTCGGGTTTCTTTTCGCGCCCAACGCGGCGCCAGGGTGGGGCTCTTACAGCGCGAAAAGAAACCCGAGGTCGACAACCAGAATAACCGCCAAGAAGATAGCCTTAAATCCCACGCCCCCTAC
>JBLNGH010000240.1:0-6058 GCA_050264575.1 Acidobacteriota bacterium | reverse complement strand
CCACCCAGACGCGCCCGCGGACCTGGGGCGGGGGGGCCCCGCCGGCGGCGCCCCGCCACACCCCGTTCAGCGCCAGCGCCGCGAGACCTGCACCGACCAGGCCGACGCCGAGAAAGTAGGCGGCGACCATCAGCACGGCGCCGACGAGTCCGCCGACGACGGCGGCGAGCACCAGGTACCACATGTTTGCGGTGCCCATCGTCGAGGTGGTGATCATCGCGCCGAGGAAGAATCCGTAGAGTCCGAGGACGACGCGGAACAGACGGTAGCCGGCGAAGCAGGAGATGAGACCGCCCACGGTGAGCACCAGCGCCGCTGGCGCTGCGTAGCGGACGGGCAGCATCGAAAAATCATATATCGCGGTCGTTCCGACACGCGAGAGTATGATTCCGCGCGTGCGCCGGGCGATCCTGACTCTGCTTGCCGTCGCCGCCGGCGGGGCGCTGCTCGTCTGGCAGATCGATCGCGTCGGGCTCGATCGGATCGCCAACGGCCTCAGCCCGGTTGGCTGGGGATTCGCCGCGATCCTTCTACTCTCGCTGCTGCGATTCGTCGCGCGGTCGATTGCGTGGACGACGCTCATCGGACAGAAAACGTCGATTGCGCGCGCGGTGGCGGCAACGATTGGCGGCGATGCGCTCGGCAACATCACGCCGCTGAGCCTGCTCGTCAGCGAGCCCGTCAAGGCGATGTATCTCGATGCGGGTACGGGATCGTCGCGGTCTCTTGCGGCGCTCGCGGCGGAGAACTTCTTCTACAGCGTCTCGGTGGGCATCTATGTGACGCTGGGGACCGCCGCGATGCTCCGCGCGTTCTCATTGCCGGCGGAAATCCATCTCGCCGGTTTCGTGGCGCTCGGACTCATGGCCGCCGTCCTGGCCGTGGCGGCGTGGACCGCCTGGCAGAAACCCGCGCACGCGAGCCCGGGCCAGTCGCGGGTACCGTTCGCGAGACTCTCGGCCGTGGTCGATCGCGTCCGCGACTTCGAAGAGCGGACGTACGGATCGGCCGGCCGCGAGGGCGGCCGCCTCGGCGTCGTCTTCGCCTGCGAGACCGCGTTCCATCTCCTGAGCTTTCTCGAAGCGTGGCTGACGTTGTGGCTGATCACCGGCGTCTCGGCGCCGCTCGCGGCCTTCGTGCTCGACACCTTCAACCGTGTCGTCAACGTCGTCGCCAAGATGATCCCGTTCCGGATCGGCGTCGATCAGGTGACGTCGGAGAGCGTCGGGGTCGCGATCGGTCTGGCGCCAGCGGTGGGCACGACGGTGTCGCTGATTCGTACGGGGAGGATGGTGGTGTGGGCGGTGGTTGGAATGGCGCTGCTTGCGAAAAGAAGCCTGGCAGCCAGAAAGCCCGGGAGCCAGGAAGCTAAGAGCTGAGTTGCTTTCGCCTTCCGGGGCTTCCGAGCTTCCGGGCTTCCAGGCTTTCCTGCTTTCCCGCTTCTTTCACATGTCGCGTCTCCCCTCCAGCGCCCGCGCCATCGTGAATTCGTCGGTGTAATCGAGATCGCTCCCCACAGGCACCCCCATCGCGATTCGCGTGACGCGAACCTCGAGCGGCTTCAGGAGCTTCGCCAAGTACAGCGCGGTCGCTTCCCCCTCGACCGTTGGATTCGTCGCGAGGATCACTTCCTCGACACCGCCCTCGCCGACGCGCGAGAGCAGACTCTTGATCTTGAGATCGTCGGGTCCGACGCCCTGCAGCGGCGCGATCGCGCCCATCAGCACGTGGTACCGCCCCTTGAACCCGCGCGTCTTCTCGACGGCCGCGACGTTTTCCGGCTGCTCGACGACGCAGATGAGGCGGCGGTCGCGATCGCCGGCCGTGCAGTAGGAGCAGGGATCGACGTCGGTGATGTTGCTGCAGATCGAGCAGTACGTGACGCGTTCCTTGACGGAGAGCATCGCCGCGGCGAGCGCGTCGACTTCTTCACGCGGGGTTTTCAGGATGTAGTACGCGAGGCGCTGCGCGCTTCGAGCGCCGATCCCGGGCAGCCGCTGCAGCGCCGCCACGAGATCGGCCAGCGGATCCGTCCGCGGCATCAGGACATTCCGGGCAGGCGCAGACCGCCCATCATCCCCTGCATCTGGCTGGCCAGCGCCTCATCGACCTTCCGGTGCGCGTCGTTGACGGCGGCGACAATCAGGTCCTGCAGCATCTCGACGTCGTCTTTCGAGACGACTTCGGGATCGATCTTGATCTGCTGCAGCTGCTTGTGTCCGCTCACGACGACGGTCACCATGCCTCCACCGGCCGTCGCCTCGATGCGCATCTCAGCCATCTGCTTCTGCAGACGCTCCTGCATCTGCTGCGCCTGCTGCATCATCTTCTGAATGTTCATAAAAATGTGTCACTACAGTTGTGATCTGGTGATGTGGTGACGTGGTGATTTGAAATCCTGCCTGCCGCGTCAGGACATGATGCTCTCAAATCACCACATCACCAAATCACCACGTCACAATTTCTGGTCTTTAATCTCCTCGACTTCCTCGATCTCGCCGCCAAAGACGTCGAGGATCGCCTGCACGCCCGGATCGGCCTTGGCCCGGGCGTGGAGACGCGCCTTCTGCACCCGCGCGGGATCTTCAGGCTCGGCCGGCGCCGGCATCGGCGCGCTTTCCCGCGTGACGATGGCAATCTTACGGCCACTCGTGGCGTGCGCCAATTGCTCGAGCCAGGCGCGACGCCCTTCGAGCTGCCCGCGCAGGCCCTTGTGCACCGGCGCGAAGGTGAAGACGACGGCGTCGCCCTCGGCTTCCACGGTCTTCGCCTGGGCGATGACCATGTGGTAGAAGCTCTTGTTCTGATCGCGGATGGAAGAAAGCAAACGGGTCTTGAGATCTGTCGGTTCCGGAGTTCCGGAGTTCCGGGGTTCCGGAGTTCCGGAGTTCCGGGGTTCCGGGGTTCTCGCCGCCGGCGGCCGTGTCGGACTTCGACCTTCGAAGTTCGAAGTTCGAAGTTCCCCCTGGGCCTTGGGCCTTGGGCCTTCGGCCTTGACCGCTCCGCTTTCCAGGCCGCCGATGAGATCACTGAGCGGCGTGAGTTTCCGTAGATGAATCCACTTCACGAGCGCCATCTCGAAGTGATGCCTCGGCTGGGATGAGGCGCGGATGCCGGTCTCGGCATCGGCGATGAGGTCGAACGCGCGAATCAGATCCTCCCGCGAGTACTGCTCCGCGAGCCCCCGCAGCCGATCCGCCTCGCCTTCCCCGGCGATTTCCGGGTCCGAGGCGCGGGACGGATCGATCTTCACGACCATCAAGTCGCGCATCAGCCTGGCCAGCTCGCGGCAGACGACGCGGAGGTCGTAGCCGGCCTCGACGACGGTTCCGGCCAGACGAAAGACGGCGGCGACGTCCTCGCGCGCGACCGTCTCGGCGATCTCGAACTGCAGATCCCGGCCGATGAGCCCCAGGACGGTGCTGACGTCGGCCGAAGTGACGCGATCGCTGGTGAACGCCAGGATCTGATCGAGCGCCGAAAGCGCGTCACGCATGCTGCCTTCCGCGGACCGCGCCACCAAGGCCAGCGCCGCCTCGTCGATCTGCACCTGCTCCCGTGCCGTGACGGTCTTCAGCTGATCCCGGATGGCGCCGAACGGCAGCGTCTTGAGCTCGAAGACCTGGGAGCGCGACTGAATCGTCGCCGGCACCGAATGGAGATCGGTCGTCGCCATCATGAACTTCACGTACGGCGGCGGCTCTTCGACCGACTTCAGGAGCGCGTCGAACGCGCTCTTCGACAGCCGATGGACCTCGTCGATGATGAAGATTTTGAACCGATCGCGCATCGGCGCGATGGCGAGCGGCTCGACGATGACCTCGCGGACGGCGTCGACGCCGGTGTAGGTCGCGCCGTCGATTTCGAGAACGTCCATGTCGCGACCGTCGGCAATCTCGAGGCACGCGTCGCACTTGCCGCACGGCTCCGTCGTGGGCCCGTTCACGCAGTTCAACGCCCGCGCCAGAATCCTCGCCGTCGTCGTCTTGCCGACGCCGCGCGGGCCCGCGAAGATGAACGACTGCGCCAGCCGTCCCGACGCGATCGCGTTCCTGAGCGTCTCGACGACGCCGCGCTGGCCGATGACGTCTTCGAATCGTTGCGGGCGCCACTTGCGGGCAAGAGCGATGTGGGGCATGGAGAGATGAAAAAAACGTGCAACTCAGAACTTAGAACTGAGAACTTAGAACTCAAGAACATCGTGGCTGAGACTGAGAGTTCCCCCAGTTCTGAGTTCAGAGTTCTAAGTTCTAAGTTAACAAGCGCTTTTAACTGCCCTACGCGCCCGACCGCGGCCCGGAGGGCCTGCGGCACAGCACAGGATCGACTTAGCGCTGCTGCCTTCCGGCCCTGACGCGGTTCGTCGGCTGAACTTGCACAGGGTCCGGACCGCGGTCCGGCGCGCAGAGTTGGAGCGCCGGCAGCGGCTTCGCTGCACGGCCACTCAATCGGCAGTCTAGCATGCGCTAGCGCCGTTCTCACTTCCGCGAACAGCAAACCCGACATGGATCGCGAGACAGGCAGCCCAATTCCGGCACGTCGCTCGCTACAGGAAAGTGAGAACGGCGCTAGACTCCGCGAATGAAGCCTGTCCCGCCGAAGCCGCCAGGCGAGGGCGCGATTCGCGTTTGCCTGGCCGGCGCCACTGGCTGGGCGGGCTCGGAGCTGGCGCGCGCGATTGCCGCAGGCTCGGACATCGCGATCGTCGCCGCGGTCTCGCGAACGCACGCCGGCCGCCGGTTGGGTGACGTGATCGGCGAGCCGCGTCTCACCGGTGTCATTCAGGGCTCCGCAGTCGAGGCGCTGACCGTCCCGTGCGACGTGTTCGTCGAGTACACGAAGCCGGACAGCGCCAAACGCAACGTTCTGGCGGCGCTCGATCACGGCGCGCATGTGGTCGTCGGTACGTCAGGCCTGACGGACGGAGATTTCTCCGAGATCGACGCGGTCGCACGACAAATGAGACGTGGCGTGCTCGCCGCGGGCAACTTCGCGTTGACCGCGGTCCTCCTGCAACGGTTTGCGGAGGCGGCCGCGAAGTTGATTCCGCAGTGGGAAATCGTCGACTACGCACACGACGACAAGATCGACACGCCGAGCGGCACGGCTCGCGAGCTCGCAGCACGGTTGGCCAGGGTTCACACGTCCGGGCCCACAATCCCAATCGATAAGACCGTTGGCCTGCGAGAGGCCCGCGGCGCCACGATTTCGTCGTCGCAGGTGCACTCGGTCCGTCTGCCAGGCTACGTGATCAGCCTCGAAGTATTGTTCGGAATGCCCGATCAGCGGCTCACGCTCCGGCACGATGCCGGCGGCAGCGCGCGTCCGTACGTCGACGGCGCGCTGCTCGCGATTCGCAAGGTCTCGACGCTCGTCGGTCTCCATCGCGGCCTCGACGCCGTGCTCGATCCGTAGCGCGGATTGGTTCCTAAATCCGCGACGGTGCTACGATCGGCGCAGAGGCGCACGATGCCGATCGACAGCCAGAAGGATCATCTCGAAGCGCTGCTCGACGAGACGATCGAAGAGTCTTTTCCTGCGAGCGACGCGCCCGGGAATACCGTTCAAACGGGCATCCGCGTGGGTACTCCGGCAGCACCGCGCGTCGTGGACAATCGAGAATCGAGTCAGTTCGAGCTGCACGTTGATGGTCAGACCGCGTTTCTTCGTTACGCACGGACGCGCAGCGCCCTGACGCTGATTCACACGGAAGTCCCCGAGTCGCTGCGGGGCCGGCATCTGGGCGATCTGCTGGCCAAGGCCGGGATCGACGCCGCACGCACCGAGGGCCTCACCCTGATCGTGCAATGCCCGTTCGTGCGCGCGTTCCTGCGGAAGCATCCTCAGTAGAGACCCTCGCGCGCCTGAATCTCTTCGGTCCGCGTTCGCCTGCCAAAAGCCAAGAACACATGAAGGCCATGAAGGGCATGAAGGACATGAAGAAAGCCCGACCACTGAGGGATCTGAGACATCCGCTGACCTGGCGCGCCCGGCTTCGCCGGGCGCGGTGAGAGCGGGACTCGCGACCCGACAAGACCAAGAGCCGAAGACGAAACCC
>JBLNGH010000239.1:0-13140 GCA_050264575.1 Acidobacteriota bacterium | reverse complement strand
GGCACGCGGCGTCGCCGTACGAACGCGCGAGCACGACACCCCTCGACGTGTCCACGGGACACTCCTGGCGCTCGCCAACCTTGGACGTGCACGGGACGACCACGGCGGCGGGTGGCTGCTGCTGGCTCCCGGGATTGGCCGGCGATTGTGCGCCAGCGGATGATTGCTGGTCGTTTCCTTTGGCCGCACTCTGGGCCGCGGCCGGCGGAATGACGAGGAACAGGATCGTTGCGACGGTGAAGACGGCGAGGAATCGCGGGGGAGATTGCATCCGCGCGGTCTCTGCAATGGCACTGCCATCGCAAACGCACGCGGCGCCTTCGCCTGACGATGAAAAGCCGCGACATTTCGCGGCCGTGTTGCATGAGGACATCGTGGCCTCGTTGCGGCTCACTTCACCCGCGCCTTCAGCTCCTCGACCCAGTTGAGGATAATGCGGAGCTCGATCCGCTCTTCACGCGTCGGATCGGCGGTATTGGCGGTGAGCCCCAGAATGACGGGCTCGCCTTTCGTGTTGCGTGCGCTGTCGAACGGGCGCTCCGTCGACGGCGCCTGATTGAGGAACATTCGCGCGAAGTTGGGCGCGGGACCGAACGAGAACGCCGGCGACGTCGTCTCGACTTGGACGGCGTTGAAAATCGTGCCGGGTCCGGGCGTGTAGAAGAGCTCCTTGCCGTCGCGGGCCCAGACCGCATGATGACCGTCTTCGCTGCTCGGAGAGATCTGGTACTTCGCGCCCGTAGCCGGATAGGGTTGCACGATCACCGCGGCAAGCGACTGCCCCTCGTCGCGCGACGTATACGCCACCCAGCGGCCGTTCGGAGAGAACACCGCGCCGCTCGGCACATTCAACTGAATGCCGCCGTAGGCTGACACCGATTTGTCTTTGAACGAATAGGCCTTCAGCGATGTGCGGCTGTTCTTCGTCTCGTCGAACAGCAGGACCGAGCCGTCCGGCGATGCGGACTGCGGGATGTGATCGATACCGGTCTCAGCCCTCGTCAGCCGCACCGCTGCGCCGGAGCCGTCGGCAGGTTGCGCATACAAACCAAAATCGCCCTCCCGATCCGACTGAAAGAAGACGCGCTGGCTGTCGGACGACCATGTCGGATAGCGGTCGTGTCCGCCGAATGTGAGGCGCCGCGCCGAGCCGCTGGAGGTGAGGTCATAGATCCACACGCTGGCATCGCGCCCGTCGTCGACGGCGAACGCGATGCGCCGTCCGTTCGGCGACATGCGTGGATTTCCGTACGGACCTGGAGGAATTTTCGTCGCGTCCACCTTCCCGGCGCGATCGAAGGTCGCGATGATGAGTTGGGGGATGGCCAGTGCGCCAACTGCGCCCGGCTGATAGACGAGCGTGCCGTTGTCGGAGATGCCGTACCACCACAGACCGCCGCCCACCGTGCTCGTGCTGCGGAAGATCCCTTCGACCATCGGCGTCGCCGCGCCGACTGACAGGCGCACGGGGTCGAATCGGCGCGCGTACAACACGCCGCCATGCCCGTAAACCAGATGCCCGCTCCCGAGATACCGCGGGTCGCTGCCTTTCTCGACGATCGTCGTCGGCTTCTCGTCGCCGAGGCGTTGCACGACGATGCTCGCGTTGGCCCATCGATCGAGGCTGCCAGCCTCGCGTCTGGCAATGCTGAAGAGGAGCCGGCCATCGTCCAGCACCTGCGGCCGGGTCACCGCGTCGTTGGGATCCTTCTTGACGACGAGTTCGGGCGACCCGCCGATCGCCGGCACGCGCATGATGCCGGCCGCGCTCGTGAAGTAGATGAAATCGCCAGACCAGGTCAGCCCGGCCGGCGTCTCGAGCGACTTGCAGACCGTCGTTGACGCGCCGCCGCTGAGCGCCACTTGCTTGATCGTGACGTCCACGTTGTCGTAGTACGCCACGGCATTGCCCTGGGGTGAGAACACGGGATTGACCGGCGCGGCGCCAGCGGAGCCGGTCGTGGCAATGACCCGTGAGGTGAAGTCGCCAAGCTCCCGCACGTGGAGCTTTCGATTCGACACGAAGGCGACGCGCGATCCATCGGGAGAAATCGCAATCCCCGGACGAATGGTGAGCTGCATGCCCTCCGCGTAGGGAATGACGAACCGTGACACCGGCGCAGGAGCCGGCGCCGGCCGCGCGAGCGTCATGGTAACGATCGTGACGGCGGCCGTTGCGGCGATGGCCGCAGCGATCGGCAGCAGACGGCGCCACGCCGGCACCGCCGGCGCGAGGACGACGGCGGACGTCGTCACTCGGCTCGAGTCATCTGCGCGCCGCGGATTCGCCGCGATCAGTTCGAGCTCATGTCTGACGTCGCCGATCGCCTGCCAGCGCCGTCTCGGATGCTTGTCGAGGCAGCGCTTGACCAGCTCCGACAGGCGCGGAGCCAGGATCGACGGCAGCGCCTCCAGATCCGGTTCGCGGGCAAGCACGGACGCGAGCACGTCGGACACGGTGTCGCCGCGAAACGGCTGGCGGCCGGTCAGCATTTCGTAGAGCACGACGCCGAAGGAAAAGACGTCGCTGCGACGGTCGGCGGGCATGCCGCGCGCCTGTTCCGGCGACATGTAGGACGCCGTGCCCAGAATCACGCCGGCCTGGGTCCCGATCGCCGTGAGCGTCGGCGAGTTCGCCAGGCTGGAGTGGAGGCCCGCCGACGGGGATTCGGGATCTGACGCAACGGTCGCGAGCCCGAAATCCAGGACCTTGACGCGATCGTCGCCGCTGATTTTGATGTTTGCCGGCTTCAGATCGCGATGGACGATCCCTTTTTCGTGAGCGGCTTCGAGTCCTTCCGCGATCTGCAGCGCCAGGCCAACCACGCGACTGACGTCGAGACCGCCGTCCGCCGCACCGATGACTTCCTGCAGCGTCGCACCGTCGACGAACTCCATCGCCAGGAAGTGCTGCGCTCCAGCCTTCTCCATGCCGTAGAGCGTCGCGATGTTGGGATGGTTGAGCGCGGCGAGCGCCCGCGCTTCCCGCTCGAAGCGCACGAGCCGCTCCCGATCGTCACCGAAGGCACCGAGGATGAGCTTGATGGCGACGTCACGCCCGAGCGTCGTGTCGCGGGCGCGGTAGACCTCGCCCATGCCGCCCTGTCCGAGTTTGGCCTTGATTTCGTAAGCGCCGAGACGCGTACCGATAGAAAGCGGCATGGGCTCGGTGTCATCCAATAGAAATGGCGCGGGGTCCCACCCCCGCACCGCGACGGCTCGTCTCGCGTCGCGCGCTCGCCGGGCCGCGGGCGCTCATGCCGCCCTGTCCGAGTTTGGCCTTGATTTCGTAAGCGCCGAGACGCGTCCCGATAGAAAGCGGCATGGGCTCGGTCTACGGAACCCACGAAAGGAAAGACATGAAGGTCATGAAGAACGTGAAGATCATGAAGAAAAGATTGCCTTCATGCTCTTCATGTCCTTCCATGTGCTTCATGTCCCTTCCTTTGTGGCCTCAGACACAGATCAGGGTTCCGCGCGCGTGGAGCGTGCGAATTATAGTCGGGCCCGGTCTATGCCTGGTCGGGTGTCCCCGCCGGCGTCACCGAGGCCTCAGCCGGTCGCCGATTGTGCTTTGGCTCGATGGTTGGATTCAGCCGAGGTGGTGAGGATTCGGTGCTGCAGCGCTGCCTATCGAATCACGTCGTCGCGCGCGATCCACTGCTGAAATCCCATGGGATCGGTGGTGTCAGGGTAGCCCTGCGCCAGAAAGCGCGCATGGGTCTCGAGGGCGAGCTCCGCGAAGATCGGCTCCCTCGCGAGAACCGCGACGATCGGGGCCAAATCGGCTTGATTGGAATCAGCCGCGGGCGACGTGAGCGAATGAACGCCGTAGCGCTTCGTGCGCATCGGGAGCTCCTTTCCGGAGACAACCACCTGCCTAGCTGTATTGCGAATTGCTTGCCAAGGTGGATTCGGCCGAATCGCTGGCCTATTCCCGACTCTTCGTACGAACGGCTGTCCCTTCAAGAACAGTTTGCACAAAATCCCGTCCTGAATATGACGGCTGCACTTGGGCCAGCAAATGAAGAAGTATCCTGCCGCACTGTCATTGCGCTGACAGCGCCATTCCATCCGCTCACCTCTGTGACAGGAATCCGGCGTAGTCGTCGAGCGATTCTGGCTCGATGAACGGGCGTCAAGCCGTCGCGCCGGCGAGCTTGACAACTATTACAGTGACAGATATATCTGTCACGGGAATATCATGGTGCCGCTGACGCCCGCGGTCGTCCACGTGTTGCTGTCGCTCGCCGGCGGCGACCGGCACGGCTACGCGATCCTCAAGGACGTCGAGCGCCAGTCGGCGAGCCGGCTGCGGTTCGGCCCGGGCACGATTTACGGCACGCTGCAGCGGCTGATGGAAGCCGGGTGGGTGGAAGAGGTCGACGCGCCGGCAGGCGCCTCCGATTCGCGGCGCCGCTACTACCGGCTCGTGCGCGCCGGACGCGAGGCGCTGCGTGCCGAGGTCGATCGCCTGGGGGCGTTGCTCGAGGTCGCCCGGGCCCATCGCATTCGCCCGCGGGAAACGCGAGGCTAGCCAATGCTGATGCGCCGGCCGACGTTCCTCGATGCCTCGTCGTATCGCGCCGGTCTTCGCCTGTGCCCGCCGGCGTTCCGCCGCGAGTACGGCGACCAGATGCTGCAGGATTTCGAGGACGCCTGCCGCGAAGCCGCCGACGCCGGCGGGATGGGCCGGCTTCGGCTGCAGATGGGGCTCGATCTGATTCGCACGCTGGGCGTGCAGTGGTTCCGCAGCGGCTGGCCGGTGATCATGGTCCTCTCCGTTCTGCCGATGCTTGCCGCGCTGACCGGCCTCGCGCGGCTGGTTGGTCGGGCCAACTTCGGGATTCCCGCGGACCTGCCCGACTCCGAGGCGATTGGCCTCGTGCTCATCGCGACGATCACGGTGTTCCTCGTCGCCACGACCATCGTCCTCACGTTGTGGGCGACCCGGCCGCGCCGCCGGATCCGCCGGTAGCCAATGCTCCAGGCGCGCGGGTCGACGAAGCGCTACGGCGGGCTGCTCGCCGTCGATCGCGTGGACTTCGACCTGCGGCCAGGCGAAATCGTCGGCTATCTCGGCCCGAACGGCTCTGGCAAGAGCACCACCGTCAACATGGTCGTCGGCCTGCTCGAGCCGACCGCGGGATCGATCGCGCTCGACGGCCGTCGCCTCTCCGACGATCCAATCGCCTACAAGCGGCGCATCGGCTACGTGCCCGAGGAGCCGTACCTCTACACGCACCTCACCGCCGCCGAGTACCTGACCCTCGTCGGCCGTTTGCGGCGCCTCGCGGCGCCGGCTCTCGAGGCACGCGTCGCGGCACTCCTCCAGTTGTTCCAGCTTCACGACAGCCGGTATCAGACGATGACCGCGTTTTCGAAGGGGATGCGGCAGCGCGTGCTCGTCGCCGCCGCACTGCTGCACAATCCGGATCTCATCGTGCTCGACGAGCCGTTCTCCGGCCTCGACGTCAACGCCGGGCTGCTGTTTCGCGCGCTGCTCCGGCTCCTTGCCGACGAGGGCCGGATGATCTTCTTCAGCACGCACCGGTTCGACATGGTCGAAAAGCTCTGCTCGCGCGTCGTCGTGCTCTCGGCCGGCCGGATGGTGCTCGAACAGGCGGTCGCCGCGTTCGACCGCGCCGGCGCCGGATCGCTCGAGGAGAGCTTCGTGCGCGCGACGGGGCAGGCAGACTATGCCCCACTCGCGCGCGAGATCTTCGACACGATCCGCGGAGGTTGACCATGCGCGAGTGGCCCGCCGCCGTCCTGGCCCGACACTTCTTCGGCGCCCTCTTCGACTTCGGATTTCTGTCGGATGCGGGCGCCGATCGTTCAAGCGGCTGCTGCTCGGGGCGGCCGCCGTCGCGTGCGCGCTCGGCCTGCTCCTCGTGCGGGTATTCCTCACGAAGTACGCGAATCTAGCGGGCGCGCCGGTCGACCGGTACGTGGCCGCCGCGACTGCCGACCATGCCTTTCTGATCGCGCTGCAGATGTGGATCGTCGCGGCCGCCGTCGCCCTCGTCGGCCATTCGCTCTTTCCGGACGAGCGGGACTTTCGCATCCTGATGGCCGAGCCCGTCGGACGTGCCGAAATCTTTGGCGCGAAGCTCGCGGCGCTCCTGGGCTTTGCCTCGCTGTTCGCGGTCGGGGCCTACGCCGCCCTCCTGCCGCTCTTCGGGCTATCCCTGCTCGGGCCGCAGGGAAGCGGCGGCGCGTTGTCGCGGGGCGCGGCCTATTCCGTTGCGTGTCTCGTCGCCGACGTGTTCGCGGCGCTCGCCGTGGTCGCGCTCCACGGCGTGCTGGTCCTGATAGCGCCGCCGGCTCGGCTGGTCGCGCTCGGCGCCGGCGTGCGCAGCGTGCTCCTGGGTCTGCTCGTGCTAGCGCTGCCGATGATTGCCCGTCTTCCTGCCAGCGCGGACGCGTGGACGCACGGCGCCTGGTGGCTGGCGTGGGCGCCGCCGGCGTGGTTCACGGGCCTCGAGCGCTGGCTCCTCGGCGACGCCGGACGATTCGCGCTGACGCTTCGGGCGCTGACGGCGACGGCTGCTTCCGCCCTCATCGCCGCCGCGACCTACGTCATCCTCTATCGGCACTTCGATCGGGTGATCCTGCGTCCCCACGCGCGGCCACCGGCACCCGCCCGGTACAGCCGCCGACGCTCCACTGGACGGCATTCGTCGGGGCAAGCGGTACTCGCGTTCGTTCGCGCGACGTTCGGGCGCAGCGTCCTCCATCAAGGCATCGTCCTGTCGTTGATGGCCGTCGGTGGCGGGCTGGTCGTGAACGGGCTCGTCTCGCGCGATCCGCGGGCGCTGCTGCTCTGGGCGCCCTTCCCGTTGATCATCATCGGCGTGCCGGCCGTACGCCTCGCACTCGCGGTGCCGATCGAACCGCGCGCCAACTGGATCTTCCGGATGACCGACGACCGCGACGTCCACGCCGATGTCGTCGGTGCCGGCGTGCGGACGGTGTTCACGCTCGGCGTCGCGATTCCGGTCGCGCTCGTTGCGCCCTTTCAGGCCGTATGGTTTGGCTGGCAGGCGCTTCTTCTGGTCGGCGTCGAGAGCTTGATTGGCTGGTTCCTGGTCGAGTGGCTGATGCGCGATTGGCGGAGTATTCCCTTCACCTGTGCCTACGTGCCCGGCAAGGGCTTCGTGCCGCAGATGTTCGTGCGAGGGCTGGGCGCGTTCATCGTCTTCACCACGGCGGGCGCCGCTCTGCTCGCGCTATCGGTCGTCAGGCCGTCGGCGGCCGCAGTCCCGTGGTGCGTGCTCGCGACGGCGGGCATCGTGTTGCTCAGGCGGCGACGGCGACTGGCAGTCGATACCACTCTCGCGTTCGAGGACGATCTGCCTACGGACGTGAATCCGTTGCGGCTGAATGTGGACTAGGTCGGGTCAACGTCGCCATGAGCGGAAGCCGGACGTGCGGCCCCGGGCACTGGTGCCCGAGTGTCTGCCGAAGTCGACGCTCCATTGGTGGCTGCCACAAGAGTCCCTGTTGATCGACCCGGAAGCCATGTTGATCGACCCGGAAGCGAAGTCGGGCGAAAGGATCTTGCCGGTGATGCTGACGCCGCCGCTGCCGGCAAATGAGAATTCACCGTTGGCCACGACCGGCGGCGGGTCAAGCGTCAGGCTCGGGGCGTTGCCGCACGAGACGCTGACGACACTATTGTCCCGAATGGTCAACACGACGAGATGCGAAAACAGGGAGACGGAGGTGTCCACCGCCGACCCTAGCCAGTCCCCGTTGAAATCGAATGTGGCCGGCGAGGCATACGTGAATTCACTGCTCCCGGTCCGGCCGTACCGATCGGTGACGATCACCTCCACCGTTCCAGCCGCGTGGGCCGGCATTGATGAAGAGATGGCGTCGTAGGAAGGCCAACCATCTTCGAAAGTGCTCACGATGCCATCGACCGTCAGGGTCACGACCGACCACATTGCCCCCGTGCCAGTACCTATGATGTTTACCGGTGCGCCGCCGCCGGTTGAACCGATGTTCGGGAGCAACTTGCTGATGACCGGCGGGCCGACGTACATATACCCTCCCGGCACGCTGGCTTGCGCCTGACTGAGCGGGTTGATCACGGTCACGGTCACTGTTTTCAAGCCGCCACTTTCTATCCCAGCCGAGTGAGCTGGCATCGCGAGAGAGATGGTATTCGCGCTGAGGACCGTCGCGTCTACGCGGCTGCCGTCAACGGTGACGGTAGCGCCGGACTCAAATCCTGTCCCTGCGATGCTTGCGACGGTGGCTCCAACGCTCGATCCTTCGGTCGGAACGATCGACCGCACCGAAAATGACAGCGGTGGCGATGGCCTCGGCCCTGGCGACGTGCCGCAGCCAAGCGTGATGACCACAGAGACGCCAAGACTGGCCATGACGACGCGTGCGAGAGAAATGCCGCACATATGAACGCTCCCCAGGCCTGAACGCTCCCCAGGCCGGCGAACGGCTTGTGCTGTGTTTGTAGCAGCGGACGGTCGGCCGCGTAACCACGTAGATGCGTAGGGTGGCCCAGCGATGCGGTGTGGCCGGGCTGATCTGTGACCGGAGAGCGGGCGGCGTGCGCCGCGTCGATGCATTTGCTAGAAGGGGACTAGCGGCATCAGGACCTCGACCCTCAGATCGTTGCCGCCGTCGCCGTAAATACGCGCCACCAGCGTTCCGTTATTGATGATTCGAACCTCGCCGGTGTGAATGTTCGATCCGTTAAATCCGTATGTAGTGTCGATGCTCCCGTTAAGTGTGTACTCGGTGCCGTTAATGGCGACCTTGAGATTGTCAAATCGCTGTTCCGTTCCTTTGGCTGGGTATCGGACCATCGAGTACGAACCGCCTCCAAACGTGGCCACGTTGGTCGTCGAGTTATTGAACAAACGTGAGCCGGCGGCCGGGGTGTAAGTCATGGTTTGCGTGCTCGAGCTCCCGATCCCCACGCGCGTCCAGACGGCCGAGCCGTCCGCCGTCACGTCATGGAGCTCACTGAAGGAGGCCAGCCACCGACCGCGCACCGAGTCGGCCGAAACCGTCGCGGTGACGTTGCTCCATTCGGCAGCACTGTAGGCTGCCGAAGCCACTCCATTCAGTGTTCCTGCCCACCCATCCACCAGACAAGTGCTGAAAGACACCACATAGGTGTGGCTGCCGGTTGGCAAGAACGTTCCTGAAGTCGGCGACACACCGCCGTCGAGGGAGGCCTGCACTGAACCCTGGCTGGGATCGTCGCAAGGGCCGTTGGTCCACCTCACCTTGCCGTCCTCCTCAGTCGCCCAAGTGAGCGGTGATGTCGTCACGCCCCAATGCAGGCTGGCAGCTTCGAACAACGCGAGCGGTGCCAGTTGGGAATCGGACCGTGGCTGTGTCAGTCCGGGCGTTGGCGGTGGTGATGGCGCTGACGGCGGCTTGCCGCAGCCAAGTGTGATGACCACAGAGACGCCAAGACTGGCAATGACGACGCGCGCGAGAGAACGGCTGCGCATAGGAACGCTCCCCAAGGCCGGCGAACGGCTGTGCGGTGTTTGTAGCAGCGGACGGTCGGCCCCGTAACTACGTAGATACGTAGTGTGGGAATTGGTGCAAGGCGAACCAGACGGTACTTAGATCAGATGTTCGCGCAGGGCTTTGGCAACCGCCTCGGTCTTGGAATGCACTTGCAGCTTTTCGTAGATGTTCTTCAAATGGAAGGAGACGGTGTTGATCGAGATCCCCATCTGGAGAGCGGCCGTCTTGTAGTGGTGTCCCTCCACCATGAGCTTGAGGAGATCGGTCTCCTGTGGGGTGAGCTGGTAGGAAGCTCGCTCCGGCGGCCTGAATTCGCGGAAGAGCGCGATCACCCGCCGGGCCACTTCCGGCGACATCGGCGCGCCGCCGTCCACGACTTCTCTCAGCGATTCGAGGAGCCGGGCCGGCGGTGTGTTTTTCAGCAAATAGCCTGAAGCGCCCGCACAGATGGCGTTGAACACATTATCGTCGTCGTCGTACACGCTCAAGGCGACAACGGGTACCTGCGGAAAGCGCTCGCGCAGAATCCGCGTGCCCTCGATGCCGTCCATGCCGGGTAGTCCGATGTCGGTCAGGATGACATCGGGCCGGTTGCCCTCGACGCCTCTGAGCGCGTCCTCCATCGTGCGGTAGCTGCCCGAACACTGAAACCCGTTTGTGCCGTTGATCAGCACGGTGAGACTTTCGCGGACGTCGCGCAAGTCCTCGATGATGACGACGCGGACTGCTGGATTCGGCGATGCGTTGCTGGTCGCGCGCACACCCCACACTAGTCCGGAACCCCCCCAGTGTCACCTACCGGTTCAGGCAGGTCGGATCGGAATGTTCAGGGTGATCGCCGTTCCCCCACCGGGTCCCGAGGTGATTCCCAGACTCCCGTTGAGCCGATGAGCGCGCCGCTCCATGCTCAGGAGGCCCTGGCCGTCGCCCTGCATCGACCGATCGAACCCGATGCCGTGATCAACGACGGTCAGCACCAACCGCGGGCCCTCGACACGCAGGTCGATCTCCACACGCTCGCACCGGGAATGGCGCGCGCAGTTGTTGACCGCTTCTTTGAAGATCAGGAGCAGATCCCGGCGAAGATCCATGCCCAGTTTCAAACTCTCCGCGGCGCTCGGCCCATTGAAGCGCAGGTCGATGTCGCGCAGGGTGAATACTTCCTCGGCGTGCTGCCGCATCCGCCGGGTCAGGTCGAGCAGGCTTTCACGTTTTGGATTGATCGCCCAGACGATGTCGCTCATCGAGCTGACCGACTCGCGGGCAATCTGAGCGATGGACGAAAGCAGCCCGTCGGCGCGACCGCCGGGCTCAGCGCCGGGTGTCCGGCTGGCGACTTCACTCAGCAGGGCGATGCGCGTCAGGTTGGCGCCGATATCGTCGTGCAGATCGGTGGCGATCCGCGTGCGCATGTTCGCCATCTCGAGCAGCCGTGCGACGCGATAGCGATACAGCGCCCGGACCATCAGGCCGACGAAGATGGCCGACAGCGCCAGGAACCACCAACGCAGCCAGACGGGTCGCAGGACCGTGAAGGTGATGACGGCGGGATGGTCGCTCGCGATTCCGTCCGAGTTCACGGCACGGACGGTGAATCGATAGCGGCCGGGGCCCAAACCTGCGTAGGTGACCGTTCGCTGCTCGCCGAGCTCGCTCCAATCGGCGCCGGCGCCATCGAGCCGGTATTGATACCGCAGCACTTCACCCGGCGCGAAACCCAGGGCGAGGAAATCGATCTGCAGCTGGTTCCGGACGGGCGCCAAATCGGGGAGCGCAGTTTCTTGTTCCCCTAATGCCGAGACGGACTGTGGAACGCCCGAGACGCGCACCCCGCTTATCAACACCGGTGGCGGCGCTGGCGGCGTCTCGGCCACCGGCGCGAGCCGCGCCAGGCCGCTGCTCATGCCGAACCAGAGGACGCCATGCCGATCGCGTAACGCGGCAAGGAACAATCCGGGCGCCAGGCCATCGGCGACGGTAAAGTGCTTGACGCGACCTGTCGACGGATCGAGCCGGTCGAGTCCACGCCCGCCGCCCACGTAGATGTGCCCGAGGTCATCTTCAGTGATGACTTCGGTGTTGTTGCTCGACAGTCCCTGGCTCGTCGTGTAACTGACAAACACCGGCCGCTCCGCGCCAGGATGGTCGACACGCACAAGTCCTGATTCGTCCGAGGCAAGCCAGAGGCGGCCCGAGCGGTCAGCGTGGATGTTCTCGATCTTGCCGGGCGGCAGTCCCTCGCTCGCGGTGAACAGCCTGAAACGGCCGTGTGCGTAGCGGGCCAGACCATGATTGAGGCCGATCCACACATTGCCGGCCGGGTCCTCGCCAAACGAACGCGGCCAGTCCTCCGTGACCGGAGACAGTCCAGGTGCATGACTCAGATCGATCACGCTCTCGCTGGCCGATTCCCATCGCGCGAGGCCAACGCGGTTTTGTGCGGTGGTTGAGATCCACATGTTGCCGCGCGAGTCTTCGAACAGGCGAAAGACCTGCTGAGAGCCGAGTCCGTCCTTCGTCGTGTACACATTGAGCGGCCGGGCCGTCTTGACCGCAGAAAAGTGATCGGCGGCCGGGAATCTGTACAGCCCCTCCTCAGTGCCGACCCACCAGTCGCCGTTCCGGGCTTGCCGCGTGATCTGCTCCTGGACCCAGCCCATCTTCGTGACGGCGTCGGGCTTGAACCAATCGAAGCGCTGGCCGTTGAAGCAGCCGAGCCGGCTGTGGAGCACAGGCTGCTGCGGACTCAACAGATCCAGCTTCGCTCCCTCGAACACGCTCGTCCGCGCGTCTCCCGGCACTGTGCCTCTGAAACACACATTGCCTGCTCGATCTTCGAAGATCGCATTTACTACCGTGATGCGGTCCTGTGCACCGTAGGTGACGAAACCATGCCGCGTCAGCTTCATAGCCCCGGCGGTGTTGGTGCCCAGCCAGAGATTGCCGCCGAGATCTTCGTTGACCGCCGTGATGTCGTAATAACTCAAGCCGCTTCGTTCGGAGTAGGTGCGAAACCGAGGGCCCTGCTCAGCACCGGTCCGGAGGAACTCCACGAGACCTCTGGCGGTCGCCACCCAGAATCGGCGGTCCGACGTCTCGAACAGTTGAAACACCCAGCTGATCGGCAACTCGGGAACACTGAATCTGAGGTCGACCACAGGCGCGCGGCGGGAGCCGTCGGCGCTGAGGCGGAAGAAGCCGCTTTCGCGGGTTCCCACCCATAAGCGCCCGTCGTGATCTTCCAGCAGATCCGACAGGTGATCTTGCGGCAGCCCGTCGCGTACGGTGTAGCGCGCGGCACTCCCGTCAGGCCAGCGGCGATACAAGCCGCCAGGCGCCGCAACCCAGAGCTCGCCGTGCGCATCGTCCACCACATCCGCAACGATGCGCTGATCGGAGCCCTCGTTAGGGATGTGGACATCAACCGGCCGCAACGACCGGCGGCCGTTCGCGAGCTCGAGGCGGTAGAGTCCGTTGTATGTGCCTGCCCAGATGGTGCCGTCCCGGCCCTCACACAGGACCGTGATGATTCTGGCCCGGGGGTCGCCGTCGTCAGGGACGACCGTGAACATCGGTGCGGGCGTGTCGTCGGAAGGATGGGCTGCGCGGTGACCCGGCCTGCCT
>JBLNGH010000238.1:0-5220 GCA_050264575.1 Acidobacteriota bacterium | reverse complement strand
GGCGAAAACGCGTCGTCCGGATCGAACGCATTCTGTCCGAGCACGAATTCCCTTGCGATGGCGGCGGCCGAGAGGAGCAGTCGATCCCGGTTCTCCAACGCTTCGGGGCCGACGACGCTCGCGATGTCGCGGAGGTCGGCGTCCCGCTGCAGCAGATCGAGCAGCCGCGCGCGTGTCGCCGACCATCGCGCGTCAATTGTCTCGTCGAAGATGCGCGCCATGGCGCCGGCCTCGAGGCTGAAGCTTGTTTCCCAATCGACGGCTGGAAACTGCCGCTGGTGTGCGAGCGAGGCGTCGAGCGCCCACAGCGCGGCGGTCACACGCAGACAGGCCTGGGTCACCGGTTCGGAGAACGCGCCGCCCGGCGGGGAGACGGCGCGGAAAAGCGTCACGCTGCCGGTCCGATCGGGCCGGCCCAGGCAGTGCACTCGACCTGCTCGCTCGTGCAGCCTGGCGGCGCGGCTCGCGAGCGACGTCGGATAGCCTTCCTCGCCCGGCATCTCCTGCAACCGTGCGCCGACTTCGCGCAGCGCCTCGGCCCATCGCGAGAGACTGTCGGCCATGACCGCGACCCGGCAGCCGATGTCGCGGAAGTACTCGGCGATCGTCAGCCCCACATAGACCGACGACTCGCGCGCCGCGACCGGCATGTTGCTCGTGTTGACGACGAGGACGGTCCGATCGAGCACCGCCCGGCCGCTGCGCGGATCGACCAGCGTCGCGAAGTCGTGGAGCACCTCGGCCATCTCGTTGCCTCGCTCGCCGCAGCCGATGTAGACCACCACGTCGGCCTCGGCGTACTTCGCGAGCGCCTGTTCGATCACGGTCTTGCCGGTGCCGAAGCCGCCCGGCACGGCAACCGTGCCGCCCTCAGCCACGGGGAACAGGAAGTCGAAGACGCGCTGCCCGGTCAGGAACGGGCGCGCCGCCTCGATCCGAGCGGCCGCGGGGCGGGGCCTGCGGACCGGCCAGACCTGCATCAGCGCGACCGGCGGGCCCGCGTCGAACGTCACGACCGGATCGGTGACGGTGAGCTCGTCGGCGCGGACGTCGCGCACGACACCCGCTCGACCTGGCGGCATCATGATTCGGTGCGCGAAGCCGGATTCGTCGGCCGAGCCGAGCACATCACCGGGTCCGACGCGATCGCCCGGCGCGCATGTCGGTACGAAGCGAAAACGTCTGTCGCGATCGAGCGTCGCCGTCGTCGCACCCGGCTGGATGAAGTGACTGGTCAGGGCGGCCAGACGGCTGAGCGGCCGCCCGATGCCGTCGATCACGCTGCCGAGCAAACCGGGCCCGAGTTCGATCGTGAGCGGCCCGCCTTCACGCACCACCGGCTCGCCGACCGAAAGTCCCGTCGTGTCCTCGAACACCTGCAGCGTAGCGAGGTCGTTGCTCACGCGCAGCACCTCGCCGAGCAGCCGGCGATGGCCAACGCGCACGAGCTCGTTCAGCCCGACCCCCACGAGCCCCGTGGCTTCGGCGAGTGCGCCGACGATGCGCGTCAGCGTGCCTGCGCTCATCGCGGTCTCACCCGGTAGCCGATGGCCTGCCGCAGGATGTCCATGACGTACGCCTCGGCCGCACTCCGGCGGTCCCAGTTCGGGGCGGGCACCGGAGCGAGAATCGGAAGGGCTTCGCGATCCAGCTTGGTCACGAGATCGCGCGGCAGCGCCCGGTACAGCCCGTCGTCCACAAGAATGATGCCGACGTCCGCGTCCGACGCGAGGCTTCGAACAGCTGCCGTTGCCGCCGTGGTGTTGGCGATACGCGTAACAGCAAGGCCGGCGAGCTCGAAGCCGGCCGCGAACTCAGGTCGACACAGCACGCGCACGGTCATGGCGGCGACATCAACTCCTGGCGTCGGCGTTCCGGAGGGGCGTCAAAGACGGCGCCCCACGCAATCGTGCGCAAGTCGCGGCCCTGCACGTCGAGCCGGAGAAGGACGGCCAGCAGAGACGCCGAGCTCAACGGCTCGCGGCGTGCGGCCCCCGAATATCGGCGCAGAGCGTCGATGAGAAACGCGCGCTCGAGGCTCGCGGCATCTCCGGCGATGAGAGGCAGCGACGCCAGCGGCGAGGCGATGAGTGTCGCGCGCAGCGAAGCTGCCGCGGCGTCGCGCGACGTCGATCCGGCTGCCGCGACGAAAGCCTCTCGCGACAACCACCGGCCGCCGTCAATGAAGTACGTGTCCGCAGTCAGGTCATGGGGGCTGCCGGTGACAAGCAGCGCGTTGTGGAGGTTGCCGGAATCAACGAGCTCACTGACGTACTGCCGGAGATGACGATCGTTCTGCGCCGCCGCCGCACAGGCACGCGCGGCGAATCCGCGCAGAAGGGCCGCTTCGATCGGGAGCAGATCCGGCCGGGCCTGACTGACCATCGGCAGCAAATCAGCCGCGCCGGGGTGCCGGAGCCGCACGAGCGATTTCACGACGGCCGCGGCGGAGGCTTCGCGCGCCAGATCCACGAGCACGCGCTCTGGCAGCAACGGTGTCGGCAGCAGCCCGTCGAGGCGCGCGCCCGGAGGCGCGCCTTGGACGGCGCCGCGGATGAGCGCCCGGAGCGCGCGCCGATCCTGACTCGCGACGAACACATCGAGCACACCGGGACGAGTCTGCCACCGCGCGAGCGTCCGCAAGTGCCGCTGCGCCGTTCGGCCGATGGCGCGATCGACGGCTGCGATGTCGATGTTCTCGCCGATTGGGTCCAACTCACACCCGAGGCGCCTGATGTCCCGATCGAGGGCAGCGAGGTCGCCGGCGCCGGCAAGCGCATCGAGGACCGGCCGCGCGAGGAAGTGGATTGCGATGCCGCGAGCGCGCGCGACGAGCGCGACGTCAGGCGCCCGCATCGCTCAGCTCCGCCAGCAGCTCGACCGCCAGCTTCGGCTCGATGCGCGCGAGCCTGGCGGCCAGGGTGTTGTCCACGACGACCGATCCGTCGGCGGCCTCCACAACCACGCCCGGCCCGACGGTCTCATCAATGACGATCTCGGCGCCGTCGTGCCGCGCGGCGACTGCCCCGACGACGGACGCCACAGCCGCCTGGCAGCGCACGCGCGGACGCAAGCCCTGGACGTACGACAGCGCTTCCTCGAGGTGCAATGGCAACACCCGTCGGTAGGATTCGGAGGCGCCTGTCTCGGGCGCGAGCGCGCGGGCCCGACTGAAGACACGCGCGAGCAACGCGTGGCGTGCTTTCAGCTCTTCCCCCCGAGCGTTCCGGCGGGCGCGTGCCAGATCACGGTCGCGATTCGCGGCTCTCTCGATCCGCTGGCCTTCGAGCCGCTCCGCGGAAGCGCCGGCAATCGCCCGTTCGGTCGCCGCACGAATCGCCTGCACGTCGGCGTCGGCGCGTTCGACGATCGCCTGCATCTCTTTTGTCGCGTCCTCCTCGAGTCGCGCGATGAGGTCCGACAGTGCCATGTCCGTTCGCCTGCCTACCCGCCCGCGCGGAGCAGAATGAGCACCGCGATGACGAACCCGAGAATCACCATCGTCTCCGGGATGGCGATCAGGAGGATGGCAGTGGTTGACAGCTCGGGTTTCTCGACGAGACTCGCCGCGGCGGCCGGCCCGATCCGGCCCTGCGCCCAGCCTGTAGCGAGAGCCGGCACGCCGATCGCGAGCGCGGCAGCAAGTCCCAGCAAAGTAGTGTCCATGACGGTCTCCTTCAGGGCGACGGCAACGAGTGCCAGTGTCTGAGTGGCCGATACGCGGTGCCGCCCGGGCTGAAAAACTGACCGAAGAACTCCACATAGTGGAGCCGCAGCGCATGGATCGCCGGGCTGAACAGGCCGAGGGCGAAGTTGACGACGTGAAAGAGCAAGGCGAAGACGACGCCGACCAGCACGCTGCCCATCGCGCCGACCATCTTGTTGGCCACGACGGCCAGCGTCAGCGACGCGACCCCAATCGCCATGATCCGGGCGTAAGACAGGATGTGACCGAACGTCGACAGAAGCTCGACCACCGCCACGATGCCCTCGAGCGCCACGAGTGCGATGAACGCCACGAGGATCGCGACGGCCAAAGGCGTGAACAGGCGGTGGGGGAGGATTTCGAGCGCCGCAAGCAGTAGAAGAACCGTCAGCACGAGCATGCCGAAAGTCACGCCGCGCCCTACGGCTTTGCGTCTCCGGCCCTGGCGCCAGGCGCCGATGCCGGCGAGCACGACGCCAAGTAGAAGGTGCACGCCGCCAAGCGCAATCGAGAACTCCAGAAACGGAATCGTCGCCTGCTCGCGATCGAAGTATGGACGCAGGCCCACGAGCTGGCCGGCCGATCCGAACAGCTCACCGAAGATCATCCCGAAGACGACTGTGCTCGATGCGCACGCGAGCGCGACGGTTGAAATTGGCCGCCAAGCCGAGGCTGGCGCCGAGCGGACACGCATCAACCAAGCGCCGGCGGCGAGGACGAAGCCGTAGCCGATGTCGCCGAGCATCAGCCCGAAAAGCGCGGGGAAGAAAACCGCAATGAGCGGCGTCGGGTCGATTGTTCCGTACCTTGGTAGCGGCAGCATGCGTGTGATCACTTCGAAGGGCCGAAAGAGCGGCGGATTGTGAAGGGCAACGGGCGTCGCGTCAGTGCCCCAGTTCTCGGCGCCGATGGTGGAGACGACGATCTCCGGACCAAGCACGCGTTCCAGGTGCGCGCCGAAATCCGGGAGCCGAGGCGCGGGCAACCAGCCCTCGAGTATAAAAAGGTGCTGTGGCGTGTACGTCCGCGCCCGCGCATCGAACCGTGCGATCTCGTCATAGAGCGACGCGCGAAGCCGGACCAGCCACGGGCCTTCGGCCCGCGCGAGCACCAGCCGCTCGTCGTTGAGACGAGCACGCGCGCGGGGAATCTCGTCGAGGCGCTGCTTGATTGCTGGCATCGCGCGCAGCAGGTTCGTCTCGCCAATACCTGGCGGCGCTGGCAGCTCGTCAACGCGCGCCGCCGACAACAGCGACGACACGCGCGGGGCCGCGCGCGCCGACGCAAGAATCAGGACGGCCCACTCGCCGCTCGACAGCTCCCGGTGCAGCAGCTCGACTTCGCCGCCGAGCGCCGCGTCGAGGCTCTGACGCAGGTCGGCGAGCGCAGTACCGGCGGCTCGTCGCAGCACGACGTAGAACACCTGGCCGTCGGGCCATGCGATCTCGTGACCGATCAGGGACTCGAACGCCTGGACGAACTCCTGGTAGCGCAGCAGCATGCTGCGCTCGTCA
>JBLNGH010000237.1:0-13720 GCA_050264575.1 Acidobacteriota bacterium | reverse complement strand
TCTTGATCAGCAGGCCCGCGCCTTCGCCTCGCAGCAGCCACGCGACGCGCTTGGTCACCTCGAAGGCGCCTTCTTCGGTGCGAGCCGGATTCACGGCGCCATGCACGCACTCCACAAGCGCGTCCTTGTTGACCGTGAGCGAGCCGCAGTCCTGCCAGTTGCCGACCAGACCAGACCCGCCTCCGCTGGGCGGACCAGGTCTGGGAGCCGGCGCCGGCGCCAACGGCGATCGAAAAGTCTCCACGCGGGACCACGGACCGAGCGTTTCAGGGTCCATCAGCCGCGCCCGCCAGAAGAACTGCCGATCGGGAGCGGGTAAAGGCGGCATCGTGTAGTGGGTCTCGCCATTGCCCGAGGGAATTTCGGCGTTCGTGAACACCGACGCGAAGTCCGATCGGTCGGAGATTTGAAAGTTGTACCAAAGGTTGCCGAACGGTCCCGACGCGGACGCGTTCCCGATGACGAATTCGGGTGTGTTACTCGAGGTCCGCTCATTGGCCACAGGCGACCGCGGGTCTGGCGAACCGAACACAATCGGCGGGAGCGCCTCGAAGTTCGACACCGACCAGTCGCTCGTGTTCGCCCCATCGCCCGCCCTGGCACGCCAGGAGTAGGTACGGCCGCCCGGTAGCTTGGCGGGCAGCAGGATCCGCGTATACCCATCCGCACCAGGCTTGATATCGGTCTGGGTGTAGACCTGTCCGGTGAAGCTGGTGTCAGGCGCAATCTGCAGGACGATCGTCAGAGGCCGGTCGACGTTGCTGTTGGGATTGACCATCACCAGAGTGATGGGCTGTTCGGTGTCCTTCAGGCGCTGACCCTTGTAAGGCTCGGCAAGCACCGGCGCATTGACGGTCACGCCTTCCATGGGGCCCGCAACGAGCGGGCTCAGCGGACTCGCGGTCTTGGTACGCTCGCAGCCGGTGAGGGTCACCGCCGCAGGGAGCAGGAGCAGAACGAACGCGCGGAGAGCGTGGGCGCTCGAGGTCTTCATAACAATCCCTGAAATGGACACGAACGACTGGGACTTCTATCGAATCAAACCCTGCCGGACTTTAGGAATCTGGCGGTATCTTTTTAGCCGGGGGGCCGTTATTGTGACGGCAACCGGGAGGTTTTTGCAAGATGCCGACGGCAGAGGCCGACCGCCCCATCCGGGTGCTGCAAGTTTGCGATCACCTCGGATGGGAGGGGTCCCGCATGCACGGCGTCAAACGGCTGTTTGCGTGGATGATCCCCCGGTTCGACCCGTCCCGTTTTCAGGTCTCGCTCGTCAGTCTTCGCCGGCGCGATCTGTCCGAGGAGACACTCGACACCCTCGGCATCGACATCACGTACCTCGAAAAGTCGCGGTTCGATCCGTCGACGCTGCCCGCGCTCCTGAAGGTGATCGATCGCAAGCGGATCGACATTCTCCACCTGCACGGCTACGGAGCAACGACGTTCGGACGGCTGGCGGCGGCGCGGCGCGGGTTGCCTGTGGTCTTGCACGAACACGCGAACCTCACCTCGACGCCGTGGTTTCAGAAGGTCGCCGACCGGATCCTGGAGCGATACACCGATCTGGCGATTGCGGTCTCGCGGAGCACGGCGGAATTCGTCATCGGCGCGCGGCTCGTACGTCCTGAGCGGGTACGGGTCGTCTATCTCGGCGCGCCGGTCGCCGAGTTCAGCCAGCAGCGATCGTCCGAGGAGCTCGCGCAAATCAGGCACGAGCTGGGAATCCTGCCGGGCGAGATGGCGATCGGGACCATCACGCGGCTGCACGATTCGAAGGGCAACGAGTACCTCGTCCGCGCGGCGCGGCGGGTGCTCGACGCCCGGCCGCAGACGCGATTCTTCCTTTTTGGGGAAGGGCCTCTCCGGCCGAGCCTCGAAGCGGAGGCGGCCGCGCTCGGGTTGGGAGATCGGTTCGTGTTCGGCGGGTTCGTCAAGGACGTCGCCCGTGTGCTGAGCGCGTTCGACGTCAGCGTGTTTCCGTCGCTCTGGGAAGGCACGCCGCTCACGCTCTTCGAGGCGCTCGCCGCCGGCCGGCCGATCGTCGCGACCGATGCGGACGGGCTCGTCGACGTGCTGACCGACGGGTCGGACGCGCTGATCGTGCCCAAGCGGGACAGCGACGCGCTCGCCGATCGCGTGATCGAGCTGATCGATCGTCCCGAGCGGCGGCGCGAGCTCGGCGCGCGCGCCCGCGAGACGGCGCGGCACTACGATATCGATGCGTTCGTGAAGAAGATGGAACGCCTGTACGGCATCCTGCAGCGGCATTCGCGGCCGACGCGGCGTCACATTGCCCGCGCGGCCGATCTGTCGTTCCTGACGGAGAAAGCCGCGACGTGAGCGCCGCGAGGGCCGAGAGGGCCCATGGCTCCGTGGCGGCGGGATGGATCGCCGCCGTGGCGCTCTCCGTGCTCTACGGCATCATCGTCGCGCGCGTCGACTTCGGCCGCTCCGACGCGAACATCTTCAGCGACGAAGCGACGTACTACCTGATGGCGCACTCGCTCGCCTCGGACGGCGACCTCGCGTATCGCCAGGAGGACCTGCTGCGCATGCTGCGCGAGTTCCGATCGGGGCCGCGCGGCGTGTTTCTGAAGAAGGGGCGGACGATCGGCGGCCAGCCTGATCCGGATCCGTCGCGGCTGTTCTTCGGCAAGTCGTTCATCTATCCGCTGTTCGCATGGCCTTTCGTGCGCACGCTCGGGACGCCCGGGTTTCTCGTATTCAACCTGCTGCTCCTCGCGCTGGCGTTCGGCTGCGCGTATCAGTTCCTCGCCGCGCGATCGGGCACGGTCGTCAGCCTGTTGCTCGCGTTCGCGTACATCTTTGCCACCGCCGTGCCGGTGTATGTCGTGTGGATGATGCCCGAGCTGTTCAACATGACCCTCGGGATGGGCGCGTGCTTTTTCTGGCTCTTCAAGGAAGTCTCGCCGCGGGCGCCCGGACGATCGAGCTGGTTACGAAGTCCGGCCAGCGATCTCGCGGCGGCAGTTCTATTCGGCCTGATGGCGTTTTCCAAGCCGACGAACGTCGTCATGGCCGTGCCGATGCTGGCGTGGCTGGTGTGGCGGCGGGAGTGGCGTCGCGCGATTGTGAGCGCCTCGGCGATTGGCGTGGTGACCGTCGGACTGTTCGCCGTGAACGTGGCCATCAGCGGCGAATGGAACTACCAGGGCGGCAGCGACCGCCGTACCTGCTACGAGAAGTATCCGTTCCAGCAACCCAACGTCGGGCTGGAGATCTGCGCCGCGCGCGGACGCGATGAGGCTCAGTCGGACATCCTGTTCGATCCGGAAGTCTTCTGGACGAACCTGCGCGCGAACATCGTCTACTTCGTCGTCGGCCGCAATTCGGGTTTGCTGCCGTACTACTTTCCGCTCGTGTTCGGCACACTCGCGTTTCTCCTGGCTCGCGGCCGGCGCGCGCCGTGGCAATGGTTCGTGCTGGGCGGCGTGCTCGCGCACATCGGCGTGCAGCTCATCCTCTGGCCGTACACGTACTACGGGGGCGGAGGCTCCGTCGCGGATCGCTACTTCATGGGCGCCTATGGAGCGGGCCTGTTTCTCTTTCCGCCGATTCAATCGATTGTCGCGGCGATGGTTCCGGTTGTCGTCGGCAGTATCTTCACCGCGGGCATGGTGCTGAACCCGCTCTACACGTCGGCCAGGCCCGGCCGGTATTCGATGACGGGTCTGCAGCGATGGCTCCCGGTCGAGTTGACCAACGTCAACGACCTGCCGATCAACACCGAGGCTTCACGGGTCGGACTCAAGTACGGCGGCAACGGCGTCGGCGACGTCGAGATGTTCCAGATCTACTATCTGGACGAGAATTCCTATCTTCAGGAAGCTGACAAGAAGAGCTTCTGGATCCGCGGCAACTCACGCGCTGAGTTTCTTGTGAAGGCCGCGGTCGAGTGCCGGCGATTCCAGGTCGTGCTGTCGGCCGGTCCCGTCGCGACCGACGCCACCGTGAAGGTCGAGGGGCGCGCGCAGACCGTGCACCTCAAGCCCGGGGAGCCGCAGACGATTTCGTTCACGCTCCAGCCGGGATTTCCGTACAAGAAGGATCGCGAAGTGCCCGCGCGCGTGTGGGTCGTCTCGATCTCGAGCAGCACGGGCTTCACGCCCCCGCCGAGCCCGTCCGGCGACACGCGCTTTCTCGGCGTCCTCATTCGGCCGATGATGTTCGAGTAACTGCAGCGCCAATGCGACAATCTCTGATCGCCGTCGCCCTTGGCGCCGTGCTCGCGGCGATCCTGACCTATCCCACGATCATCCAGCCCGGCTCCGTCGCCCGCGTCGATACTGACGATGGCAAGTTCAGCGTGTGGAATGTGGCGTGGGTGGCGCATGCGCTGCTGACGGACCCGCAGCACGTCTTCGACGCGAACATCTTCTATCCGCACACCGGGACGCTGGCCTATTCCGAAGCGAATCTCGTCGCCGGCGCCTTGGCTGCGCCCGTCTACTTCGTGACGGGCAATCCTCTTGCCGCACATAACGTGGTCGTCTTCGTGATTCTCGTGTTCGCATTCGTGGCGATGTGGGCGCTCGTCAGACATCTGACGGGATCCTGGACGGCCGCGCTCGTGACGGCGACCGCGTTCGCTTTCTCACCGTACGTCGCTTCCAAGACCGCCCACATCCAACTGCTGATGGTCTGGGTGTTTCCGGCGGTCATGCTCGCGTTCCATCGATTTGCCGAATCGCCGGGGCTCGGGCGCGGCGTCGTGCTCGGGCTCTCGCTCGCCGCCGCGGCGCTCTCGTGCGGGTATTACGGCATTTTCGCGGGGCTGGCGGTGGGGCTTGCGGCAGTCTGGTTTGCGATTGGTCAGCCCGATCACCGGCGTTACTGGCTCGGCCTTGCGGCCGCCTTGATCGTCTCAGCCGTGATCGTCGCGCCGGCTTTGCGGCCGTATCTGCAGCTTCGCGCCGAAGCCGGGGCGCGGCGCGTGGTCAACTTCGACGAAGCGCGCGACTTTTCGGCGAACCTGCGCGCATACCTCTCGTCGCCGTCTCATGTCCATGAGTGGATCAACGACCGATGGCTGCGCCGTCTCGGACCCATGCGGGAAGGGCTGTTTCCCGGGCTGATCGTCAGTCTGTTCGCGGTGGCGGGCATCTGGGCCGTGAGGCGATCGGGCGGGGCCAGCAACCGTATGTCGATTCGAAGTCCGACGCGCATCGTCTCCTTCTATCTGGCTGTGGCGCTGCTCGCGGTCTGGGCCTCGCTCGGACCAGTGGCCGGTCTCTATACGTGGCTCACCGAGAGTGTGCCGTTCATGTCGTTCCTGCGCGCGCCGGGACGATTTGGCGTCGTCGTGGTCTTTGCATTGGCGACGATCGCCGGTTTCGGGTTGGCGAGGTTGCTCTCGGACCGCCGCAGCGGCTGGCTCGCTGCGGCGTTAGTTGCCGCGGTCGCCATCGAGGTGGCTGCCGTCCCCTGGGATCTTCGTGAACCGGCCCCGCTGCCGGAAGCGTACCGGCGGCTCGCGCAGCTCCCGCGCGGCGGCGTCGTCGAATTTCACTTTCCGTACAAGTCATCCGACTTGTTTCATCACGCGCGGTACATGTTCACTTCGATCTGGCACTGGCAGCCGTTGATCAACGGCTACAGCGATTTCATTCCTCAGGATTTCCGCGACATGGCCGTCCCGATCAACGGGTTTCCCGACCCGGAGTCGTTCCGCATCCTTCGCGAGCATCAGGCTCGCTATGTCGTCATTCACCTGAACACGTACAACGATCCCGAAAAGCGCGCCGTTCTCCTGGCGCGCTTTCCTGCGTACCAGGATTACCTGCGGCTCATCGTGAGTGACGGCCAGACGATCCTTTACGAAATCGAGAGGTGGCCCTAGGGCTAGGAGCCTGCCTGAAAGACTGAGTCAGGAGCGATCGATACAGGAGTCTCCCGCTGCTCGCGACATTGTTGAAGGGAACACCGGATGCGTGGACCAGAGGATCGGACCAGTAGCATATTCAGGTGTTTGTCGCCGACCTCTCTCTAGATCAAGAGCAGACAGCGCCGCCGGCCTGACTCAACTAACTCGCTCTCCGGAGATTCCGGTACCGTTCAGCCGTCCCAGAGGCCGAGCGCGTGTGTCATGGCGCCTTCCGTCACGCTGAACGCGACGACGAGGCAATGCTCGCCGATGTGGACGCTATCGCGGAGCAACACCGCCAACGCAAGCTTGTCGAGCCGGCGAGCCTGCGACGTTCCAGTTGCTGGCGCGTCTGGGTCACGAACCGGCTCACCGTGCTCTTGCTCGTCCCGCGCGTTGCGATCGCCGGGTCGAGCGGCTCCAAACTCCGGGGGTACAGCGGCGTGGCGACGCCGACGAGCATCTGTTCGACGACGGGCGACCGAGCGGGTCGGACTGCGCCATCACTTGGAACGTCGGCAATGGCACATCACCCTGTGCCGTTCGGGCGGGCGGCCGACGGAACGCGACCTTCCGGGCCGGCTCGTCCGCGCACCGCGGTCCTCTTCGAGCATCTCGGCAAACACTTTGAGCCTCGATCTCAGCGCCAACCCGAATAAGTCAGTTTGGTCTCGACCCACAGATCGACCAACGGCAAGTGGCGCAGACCGGTGTCTGCTTGGGGACTCGAAACAGGTGTGCGAGACTTCGGCTTCATGGCGACTGCTTCGCTGAGGCCTCACGGCCTCAGGTTTAGTCACCACTGTCTATCACGAGCAGTGAAGAGCCGCCACTTTCAATTCTCAACAGTTATTGGGACATTCCCTGCACCGATTCAAATGGCGGAGGGCGGTTCTCTTTGCTACTTTAGGTGCACCTGCGCCGAGGCTGTGCGATCTGAGTCGAACTGGTAGAGCACCCCTCTCAGGTGTGCTGGCCGGGCTTTCACCTTGATCACGACATCGAACGTCAGCGACTGTGGCCGAAGCCTCCGCTGCGAGCGCTCAAATTCATCAGCTGTCAACCGAAAGGTCAGCTGCTCATTGATCTCACCCACAATCTTTCGCTGCGCGTCGTCTGCTAGGAGTCTCAAGTCGAGCTCCGCGACGTACGCTGCGCTCTCTTGTCGGAAGTACACCCAGGACGGATCGAAGGAAACGATCGCTGGCATGGGACCTTGGGTGGGCAGGCTAGTGCCGCTAGGGACCTTTAGCGTCATGCCAAGCTTGAAACCCATCGCCGGCGACGTCGTCGGAAACGGGTCCACCAGTCTGAAAGCCCCCTCAGTAAGCCGTGCATCCGTGACGGCCCGGCGATAGTCCTGAGGCTCTTCGGGCCGAGGCTGCGCCACGTAGCCGTGGCGGTACAGAGGCCTTACGTCGGCCCGCTTGACGGTCACTTCGATATTCCGATACTGCTCTGGACTCACGGCGCGGCTAGGATAGTAACCGAGGACATAGTGAGCTCGCGTCGCACGGTCCAGCGCCGTCAGTGGTTTGTCGCCGAACTGGAAAAAGGTCGCGGTACCTCCTGTCTGATTCGCCATCCATTCCTGATCATCGATGAACCCTGGATCGAATCCCAGGGGCGATTCCGGTCGGCTGAACTTGGTGGCATTTGCGGGCTCAGCTTTCAAGCCACCGGCGTGGATGAAAGACAGCGTGGTCCGCGCACTCGTCGCTTGCCTTATCCAGTAGTTCTGAGCGGGTGTGTTCGCTTGAGCGATGTTAATGAATGGCCGTTGCGTCACAAAGACTGCGTGCTTTTCACCATCGATCACGCTCAGGTATTCGAGTGCTGCTTTCAAGAAGCGAAAATCGCTGAAGCGAAGCACATTGTTTCCAGCACCAGCCGCAAGATCCCGCACTTGCAAACCGTCGTCCCGAAACAACGCATCGATTGATGCACGCGTGTCAGGCGCCATCGCTGATGTCTTAAGGTCGCGGGCGATCTTGCTGTCTATGGCTTCGTGACGTCCGCGGAACGTTTCCAGAAAACGGGCCACCGCTTCATGGTTTGTGGTGAACTCAATAGCCCTGAGGTAAGCGACCACACCGACGCGATCCGCAGGAAGGCACTTCGAGCGTACGAAGTCGGTCAGCGCCCGGAGGGTCTTTGTCGGAGCCTCGAGCTGACCTCGTCCCAAAACGATCAAGAACATCCTAGGTGCAGCGACCAATTCGGGTACGCCATCGAAAGACACAGCCTGGAAATGGGCGATCTCTTGCTCGTAACCGTCTTCGCGCAATACGAATTCGTCCCGCGTCAGGTCCCGCACAGGATAGCCGGCAGAGTCGACCACGCGCACCTCCACGCGCGTGAGAGCCACGCCAGCGCGGAACTGCGGAAGCTGGACGTACGATGAGGTTGCCTTGCTCGACCAAAGTACGGCGAGGGCGACGGAGGCGATCAGGTGCCTGGTGGCACGCTTTCGCATCGGACGTACCTTCGGATCAGAATAACAGACGGGGTCCCCTTCAAGTTGCTGGAACGCCCGATTCTGATCAACATTCCCCGGCTGGATCCGGGGATCAGCGCCAGCAGCTTGCGAGTCTACTGCGGTGCGGCCGTGCGCAAGAGGTCGTCCAGAATACGGCTAAGAACCTCCTTCGGGATCGCCCCTGACTGGTGCCGTGAGACTTTCAGGCGACCTTCGGCCGTAATCATGCCAATCAGAAACGTGGGCGTGCCGGTGATCGAGAGTTCTCGCGCGGAGGCAATGTCCCGCTGCAGTGTCTCCGTTGTCTCGGCTGTCAGGCAACGACGAAACGCCGACATATCTAAGCCGATTTGTTTGCCCTTGGCGATAAGGCTGTCCATACCGAGTGCCCGAGGGGTCCGAAACAATTCGTCGTGCATCGGCCAGAACCGCCCCTGACGGCCGCTGCAATCTGCCGCCTGTGCCGCTCTCAACGCCGAGGGGTGTCTATTCTCGAGCGGCAAGTGCCGGAACGCGAGCAGGACTCGTCGGTCTCGACGTAGTTCTTGAGAAGCGTCGGATACGCGTCGTCGTGAAACCGCGCGCAGTACGGACACTCGAAGTCGGCATACTCTAGTACTCCGACAGGGGCAGATGACGAACCGCGAAGCATCGCGCCATCGAGTGAGACCGGGGCAGGCGGGATGGGCTTGGGTGGCCGCATCATCGCTGACTGAGGGCGCCCCGGCGGTTCAGAAGCGGCGCGGGACGAGAAGATCGCCCCAACAAGCACCAATGAGGCAGCGGTCATGGCCGCCGTTGCCACCAAGTCGAGAGCGGACCGCCATTTCTGAGAGCGATCTGACATGTCAGCCTCCCAAGATCATTTCTAGGCATAACTAGCTACGCTAGCCGCAGAAGCCGAAGAAGAAATAGTCGCAGGCGCAACTCCATGTTGAATTCGTACCTGTGCTGCCACCGGGATCGCCCCAGGTGGCCCAATTCTCAGGAACGCCCCAAGCCTCGTAACACTCATGGTAGGGATACGTCCACTGGTACCAATCAATTAGGTAGTCGCGATAGTCGTCGTCACAGGTGTCATCGCACGCCGCTCCCGAGCCCTGGACGTATGCTGAGGCCGTGGAGAGCCGTAGTTCTTCATCCTCAATTCCCGAGAAGTCGCAGCTACCGCTGGCATAGAAATCGGGCGGATTCCCTTGTAGGTTTGGGCAATCGGTGCAATCGTAACCATCGCCATCTTCCCATTCTCTACAGAAGCCGTTCCAACCGGTAAATGGAGAGTCGAACTGCGCGAGTAGTCGCGCCTGCATTGCCGCAAAAGTGGCGCACAGCATTGTGACAAACATGAGATTCCGAACGCGCATCGCCTTCATTGCCCCCTCCAGCTGTCTACTGCGGCCAATAGGCTCGTTTGGCGTTGCGTCATACAACACTTCCCGAGTAACGACGTCCGCAACAGTGATGTAATGCCAGTGGTCTTTGAGGAACACGCGGCCCGCGTGGTGAGGCGTTGCAGGTCAAGATCGCCTGATCCGGCCCCGGATTGTGACCTCATTGACGCTACCGAATACGGATGTAAGCAAGTGATGAACCAATCGGCCTAAGGCACCGCGTCGGTATAACTGGCAATGCGTAGGGTGAATCGGGCATGCCCGCCCGATTGGGATCGGGCATGGCTGCCCGATCGAGATGTCAGGTTTTCTCGAAGCTCAGTCGAGAAGCTTGTGCTGCAAGCGCTTTCGATAAAGCGTCTTCTGATCGATTCCGAGCTCGCGCGCGGCATCAGCGAGGTTGGAATGCCGAGCCAAGGTGCGGGCGATGATGTTACGTTCGACGATCTCCGTTCTGTGACCCACGACCTCGGCCAACGTCCCGCTCTTCATCATATCGAGAGCAGGGGAAAGGTCTGAAATGCCGCGTGCCACACGGTCAGGTACGTCCTCAATGTCAAGCCGTTGATCATCATCGCGCAGACACGCCTGCTTCAGGACCTGCTGCAGTTCGCGGACGTTGCCCGGCCACGCGTACGCCTCGAGGCGCTCCAGTGCGGACTCCGTGATCGATGGCGTCGTAACGCCCAGCTCCCCGGCGAGCACCGGAAGCAAATAATCAAGAAGCAAGCGAACGTCACCAGCGCGCTCACGCAGCGGCGGGAGCGTGATGCTGAAGGCGTTCAGGCGATAGAAGAGGTCACGGCGAAAGGTCGAGCCGGCGGTCGCGTCGAGATCTTTGTTAGTCGCCGCAATTATCCGGACATCCACGGTGACCGTGGATCGACCGCCCAGTCTAGTAAACTGACGATCTTCCAGGACGCGGAGGAGCTTCGCCTGGCCCGAGAGGGAGAGCTCCCCAATCTCGTCAAGAAACAGTGTGCCTCGGTTCGCGGCCTCGAACCAGCCGGTCGAGCGCTCGCGGGCATCGGTGAACGCGCCGCTCTCGCTGCCGAACAGCTCCTTCTCGAGCAGACCCTCCGGGCCGGCAGCCGCACAATTGAGCGGGACGAACGCTGTCCGACCTGACAGCCGATGGATTGCACGGGCGACAAGCTCCTTCCCGGTGCCCGTCTCGCCCTCGAGGAGCACCGGCTCCCGCGTTGGCGCGACACGCCCGAGCCAGGTGTATAGGCCACGCATCCCCGGACTGGCGCCGACCAGACCTTGGAAGGTCTCAGCTTCTAACTGCACTGAGTTCGCACTAATGCTCGGCCTGACGCGAAGAGCATTCACTACCACGTCAATTGATCGCAGCAATTCGGCCGCTTTGAAGGGCTTTTGGAGGTACTCGAAAGCACCTGCTCGCGCAGTCTCATCAACACTGACCGGGTGTTGAGGGTAAGCGGTCATCGCGATCGCGCCAAGCTTCGGCTGTAGCGCACGCATGGCAGCGAGCACCGCAATCCCGTTCAAGCCGGGCAGCTTCACATCCACCAAACCGATATCGAACGGTTCGGCGCGCACGCGTGCGAGGGCGGAGTTGCCTTCCTCAGCCGCCACGGCGATATGACCCGCGTGCTGCAGTACGTCGCAGGCGAACTTCAGCACTGCCGTTTCGTCATCAACGACGATGACCCGTGCCATCCTCACACCCCGCGCGAACGGGGACACGTCAGTCGTGCAGGCAGGGGAGCAACGACCCGCGTACGCTGTTTGTCGGTGCAGCCAGAATACGCGATGAAGTGGCGGCGTTGTCAAGCCACACGAGCCTGACGTCGATCGACTTCCGACGAATTCTTACGGCGTAGTTACTGGTTGTTGAGTGCTGCCTTTTTGCGTCGCAGCATGAACGGCACGCCTGACGTCGAGAAAAGCATGATCAGAGCCGCGCCGATGAACGAGAGCGCCAGCGCGGACTCGAGCGGCTGGCCGAGCTGCGTGAAGTAGAAGCCGAACGTCGCTTCGCGAACACCGAACCCATTGACCGACATCGGCAGCATCTGCACGACGAGCGACATCGGCACCACGATGGCGAGGTGCGCAAGCGGGATGTGGAGATTGAGCGCGATCGCAATCGCCCAATAGAAGGCGACGATCGTCGCCTGGACGAGAATCGCGCCGGCGAAGCACGTGCCGAGCGCCTTCGGCGCGTCCCGGAACTTCGAGAGCGCCGTCGTCAGCCGTTCGATTTTTTCCTCGACCCATTCCTGATGGATGGCGCGAAGCGGGCGCAGCAGCTTGCCGACGCCGTGCGGCAGCAGCACCACCGGTGCGGCGAGCGCGATCGCAGCGGCGAGCACGCCCCAGAGCAATCCTGGCGCCATTGGCCCGATCGCCGCGCTCATCCGGGCCGCAACCGTCGCGCCTGACGCGGCGACGAAGACCAGTCCAAGCAGTCCCAGCCCGCGGTCGACGAGCACGACCATCGTGGCGAGCGTCTTCGAACCCGCCGGCCCAGCCGTATCGCGGATGCGAATGACGTCGCCGCCGATGTTCGACGGCAGGAAGTTGTTGAAGAACGTCGCGACGAGGAATGACTTCAAACGCGTCGCGAAGTGCACCGGCACGTGCTGCGCGTCGAGCAGCAGACCCCACCGCCAGGCGCTGATCATGATGCCGATGAAGTAGCTGAGAATCGCCGCGGCGAGCCAGCCGATCGACGCCGTGCGCGAGAGGTGCCACAGCCGCGCGAGGTCGACGCGCGAGAGCAGGACGTACAACAGTCCGCCGCTGACGAGGATCTTCAGGGTCCAGAGAAGCGCCTGGCGTCCGACGCGCGGCTGGGAGCCGCTCGAAGGCTGTTCGTTCATTGCACGTGCGCGAGATTGGCGATGAGCGACGTCGGCACCTGACGGGGAAAACGAGCGGCGTAGTGTAGCATGTACCCCGTCGTGAATCCGCCCGCGCGGCCGGGCCGACGCGCATGCACATCCTGATGATTGCCCCGGAGCCGTTTTTCGAGCCCCGCGGCACCCCGTTTTCCGAATTCCATCGCATTCGCGCGTTGACGACCCTGGGACACACGGTGGATCTGGCCACCTATCCGTTCGGCCGCGACGTCGAGATGCCGGGACTTCGCATCGTGAGATGCGTCCGGCCGCCGCTCCTGAAACGCGTCAAGATCGGTCCGTCGTGGTCGAAGGTGCCGCTCGACGTCTCGCTGTTCTTCACGGCGCTGCGCCTGGCGATGACGGGCCGCTACGACGCGGTGCATTCGCATGAAGAAGGCGGCGCGGCCGGCGTGCTGGTGGCGTGGCTGCTGGGCGTGCCGCATCTCTACGACATGCATTCGAGTCTGCCGCAGCAGGTCGCGAACTTCGGCTACCAGCGCAAAGCGTGGCTCGCCCGTCTGCTAGCGGCGCTCGAGCGTCACATGATTCGACGGTCGCGCGTCGTGATCGTGATCTGCCCCGAGCTCGAGACCACGGTCCGCGCCGTCGATCCGGACGTGCCCACGGTGCTGATCGAGAACGCGCCAGGCTCCGGCGACGAGCCGAAGCCCGGCAGCGGTCGCGCGGTGCGCGACGCGCTCGGCATCCCGCTCGATGCACCCGTCGTCATGTACACCGGAACGTTCGAAGCCTATCAGGGGCTGGAATTGTTGTACGAGACGATGCCGCACGTGCTCGCCGGGCGGGCCGACGCGCGGCTCGTGCTCGTCGGCGGCGATCCGGGCCAGGTCGAGACCGCGCGGGCGCGTGTCCGGTCGATGGGCCTCGATCACGCGGTGATCTTCGCCGGTCAGCGGCCCGCGGAAGAGATTCCATCGTATCTCGACGCCGCGACGCTGCTCGCGTCGCCGCGCTCGACGGGCACGAACACGCCGCTCAAGATCTATCAGTACCTGCGGTCCGGCCGGCCGATCGTCGCGACGCGCTTGCGCACGCATACACAAGTCCTGTCGGATGAGACAGCCTTTCTGGC
>JBLNGH010000236.1:0-7763 GCA_050264575.1 Acidobacteriota bacterium | reverse complement strand
CTGGCGAGCCCGGCTTCGCCGGGCGCGGTGGGTGTGAGACCCGCGACCGACAAGACCATGTAGCAATTCTGGACGGTGTTGTGAGGGCGTGGGTCTCACACTCACCGCTACGCCGCCGCAGGCGGCCGCCAGGTCAGCGGAAGTCCGTTACTCGTTTCTCCGGGCTCCCCTTCATGTTCTTCATGTCCTTCATGCCCTTCATGTCATGCTTTTTGGCACGCAACGCATCCCGATGTCGTTCACGGAGGCACTTGAATGGACCGGAAGCAGCTTCTGATCGGCGCCGAATGGCGCGATGCCGAAGGCGGCAAGACGCTGCCGGTGATCAATCCGGCCACGGAAGAGGTCATTGCCGAGATTGGCGCGGCGTCGAAATCGGACGTCGATGCGACAGTCGCCGCGGCGCGCGCGGCGCTGACGGGGCCCTGGGGCAAGCTGTCGGCGCGGGAGCGCGGGCGGCTCATCTGGCGCGTCGGCGAAAAGCTGGTCGAGCAGATCGATCAGGTCGCGCGGCTCGAAACGCTCCACAACGGCAAGCCGATCACGGAGTCGCGGCATATCGAGATTCCGATGGCCGCCGAGTGCCTGCAGTACTTCGCGGGGTGGGCGGACAAGATTCACGGCGAAACCGTGCCGGTCAAGGGCAACGCGCTCGTCTACACGACGCGTGAACCGCTGGGCGTCGTCGCGGCCATCGTGCCGTGGAACTTTCCGCTGCTCCTGGCGATCTGGAAAGTCGCGCCCGCGCTGGCGGCGGGCAACACGGTGATTCTCAAACCGGCGAGTCAGACGCCGCTCACGGCGCTGGCCTTCGGGCAGATCGCGCTCGACGCCGGCCTGCCGCCGGGCGTGTTGAACGTCATTACCGGCAGCGGCGCGAGCGTCGGCCAGGCGCTCGTCGAGCATCCCGGCATCAACAAGATTGCGTTCACGGGCGACACGTCGACCGGCCGGGGAGTCATGCGGACCGCTGCCGAGACGCTCAAGCACATCACGCTCGAGCTGGGCGGCAAGTCCCCGAACATCGTGTTTCCGGACGCCGACCTCGACGCGGCCGTGCGAGGCGCGACGGTCGGTATCTTCTACGGCAAGGGCGAAGTCTGCGCGGCGGGATCGCGATTGCTGGTGGACAAATCCATCAAGGATCAGTTCATTGCCAAGGTGGCCGAGCGCACGAAGAAGATGGTGCCCGGCGATCCGTTGGACCCCAAGACCCGTCTCGGCGCGATTTCCTCGAAAGTGCAGCTCGAACGTGTCCTGAACTACGTCGAGATTGGCAGAAAGGAGGGCGCGTCGCTCGTCGCCGGCGGGTCGCGCGCCGATATCGGGACCGGCAAGGGCTATTTCATGCAGCCGACGGTCTTTGCGGACGTGAAGCCGGACATGACCATCGCGCGTGAGGAGATCTTCGGTCCCGTCCTCGCGGCCATCGAGTTTGCCGACGTCGACGAAGCGATTGCGCGCGCCAACGACTCGATGTACGGCCTGGCGGCCGGCGTCTGGACGCGTGACATCAAGAAAGCGCACTACGTAGCCTCGCGCCTGCAGGCGGGCACCGTCTGGGTCAACACGTACAACGTCTACGACACGGCCGCCTCCTTTGGCGGCTACAAGCAGAGCGGCTTCGGGCGCGAGATGGGTCAGCATGCGCTCGACTACTACACGCAGCTCAAGACCGTGTGGGTGGATCTCGGTTAAGGCAGAAGGCGCAAGGCAGACACTTGTGCCTTCTGCCTTGTGCCTTTGTTAGACTTCCCACGCCGATGGATCCCCTTCTCAAGTGGCGTACCGAATTCCCGATCGTCGAGACCTGTACGTATCTCGTGAGCCACTCGCTCGGCGCGATGCCCACGCGTGCGCGGGCGCATCTGCAGGCATTCGCCGATCAATGGGATGAGCGCGGCGTCCGCGCCTGGTACGAGGGCTGGTGGGAGATCGGGCGCGAGACCGGCAATCTGCTGGCGCCGATCCTCGGCGTGCCGCGCGACACGATTACCATGCACCAGAATGCGACGGTCGCGCAGTCGATCGTCGGATCGTGCTTCAGCTTCGACGGTCCGCGCAAAAAGATCGTCCTCCAGGATCTCGATTTTCCGACCAATCACTATCTGTTCGAGGGATTTCGCCGGTACGGCGCCGAGATCGTCTACGTCAAATCCGATTCGACGGTGCGCGCGCCGCTCGATCGGCTGATCGAATCGATCGACGATCGGACGATGCTCGTGCCGCTGTCGCTCGTGCTCTTCCGCAGCGCCTGTCTGCAGGACGTGCGGCCGGTCGTCGAGCAGGCTCACCGCGTCGGCGCGCATGTCGTTCTCGACGTGTACCAGGCGGTCGGGACGGTACCCATGAATCTGACCGAGCTCGGCGTGGATTTCGCGGTCGGCGGATCGGTCAAATATCTCTGTGGCGGGCCCGGCGCCGGGTACTTGTACGTGCGGCCGGACCTCATCAACCGTCTTCGCCCGTCCGTGGTGGGTTGGGCAGGGCACGTCGCGCCCTTCGGCTTCGAGACCGGGCCGATCCGCTACGCGGAAGGGATCGAGCGATTCCAGAGCGGGACGCCCAATGTGCCTGCGCTCGCCGCTGCGCGTGCGGGGTACGAAATCGTCGCGGAGATCGGTGTGCCGGCGATCCGCGAGAAGTCGCTGGCCCTGACACGCCGGCTGATGGACGCGGCGCGTGATCGCGGCTGGCGGCTGAACACGCCCGACCGTGACGCCGAGCGCGGCGGCAGCGTCGTCATCGACGTGCCTCAGGCCGATCGAGCGACCGACGAGCTGCTGCGGCGCCAGATCCTCGTCGACTACCGGCCGGGCGCAGGCATTCGACTGGCGCCGCACTTTTACTCGAGCGAAGCGGACATCGACGCCGCCGTATCCGCGCTCGACGAGATCACGGCACACTCGAACGTGCAGGCCCGGCGATAGAGGGTCTCGGACCGCGATGGATGTACGGACCGTGACCGTTCTGGGCGCCGGAACCATGGGGCACGGCATCGCCCATGCCGCCGCGGCGTCCGGATTCGCGACGCGCCTCTATGACGTGTCGGCTGCTCAGCTCGAGCGCGCCCGAGACACGGTTGCGGGCATCTTCAAGGCCGGGGTCGATCGCGGAAAGATCGGCGCGAACGACGCGGACGCCGGACTGCGACGGCTGACCATGACGACCGAAGTCGGTCAGGCGCTCGACGGATCCGACTTCGTCATCGAGGCGGCGCCTGAACGGATCGACCTGAAGCTCGGCCTCTTCGCCGAGATCGATCGGCACGCGCCGCGGCACGCCGTCGTGGCGACCAACACATCCGCGCTCAGCATCACGGAGCTGGCCGGCGCGCTCGCGAACCCGGCGCGCGTCGCCGGCATGCACTTTTTCAATCCGGTCCACAAGATGAAGCTCGTCGAGATTGTCCGCGCGCTGGAATCGAGCGACGAGACGCTCGAGACAATCGACCGGGTCGCGACGTCGATGGGCAAGGAGACCGTGCACGTCCGCGAGGCGCCGGGATTCATCACGACGCGCGTCAACGCCTCGATCGGCAACGAAGCGTTCTACATGCTGATGGAAGGAGTCGCCTCCGCGCGCGACATCGACAAGGCGTTGAAGCTCGGCCTGAACCATCCGATGGGCCCGTTCGAGCTGGTCGATCTGGTCGGCCTCGACACGCGGCTGAGCATCCTCGAGTACCTGCACCGCACGCTCGGCGAGAAATACCGTCCGTGCCCGCTGCTCGCGCAGTACGTCAAAGCCGGACGGCTCGGCAAGAAAGTGGGGAAAGGCGTGTACGAGTACTGAGAGATGATGTCTTGACGACCCATCTGACGGCCCTCGACTGGGCCATCGTGCTCGCGTCGATTGCCGTCTCCTTCGTGCCGGCGCTGTTGCTCGCGCGGCGGGCCGGCTCCAACACTGCGGAGTTCTTCACGTCCGGGCGCGCCGCGCCGTGGTGGTTGATCGGCACCTCCATGGTGGCGACGACCTTCAGCACCGATACGCCGAATCTCGTCACGAACCTCGTCCGCGAGGGTGGGATCGCAGCCAACTGGGTCTGGTGGGCGTTTCTCCTCACTGGGATGACGACGGTCTTCTTCTACGCGCGGCTCTGGCGCCGTCTCGGCGTCCTCACCGATCTCGAGTTCTACGAATTGCGCTACTCCGGCCGTGCCGCGTCGTGGGTGCGCGGATTTCGCGCGGTGTACCTCGGCGCGTTCTTCAACATCGCGATCATGGCGACCGTCAATCTGGCCGCCGCCAAGATTGCGAACGTGCTGCTCGGTTGGCCGATGGGAAACACGCTCCTCATCTGCAGCGTGCTGAACGTCCTGTTTGCCGCGACCTCCGGGCTGTGGGGCGTGCTCGTCACCGACTTCATCCAGTTCGGCATCGCCATGACCGGGTCGATCGCGGCGGCCGTCTACGCGGTCCGGCGTCCCCAGGTCGGCGGCCTCTCGCGGTTGATCGAGCAGACGGATCCGCGCGTGCTGGGCCTGCTCCCGGACTGGAACGACTGGACGACGGCGATGGCGATTTTCATCGTGCCGCTCACCGTCCAGTGGTGGTCGACGTGGTACCCGGGCGCCGAGCCCGGCGGCGGCAGCTACATCGCGCAGCGCATTCTCGCGGCGCGGACCGAACGCGACGCGTGGCTGGGCACGCTGCTCTTCAACGTTGCGCACTACGCAATGCGGCCGTGGCCGTGGATCATCGTCGCCCTGTCGTCGATGCTCGTCTTTCCCAAGTTGAGCGACATCCAGCGCGCCCTGCCGCACGTCGATCCCAAGCTGCTGGGCCACGACATGGCGTATCCGGCGATGCTGACATTTCTGCCGGCCGGGCTGCTCGGGTTGATGGTCGCCGGTCTCCTCGCGGCGTACGTGTCGACGATGTCGACCCACCTCAACTGGGGAACCTCGTATCTCGTCCACGACCTGTATCGCCGGTTCATCCGCCCCGGAGAAGCGGAGCGCCACTACGTCATGGCCGGCCGCGTCGTGACGGGACTGCTGATGGCCGCCGCCGCGCTGTTCACGCTCGTGCTCGAATCGGCGCGCGAAAGCTTCAATCTGCTGCTCTCGATCGGCGCCGGCACGGGCCTGCTGTACCTGTTGCGCTGGTTCTGGTGGCGCATCAACGCCTGGAGCGAGATTGCCGCGATGGCAAGCTCCTTTGCGCTCGCCGTCGTCCTCCTCGTCGCGGCACGACGGGGCGCGGCGCTGCCCGAGCATGTGTCGCTTGTCCTGACGATTGCCGTCACGACGGCGGTCTGGCTGACGGTCACATTCGCGACTCGTCCAACGGATCGGGAGGTCCTGAATGCGTTCTACCGGCGCGTGCGGCCTGCCGGTCCAGGCTGGCGCGAGATCCGCCGCGAGTCGGGCAATCTTCCCCCGGCGGACAACATGACCCGCGCCTTCCTCGGCACGATCACCGGATGCGTGCTGGTCTACAGCGCGCTGTTCGGGCTCGGACATTTTCTGATGGGCCACCGCGTGGCGGCGATCGTGTCGGCTGTTCTGGCGATCGCGAGCGGGACCGCGCTCTGGCGGCAGTTGTCAGCGGATCGTGACCTGTCCCTGAAGCGCAGTTGACGTGGGGCTGTCGTGGTCGTGGAACCCGCACGTGCGAGGCGTGACGAGGTTGCCGGTTTCGCGACTCTGGTTGGGCAGCAGCGTACCGACCTGATCGAATTCGGGACAGTCGGTGTGTTCAGGGTGCGGATCGGAAGCCATCCAGTGCGGCCGCGTGTCGTTGTTGATGAACAGCACCCGCGACCCGAGCGCCACCTGGATATTCCTGGGATTGGCGCCCGCCGCCGTGATGGTGATGCTGTTCGTATTGACCGGAGGCCCGCTGGGAGCCGACGGGGTGCTGCTGCCGCACGCCGCGGCGGCGGCAAACATGGCGATTTGAAAGGCACGCGCGCAGAGACGCGCCGGCGACATCGAGTTCATTTTACCGGCACTGCACGCGTAATCGGGTCAGGACGGGTTCGTACCCGGGAGGCAGAAAAAAATCAGCTCCGAAGGGAGCGAGGTACGGGAGGCCGCGCGCGAGTGATCGTTCCAGCGTCCCCGGAAAGGCACCGATACCGAGGCACCGTCGGTCCCCCAATCAGCCCGACACGCCGCACCACCTCGCCCCCTTCGGAGCTTGCCGCCTCCAAGAGCAAGGACGGTGCCGCGCTGGTCTGAGGAAGCGGCCCGGTGAGCGCAGTTCGTCACCCGTGTTTTCTTACGGCCGACGTAAGCGATTACGGGCGACGTAAGAGTCTTTCACCCCTCGGGATCGTCCAGTCGGTGCTTGGAGAGGTAGTAGCTCAGCGCCCGCTGGCTGATCCCCATCGATTCCGCGGCGTCCTTTTTCACGCCGCGCGCGGCGTCGAGCGCCCGCCTGACCGTCTCGCGTTCGGTCCACTCGAGGTTCTGTTTCAGATTGAGCGACGGCAGACCCGGCTGCGAGGTCGCCAGCGCGCCGACGAGGACGACGTCGCGCGGCCGGATCACGGGTTCGGGCGCGAGCACCACGGCGCGCTCGACCGTGTTCTCGAGCTCGCGGACGTTCCCGGGCCAGCCCGACTCGGCGAGCAGCGCCATCGCCTCCGGCGCAATGCCGTCGATCCGCTTGCCCGCGCGGCTCGCGTGACGCCGCACGAAATGCTCGACCAGGAGCGGAATGTCCTCGCGCCGATCGCGCAACGGCGGCAGCGCGATCGGGATGACGTTCAACCGGTAATAGAGATCCTCGTGGAATCGTCCTTCGCCGGCGAGCTGACGCAGGTCGCGGTTGGTCGCCGCGATGACCCGCACGTCAACCGTCAGCGTCCGCTCGGACCCGAGCGGCTCGAACTCCCTTTCCTGCAGGACGCGCAGGAGCTTCGCCTGCACGTTCGGCGCGATGACGCCGATCTCGTCCAGGAAGATGGTCCCGCCGTCGGCGAGCGCAAACCGGCCTTTCTTGTTCGTCACCGCGCCGGTGAACGCGCCCCGGACGTGCCCGAAGAGCTCCGACTCGATGAGCGTTTCCGGCAGCGCCGCGCAGTTGACCCGGACGAGCGGCATCTCGCGCTGCGCGCTCCAGTCGTGAATCGCGCGCGCCACCAGTTCCTTGCCCGTGCCGGTCTCTCCGGTGATCAGCACCGTGCTGCGCGACTGCGCCACGAGCTTCGCCGTCCGCACCATCTCCTGGATGGCGCGGCTCCGGCCGATGATGCCGTAGTGGTCGAACTGCTCGTCGCGCTCGGTGATGAGGTAGTCCCGGTGAGTGCGCAGGCGGCCGTGCGCGATGGCGCGATCGACGACGACGAGGAACTCGTCGATCTCGAACGGCTTCTGCAGGTAGTCGAGCGCGCCGAGCTTCATGGCTTCGATCGCGCTCTCGACCGTCGCGTGCGCCGTCATCATCAGAATCTGCGGCCGATCGCCGGCGCCGGCGACGTTCACGATTTCGCGGATGAGCTCCAGCCCGGTCAGCTCGGGCATCAGGTTGTCGGCGATCAGCAGATCGTACGGACGCTCGCCGACGAACCGCAGCGCTTCGCGCGGACTTCCTGTCGCGGTGACGTCGTGGCCCTCGTCGCGGAGCGCCTTCGTCAGCGCCTGCCGGATCTTGGGTTCGTCATCGACGAGGAGGATGGAGCCGCGCGTCACGCTCGTTCGCTTTCCTGACCAGCCATATGCAGTCTCACCTCGGAGGTCGTGTCCGGCAGATCCATCCGGACGGTCGTTCCCGAGTTGACGCGGCTCTCGACGGCGATGGTGCCGCCC
>JBLNGH010000235.1:0-6035 GCA_050264575.1 Acidobacteriota bacterium | reverse complement strand
CTGTGGAAATCTAACCCGTCCCCGCTCCGCCTCTCCGGCCTCGAGCCCCTCATCGTCCGCGAAGACAGCAACTTTCAGATGATTGGCGAGCGGACGAACGTCACGGGATCCAAGCGATTCGCGCGGCTGATCAAAGACGAGAACTACGGCGACGCGGCCCAGGTGGCGCTCGACCAGGTCCGCGGCGGCGCGAACATGATCGACGTGAACGTCGACGAGGGAATGCTCGACTCCGAGCGGGCGATGCTGACCTTCCTCAACTACATCGCGACCGAGCCCGAGATCGCGCGCGTCCCGATCGTCATCGACAGCTCGAAGTGGTCCGTCATCGAGGCCGGGCTCAAGTGCGTCCAGGGCAAGTCCGTGGTGAACTCCATCTCGCTCAAAGAAGGCGAGGCGGATTTCCTGCACAAGGCGAAGCTCGTCCGCCGCTACGGTGCGGCGGTCATCGTCATGGCGTTCGACGAGCGCGGCCAGGCGGACACCGTCGAACGAAAAGTCGAGATCTGCCACCGCGCGTACCGACTTCTCACCGAACGCGCCGGTTTCGATCCGTCCGACATCATTTTCGATCCCAACGTGCTGGCGATCGCCACCGGTCTCGAGGAGCACAACACCTACGCCATCAATTTCATCGAGGCGACGCGCATCATCAAGGCGACCTGTCCGGGCGCGAAGGTGAGCGGCGGCATCAGCAATCTCTCCTTTTCCTTCCGCGGCAACGACATCGTCCGCGAAGCGATGCATGCGGCGTTCCTGTATCACGCGATCAAAGCCGGGCTCGACATGGGGATCGTCAACGCCGGACAGCTGGCGGTCTACGAGGACGTCCCCGCCGATCTGCTCGAGCACGTCGAAGACGTGCTGTTCAATCGCCGGCCGGACGCGACCGAGCGTCTGGTGACGTTTGCCGGCGACGTGAAGGGCGCGGGCACGAAGCGCGAGTTCGATCTCGCCTGGCGAAATCAGCCCGTCGAGGCTCGCCTCTCGTACGCGCTGGTCCACGGCGTCGTCGACTTCATCGAGGCGGACACGGAAGAAGCGCGACAGAAGCTGCCGCGCCCGCTCGATGTCATCGAAGGCCCGCTGATGGACGGCATGAAGACGGTGGGCGATCTGTTCGGCGCGGGCAAAATGTTTCTGCCGCAGGTGGTGAAAAGCGCTCGCGCGATGAAGCGGGCCGTCGCGTATCTCGAACCGTTCATCAAGGACAGTCCCCCTACGAGTCAGACCTCGAATGGAGGACCGCAACCGGGCCGCCAGGCGAACGGCCGCGTGCTCCTTGCGACCGTCAAGGGCGACGTGCACGACATCGGCAAGAACATCGTCGGCGTCGTGCTCGGCTGCAACAACTACGAGGTCATCGATCTCGGCGTGATGGTGCCTGCGGATCGGATTCTGTCGGAAGCCGCGTCACGCCAGGCGGACATCATCGGGTTGAGCGGTCTCATCACGCCCTCGCTCGACGAGATGGTCTACGTCGCGCGCGAGATGGAACGCCGCCGCATGACGACGCCGCTGCTGATTGGCGGGGCGACGACGAGCCGGCAGCATACGGCGGTGAAGATCGCCCCGGAATACGGCCAGGCGACCGTCCACGTGCTCGACGCGTCGCGCGCGGTCGACGTCGTCTCCAGCCTGCTGAGCGATCGGCAGCGCGAGGCGTTCACGGCGACGGTGCGCGCGGAGCAGGCGGGCTTGCGGGAAAAGTACGGCACGAAACGCGAGAAGGTTCTGCTGACGCTCGAGGACGCGCGCGCGAATCATCTCAAGACCGACTGGGACTCGCTCGAACTGCCGGTGCCGTGGTTCCTCGGCCGTCGCCAGGTCGAGCCGGCGCTCGCCGAACTGGTGCCGTTCATCGACTGGACGTTCTTTTTCTCGGCGTGGGAACTGAAGGGGCGCTTTCCGGCGATTCTCGACGATCCGACGATCGGCCCGGCCGCACGCGATCTCTATCAGCATGCGAAAGGGATCCTGGACCGCATCGTGCGCGACAAGCGCCTGATCGCGCGCGGCGTCTATGGATTCTGGCCCGCCAACACCGTCGGCGACGACATCATCGTGTACAAAGACGACGCACGACGAAACGAGGTGGCGCACTTCCACATGCTGCGTCAGCAGGAACCGATCGCCGATGGCCGGCCCAATCGGTCGCTTGCGGACTTCATCGCACCGAAGGACTCGCTGGCACCCGACTACATCGGCGCGTTCGCGGTGACGGCGGGCATCGGCGTCGACGCGCTGGTCCGGGAATACGAACAGCAGCACGACGACTACAGCGCGATCATCGTCAAGGCGCTGGCCGATCGGCTGGCCGAGGCGTTTGCCGAGTATCTCCACGCGCAGGCACGGCGCGACTGGGGGTACGGCAAGGACGAGCGCCTCTCGTCCGAGGAATTCATCTCCGAGAAATATCGGGGCATCCGTCCGGCGTTCGGCTACCCGGCCTGTCCGGATCACACAGAAAAGGGCCCGCTCTTTGCTCTGCTCGACGCGCCCGCAGCCGGTATCACTCTGACGGAGACCTTCGCGATGATGCCGGCGGCTTCCGTCAGCGGCCTCTATCTGAGCCACCCGCAAGCGAAGTACTTCAACATCGGCCGCATCGGCCGCGATCAACTCGAGGACTACGCCAAGCGCAAGGGGATGACGGTCGAAGAAATGTCGCGTTGGCTGGGGATCTAGCTCGACGCCCGCTGTACGTCGGCGTGTTTGCCGTACTTCGCCGCTCCTGACGTTCGTACTTCACGGTTCTCTGCCGCGTACTTCATCGCACTTGCCGCCCGTACTTCGCGGAGCGGCGGATCGGAACTTTGACGCCACGCCGCTCGTAACGTAGTTTGTCTATGTTATGACCCCCAAGTCGACGAGGGACGAGATCCCGCCCGGAACCCTCGACATGCTGGTGCTGCGCATGCTCGCCAGACATGGTGAGCTGCATGGCTTCGAAATCGCCGACGCGATCCAGCGTGTGTCAGACGAAGTGCTGCGCGTCGAGGAGGGATCGCTGTATCCGGCGCTGCAGCGAATGCTGGTGAAAGGCTGGATTTCGGGCGAGTGGGGCAGGACGGACGAGAACCGCCGCGCGCGATACTACCGCCTCACCTCCGCCGGCCGACGGCAGCTCGAGCGCGAAGTCGAATCGTACGAACGGATCACGGAAGCGATCGCCCGGATCCTCCATCCAGTTGAAGGGACGGAATCGTGATCAAGCCGAGCGAGTGGTGGCGGCGATTCAGGTTTCTGGTCCGTCGCGATCGGCTCAGCGCGGAACTCGACGAGGAATTGCGTCTGCACCTCGAGTTGCGTGCGGAGGCCAACCGCCGGCTGGGCATGACCGACGAGGACGCGGCGCTCGCGGCCCGTCGGGCGTTTGGCAACCCCTCGGTTCTGCGTGAAACGAGCCGCGAAAGCTGGGGATGGCTGCCGCTCGATCGGCTCATGCAGGACCTGCGCTACGGCGCGCGTCAATTGCGGCGGCATCCTAGCTGGACGGCCGCGGTGATTCTCACGCTTGCGCTCGGCATCGGTGCCAACACCGCATTGCTCAGCGCGCTCAATGCGCTCGTCTTCAAGGCGCCGCCGGCGATACGCGCGGACGGTCTCGTCTGGCTCACGCTCGGCAGCGAGCAATGGTCGCGGCCGCGGAGCCTGTCGTATCCGGCGTACCTGGCCAGCCGCGACCGGCGCGACTTGTTTTCGGGCGTTGCGTCGTACCACGAAGTCGCCCTCTCGCTCGGCGATGGCGGTCCCGAACGCGCACGCGGAGCCGTCGTGTCCGCCAACTACTTCGATGTACTGAGCGTACGCCTGGCTCAGGGACGGACGTTTCATCCTGACGAGGATGTCGTGCCCGGCGCGAACCCAGTGGCGGTCCTGAGCCACGCGCTCTGGATCAGGCGCTATGCCGGCGATCCCGCCATCGTCAACAGGCCCATCACGATCAACGGACATCCATTCGTGGTGGTTGGCGTGGCGCCTCCCGGGTTCGGGGGATTGGAGATCGACGACCCTCTCCCATCCGTCTGGGTTCCGATGGCGATGATCGAACAGGTCCTGCCTGATTTCGATCGGACGTGGTTGACCGAGCCGGGATCGAGCTGGGTGCGGACGATTGCCCGGCTCGCGCCAGGAATTTCAATCGCCAGGGCCGACACCGCGGTGCGCGCAATGACGTGGGCGACCGGCGAGGCGGTTGCGTCGACCAGGCCACCAGCCAGGCTGCAGGTTGCGGCAGTCGCAGGCAGTATGTTTCCCGGCGACCGCGAAGAAATCGGCCAGGTGCTCGGACTGCTGATGATCGTGCCGGCGCTGGTCCTCATCGTCGCCGGCGCGAATGCGGCAAATCTCCTGCTCGCGCGCGGCGTGGATCGTCGGAGGGAGCTGGCGCTCAGGCGTGCGCTCGGCGCTTCACGCGCACGGATCATCCGGCAACTGCTGGTCGAATCGCTGATGCTTGCGATCGGCGCCGGGACGGTCGGCATCGTGCTGGCCCGCGTGCTCACCGCCATCATCGGCGGGGCCGGCCAGCTGCCGGCGGCGATTCTCGACGAGTTTCGCATCGACGGGACGGTCCTCGCCGCGACCTTGCTTGTGAGCCTCGCGACCGCGCTTTTCTTCGGGGTGATCCCGGCGTTCGTCGCGAGCAGGCCGGCGCTGGCGCCGACGCTAAAGGAGGAAGGGATTACGTTCGCGCTCGGCCGCCGACGTCATCGTCTCCGCAACGTCCTGCTTGTCGGCCAGGTGACGGTGTCCGTTGTGCTGATCGTCGTCGCCGGACTCTTTCTGGGCAGCCTGACGAAGGCGCTTCGCGTCGATCCCGGGTTCGACGCGCGCGACGGCGCGACGATGTCGTTCGATCTGGCGCTGCAGGGATACCCGCCTCTCGCGCGCGAGATTTTCATCCGCGACCTGCTCGAACGAACGCGTGCGATGCCGCCGATCGAATCATCCGCGCTCACCACGTCGCTGCCGCTCGGCGGCCGGATGTTTGGGACGGCCGTCGTGCGACCCGGCGCCGAAGCCGACGGGGACGAGGTCGTCGTGTTCCGCGCTGCCGTCTCGCCCGCGTACTTCGACACGATGAGGATCGCGCTCACGCGCGGCCGCGATTTCAGTCCGCTCGATACGCGCACGTCGCCGCCGGTCGCGATCGTGAACGCAAAGCTCGCAGATAGATTGTGGCCCGGCGCCAATCCGATCGGTCAGCGCATGCGGCTGGTGGATCCGGGTGAGTCCTGGCGCGAGGTCGTCGGCGTTGTCCGCACGACACGCTATGACGAGCTGACCGAGTCGCCGGCGAGCTATGTCTACCTGCCGCTATCGCAGACGCCGTCGCCGTCGCTGACGATCGTCGCCCGCGGACGCGCCGGGTCGGCCGCGGCGCTGTCCGCCGTCGAAGCCGTGATGCGATCACTCGATCCGCAGATGCCGGTGGTCGACGTCCGTACGTTCGCGCAAGTCATCAGCCGGAGCGTCGACAAGCAGCGGGCGGCCAGCGCGCTGCGGGCCGTCCTCGGCGGGCTGGCGCTCGTGCTCGCCACACTGGGAATCTACGGTGCGATGTCGCACGCCACAACCCTGCGTGTGAAGGAAATCGGAATCCGGATTGCACTTGGCGCGCGCCCGCCGAATGTGCGGTGGCTCTTCGTTCGCGAGGCGCTGGCCCTGTGCCTCGTCGGCGTGGCGATCGGCACCGCGGCTGCCGCGGTCATCTCGAGGCTCATTTCAGGGTTCCTGTTCGGTCTGGCGCCTGCCGACGCCATGACGTTCCTGCTGGCAGCCGTCGTGATGTGCGCTGCCGCTGCGCTCGCCACGTACCTGCCCGCACGCCGCGCCTCCCGGGTCAATCCCGTCGTCGTGCTGAAGTAGGGGGACGGAGGTTTTGCCACAGATCTGTGGAAAACCCCCCCGTCCCGTTACCATTGATCATGTCCAAACGATTCCTTCTCGCGCTGCTGGCCTTCGCCGCCACAGCCTGCTCGAACGCCGCGTCGAAGAACATCGGCTTCAGGCGCGCGAGCAGCTGCTCG
>JBLNGH010000234.1:0-5988 GCA_050264575.1 Acidobacteriota bacterium | reverse complement strand
CGTCGCGGCGACGATCTTTTCGCCCTGGCGGACGACGATGGAGACGCCGGGAAGAATCCTGGCCGTGCTCGTCGCCTTGCCGAGGACGCGGCAGGCGGCCGTCTGTTGCGCGGAAATCGAGAGTTGGGCGGCGGCAAAGGCCGCGATCGCAGCAAGCGCGACGCCCAGCGGCGTTCTCGGAGACAACACACCCATTGGATATTTGGACCGGTCCGCGCGTCGTAAGGTAAACAGCGCGCGATCCGACAAACGGGATGCCCGAGCCGTACTACGACGACCCTCCGGCCGCCGTTCAGCGACAGATTGTGACAAACCTGTGACAGCGACCCGATCCGGATCGCGCGTGAATAGTCTTGAACAGTATTATCTTGATTAATATAATTCACGGCCATGCCGCAGTCGATGAAAGCGCGCTGGTACCACATCCTGCTCTCGCTTGCCGGCGGCGCGCGCCATGGACTGGCGATCGCCCGCGACGTCCGCGAATCCTCCCACGGCGGCATCCGGTTGTGGCCGGCCACCTTGTACGGCTCGCTCGAAGAACTGGCCGACCTCGGATGGATCGAGGAGATCGACGACGAGAACCGGCGTCCGGACGCGAGTGAACGCAAGCGCTATTACGGCATCACCCGCAGCGGACGAAGCGCGCTCGACGCGGAAACGCAGCGGCTGGCCGATCTCGTGCGTCTGGCCCGCGCGATCAACCGGCGGCAGAACGTATGACCGTCACTGACGAGGTGACGCGACGCCGGTACCGCCGCCTCCTCTGGATCGCACCCGCATGGTTGCGCGAGAGACACGCGGCCGAAATGGAAGAGGCGTTCGTCCACATCTGGCGGCAGGCACGAGCCGCGGGCCCGGTCGCGAGGGCCAGCGTGTGGGTGCGCGCGGCCACTGATCTCGGTTCCGCATCCGTGCGCGCCTGCTTCACGCCGCGGCGCGCCGTCCCTTCAGAAAGGCGCCCTCTCATGTTCGGCACCGACGTCCGCTACGCCCTTCGCTCATTCCGCCGCCAGAAGCTCGCGACCGGCCTCGTCGTCACGATGCTCGCGCTCGGCATTGCGGCCAACATCGTCGTCTTCAGTCTGGTCAACGCGCTGCTGCTGCGGCCGTTTCCCTTCGATCATCCGGACCGCCTCGTGTTCTTCAACGAGAAGGCGCCGCGCTGGAATCTCGACGTCGTGGGCATCAATTACCCGGACTTCTGGGAGTGGCACGAGCATCAACGCGCGTTCGAGGCGATCGCGCTCTACGACGGCCAGGCGTTCAATCTCGCCGACGACCAGCGGCCGGAGCGCATCGTGGGCGCCCAGGTCACGCGCGATTTCGCGACGGTTCTCGGCGTGCAGCCGATTCTCGGCCGCATGTTCACGCCCGAAGAAGATCGGCCAAAAGGGCCGCGCGCGGTCGTGCTCTCGGAGCGGTTGTGGCGCACCCGATTCGGCGCGGATCAGAATGTCGTCGGCCGCTCGCTGCGTCTCGACGGCGAGCCGTGGACCATCGTCGGCGTGCTGCCGGCGCGCGCGGAGTTTCCCGACGATGCCTTATTCTTCGTGCCGTACGCCGGCGATCCCCAACAGCAGGGCGAGAGCTACGGGTCGAGCGGGATCGGCCGGCTGAAGCCCGGCGTCACCGTGCAGCAGGCCGAGGCCGATCTCCTGCGTACGCACGAAGCGGTCTGGGCCGTTCGCGACAAGGACAAGACCGTCTCGCCCTTCGTCCGTCCGTTGCGCGACGTGCTCGTGGAGGGCTCGCGTTCGGCCATTCCGCCCATCGCCGGCTCGGTCGCGCTGCTTCTCATCGTCGCGTGCGCGAACGTCGCAAGCGTCATGCTCGCGCGCGCCATCGCCCGCCGCCGGGAGATCGGCATCCGGCTCGCGATTGGCGCCGGCCGCGCCCGGCTCATCCGTCAGCTCTTCGTCGAGAACCTGATCATGGCGGCCATCGGCGGTCTCGCCGGCACGATTGCCGGCCGCGCCGCCCTCTCCGCGCTCGTCGCCGCGCTCGACACGCAGCTGCCCCGATGGGCGAACTTCAGCCTCGACGGACGCGTGCTGGCGTTCTCAATCGGGCTCTCGCTCCTGGCGACGCTGCTGTTCGGCTGGGCGCCGGCGCTCCACGCGGTGCGCGGCGATGTTCGCAGCGCCATGACCGACACGGTCGCCGGCTCGACGACGTCGCCGCGGGGACGACGGACGCTGACATGGCTGGTGGGGGCCGAATTCCTGCTCGCGACGATTCTCATCGTCGGCGGCGGGCTGCTCTATCGCGCGTTCGGCAAGGTCAGCAGCATCGATCCCGGCTTCTCGCCGGATCACGTCCTGACGTTCCGTCTGGCGTTGCCGACGCCGAAGTACGAGAAGCACGAGATCAGGCTGGCGTTCTGGGACGATCTCCTGACGCGGCTCCGAGCTCAACCCGGCGTGACAGCCGCAGGCGCGAACACGTGTCCGCCGATGCTCAACTGCCACATGGGGATGTTCTACCGCATCGAGGGCGCGGCGCCGAAGAAGGCCGGCGATCCCGATCCCGTCACGTTGACGCGCATGGCGACCGAGGGCTACTTCGAGGCGATGGGCATTCGACTCAAGAGCGGCCGGTTCTTCAACGCCGCCGATCGGCGGCAGAACGCGCCCCTCGTCGTGATCGTGAACGAGACGTTCGCGAAAACCTTCTGGCCGGGTGTCGCCGATCCGATCGGCAGGCGATTGAGCTTCCGTAGCGACAAGCCGGAATGGATGCCCGTCGTCGGCGTCACGAAGGACGTCAAGCACTACGGCTTCGAGCGCCCGATGCGGCCCGGCGTGTATTTTCCGATCTCGTGGCCGCAGCGGCTGGACCTTGCGGTCACCGTGCGAACCACGGGGAATCCAGAGGCGTTCACGGAAACCGCCCGCAAGGTCGTTCAGCAGGTCGATCCCGACCTGCCGCTGTTCCGCGTCAAGACGATGGACCAGGCGGTTGCGGATTCGCTCCGCGGCCGCGCGCTCTATTCCTGGATGCTCGCGATCTTTGCGGTAATGGCGCTGATCCTGGCGCTCGGCGGCACGTACGGCGTGACGTCCTACCTGGTCAGCCAGCGTTCGCGTGAGATTGGGATTCGGCTGGCGATCGGCGCGCGGCCCGGCGACATCTTTGGCGCGGTCATGCGCACCAGCACGCGCGCCGTTTTGGTCGGTGTCGTGCTTGGCGTCGCCGCCGCGATCGCGCTCGCGAGACTGCTGGGTGATCTGCTGTTCGGCGTCTCGCCTGCCGATCCTCTCGTCCTCGGAGTGGCGACCCTCACCCTTCTCGTCGCGGCACTGCTCGCGAACTGGGTGCCCGCCCGCCGCGCGTCGAAGACCGATCCGATGCTGTCACTGCGAATCTGACGCGGGAATCGATCTATCGATCTATGCCTCGCGCCAGCGTTTTCGGCGCGGCGTCCTTCATGCTCTTCTTGATCGCGCCCTCGAGATCGTTGATGGTGCCCATGCCCCAGCCGGACTTGCGGATCCGCACGATTCCTTCGGTGTCGATGACGACGTAGGTTGGATAGCTGGTGACCTGGAACGAGCGGATGATCTGGCGGTTCAGATCGAGGAACTGCGGCCAGTCCATCTTGGTCTTGTCGATGTACTCGACCCACTTCTCGCGGTCGCCGGGCGCGTCGGAGCTGATGCCGAGCATCGCGAACGGTTCGTCCTTGAACTTCTTGTAGAGGCGGACGAGATCGGGCGTCGCCGCCCGGCACGGGCCGCACCACGTGCCCCAGAAGTCGAGCAGCACGGTTTTGCCGGCCAGCTCTTTCGAGCTGACGTAGTCGCCTTTGAGCGATGCGAACGCGTAGTCGGGCGCGAAGTTCTCGCGGCCGCGGCGCGGGTTCTCGATCATTTTCTTGGCGAGATCGATCTCCGGCGCGCGCACGCCGCTCTCGACGTAGGTCTGCAGCGCGACAAGGCCTTCCTGGTCGCGGCTCTGCTTGAGGAGCACGACGCCGAGGTTGTACCACGCGATTGGAGGCGCGTCGGGGATGACGAGCGCCGATCGGAACTCGGCTTCGGCGTCCTTGATCTCCTTGGCCGTGTTTTTGTCGGCGAGCCCGAACAGGTTCATGCCGCGCTGGTTGTGGAGCAGCGCTTCCATCCGCTTGTCGCTCCCGACGTACTTCAGTCCTTCGGCGCAGCTGTCGGCGCCGCTCTTGAACGCGCCGAGCCCGTGGTAGGCGCGGCCGAGGCCATGGAACGCCGCTGCGGAGGTCTTGTTCTGCGTGGCATTGGCCTCCTTGAATGCGTCGAGCGCTTCCTCGAAGCGGCGTGACTTCAAGGCGGCTTCCCCTTTCTGCATGGCGGCCGTGAATTTCGGATCGGGGCTAGCTTGCTCCTGCTCCGCCTCGGCCTTGAGCCCTGGGAGAACTATCGCGGCAACTATTGCAAAGATAGAGACCGGGAGAGTGACCGTAGCGCGCTGCCGAGCCATGGGCCTACCTCAGGGAATCGATCTATCGGTCGATCGATCTATCGATCTATTGGATGAGCAGAGATCATGCTATCTGTTCGCGCGCCCGTCAAGACGGTCGCCCAAGCCGGCTGCGGCGGCTCTCGATTTATCGGCCCTCTTTCGGCGCAAAGGTCGGTTCCATCTTGATCCACGCGACACCGCCGGGCTTCAATTCCTCTCCGTAGACGAAGAAGCACCGATAGACTTGATTTTCGTGCCGCACGAGCGCTCCGGCTGAGTACTTGACCTGGCCTGGCAGAGTGCAGACCGGACTGGCACTTTGCTCTTGAGCTTGGACTCGTTTCGTTCCAGGCATGACGACTACAGCCGTCGCCGCGCCGAGAAGGATCAACCCAATCGCTTTGAGCGTCGCCATAAGCATTCTCCTAAGGCAGGAATCGACTTTAGAGAGCTTGCAGGCCGATTCTACCCCCTTCTAGGCGCAACACTTGCGCCGCCGGTCAGATAGCTCAAGGACCGCGAAGCTTTTCAATAGATCGATAGATCGATAAAGCGATAGATCGATGCGCGTATCATTTCACTCCGATGTCTCTCGCTCATGTGCGTGAATTCTGCCGGTCGCTGGCCGACGTCGGTGAGGACGTGAAGTGGGGCAACGATCTGGTCTTCACGATCGGCGGGAAGATGTTCTGCGTCGTCTGCCTCGAACCGCCGCACCAGATCGCGTTCAAATGCACACCTGAGACGTTTGCCGAGCTGATCGAGCAGCCGGGATTGATTCCGGCGCCCTACATGGCGCGCGCGATGTGGGTGCAGGAGCCGGAGCTGGGCACGGCGCTCGGCCGGCGCGATCGGGAACGACTTGTGAAGACGTCGTACGAGCTGGTCAAAGCGAAGCTGCCGAAGCGTAGGATATCGGCGCAGGCGTTGCGCAAGCGGCGTGCGCGAAGGTCCTGACAGACAGGCCGCGGCGTGCCGCTCAGCGCTCGCCAGCGTTCCCCAAAAGAACGCGCCCTCCGCCCCCTTGTGCACGCGGCGATCATCTGTCGGCCTTGAGGTCCGCCAATGTCCTCAACAGCCGTCCTCTTCCTCGCAACTGCCGGAGCCGCGCGTAGGCCTGCGATGCCGCGACGACTTGCAGACCGGCGCGGACAGTCTGCGTAATGCCCATGCCGGTCGCCCGTTGGGCCTTCCTGAGCAGGTCCGACGGCACTTCAACAGTGGTCTTCCGGGGCCTTTGCATAACCTGAGAATACCAATCAGATACCAGCATTCTGAATCCAGGGGCAACGGTGAGAACATGGGCGAGGCCGACCGCGCCGGTCGAGCAGCCGTCATGACGCGGATTCCGATCCTCTTCGTTCTCACGCTCGTCGCCGTCCTGGCCGGCGCCTGCGGCGGCAATGCTTCCGAACCCGCGGATCTGCTCCTCGTCAACGGCCGCGTGTATACGTTCAGCTGGCCGGAGCCGGATCGCGAAGGCACGCCATCGATCACAGCGCCGCACGGTCCGCTCGGCTGGCGCCCCGACGCGCAGGCCGTCGCGAT